>NZ_JBEYXZ010000015.1:66667-145486 GCF_040645305.1 Streptomyces sp. NPDC046831 | reverse complement strand
CGCGGAACATGAAGTACGTACGGAACTGCTCCCACGGCGCCGCGAGGTCACCCTCGTCGTCGACGACGTACTTGAGCTCCATCTGGTCCAGGAGCGCGTCGGCAGGGCCCCCACCGGGCTCCTGAGGCGGTTGTCCGCCTGTGCTCACACCACGTGGCCGGCGCCGCCGAGCGGTGCCGACGCGATCCGGGGCGGGGAGGGAACCTCCACGGGCTCGGTCTCCGGGCGGTCGTGGCAGGTGAAGCCGAGGCGCGCCATGGCCCGGGTGACTTCGCCGGCGGTGAAGTCACGGCGGTCCTGCCGTGTGATCACCTGGCCCACCTGCTTGACGGGGTAGCGGCGCCGGCCGATGGTCACGGACTCACCCGTGATGAGCTCGGGCTTGACGCCCTTCATGGCGGCGAGCACTCCGCTCTGGGTCAGGTCGAACGGATAGCGGGCGATGACACAGCGCATGATGCCTCACAGGGGAGATCTGACAGGGGGAAGGGGAAACGGGCTGTGCGGGGCGTGGCGGATCAGCGGCAGGGGGCGGGTACGCCCGGGACCCGGCTGTACTCACCGGTGTCGCCGGGGCGCGCGCCCGGCGTGGGCAGCGGTCCCTGCGGAACGTCCCGCAGACGGATCCGGTCCGTGTACGTGGAACTGCCGCGGAGGGCGGCGAGCCGGGCCAGGGTGATCAGGCCCGTGCTCTGGTCGTCCCCGTCGCACAGGGTCAGGTACTCGACCCGGGCCCCCGCCATGACGGCCAGAGCCACCTCGACGGTCATGTCGTCACAGACCCGAGGTCCGTACGCTTCGCTGTCGTCGACCATGGTGGTGGGGGCGGTGTCCGCCATGCGGTGCCGCGTCTGAACCGAAGTCAAGGGTGTCTCCCGTGATAGGGGCTGGGCGGTTGGGCGACCCGGCTGCCCCAGGGCCACCACCGCGGTTCGGGCGCGGCACCAGGGGCTGTCCGGCGGATGAAGTCGCAGGAAACCGGCGGCACCCTGCAGCCCAGGTGGGCGTGTCGGACCCCACCGTCTCCGGCTGATCCGCCGGACGGCCCCCGGCCTACTAGGCAGCCGAATCGACGCCGGACCGCGGCTGCGCCCTACGGCGCACCCCTGCGCCGGCGGGCCGGCCCTGGCCGGTGAGGCCCCGGCGGGACCGGGACGGCGACGCCGCGCGGCGCGGGCGTTCCCCGGCCGGTGCGGCGGTGATGACGACCGGGAGACCGGACGGGGTCCGAGCGCCGGTGATGCGGCTCAGTTCCGCCTCGCCCGACCGGACCGGGGTGATGCGCGGGGTGATGCCGGCCGAAGCCATCAGCCGGCTCATGTCGCGCCGCTGGTGCGGCAGGACGAGGGTGACGACGGTGCCGGACTCGCCGGCGCGGGCGGTGCGGCCCCCGCGGTGCAGGTAGTCCTTGTGGTCGGCGGGCGGGTCGACGTTGACGACGAGGTCGAGGTTGTCGACGTGGATGCCCCGGGCGGCGACGTTGGTGGCGACCAGGACCGTGACGTGGCCGTCCTTGAACTGCGTGAGGGTCCGCGTGCGCTGCGACTGGGACCTTCCGCCGTGCAGGGCGGCGGCGCGGACACCGCTGCCGAGCAGGTGCTTGGTCAGCCGGTCCACCGCGTGCTTGGTGTCCAGGAACATGATCACCCTGCCGTCCCGCGCCGCGATCTCGGTCGTCGTTCGGTGCTTGTCCGCGTCCTGCACTTCGAGTACGTGGTGCTCCATCGTGGTCACCGCACCGGCGGACGGGTCGACGGAGTGGACCACCGGGTCGACCAGGTAGCGGCGGACCAGCCGGTCGACGTTGCGGTCCAGGGTGGCCGAGAAGAGCATCCGCTGGCCGTCGGGGCGCACCTGGTCGAGCAGGGCGGTGACCTGGGGCATGAAGCCCATGTCGGTCATCTGGTCGGCCTCGTCCAGGACGGTGACGGCGACATCCCCCAGTCGGCAGTCGCCCCGGTCGATGAGGTCCTTCAGCCGCCCCGGTGTGGCGACGACGACCTCGGCGCCGGTCCGCAGCGCACCCGCCTGCCTGCCGATCGACATTCCGCCGACCACGGTGGCGAGCCGCAGGCGCAGCGCGCGGGCGTACGGGGCGAGCGCATCGGTGACCTGCTGGGCGAGTTCACGGGTGGGGACGAGGACGAGGGCCAGCGGCTGCCGCGGTTCGGCCCGCCGGCCCGCCGTACGGGCCAGCAGCGCCAGGCCGAAGGCGAGGGTCTTGCCCGAACCGGTGCGGCCACGGCCGAGTACGTCACGGCCGGCCAGGGAGTTCGGCAGGGTCGCCGCCTGGATGGGGAACGGTACGGTCACCCCTTCCTGACCGAGTACGGCCAGCAACCGCGCCGGCAGGGCGAGTTCGGCGAACGACTCGACGGCCGGCAGCGCGGGCGTGATCGTCTTCGGCAGCGCGAACTCCGCCTGCGCGGCCTGCCGGTTTCCGCGACCGTTGGAACGGCGCGGAGCGGCGGAGCGGCCGGAGGCAGCGCTTCCTGCGAAGCGGCCGTAGGTGCGGGTTGTGCGGGAGCGATTCATGCGGGACCTTCCTCGATGCAGGCACGTATCAAGGAATTTCCGCAGCGCAGTGAAGGCGCAGAGAATTGCGAGAACGAGCCGGAAATACAGGGCTGAGTTGCCCTGGAAAGAAGCGAGCTGGAGCCCGCACCCCGAGGTGCGGGCTCCAGCTGCGAAGTGTGCGGCAGTGCCGGCGTCAGACGGTCACGATGTTCTCGGCCGTCGGGCCCTTCTGCCCCTGCGCGATGTCGAACGACACCTTCTGGCCTTCCAGCAGCTCACGGAAGCCCTGCGCGGCGATGTTCGAGTAGTGGGCGAAGACGTCGGGGCCGCCGCCGTCCTGCTCGATGAAGCCGAAGCCCTTTTCGGCGTTGAACCACTTGACGGTGCCAGTAGCCATTTTGTTTCTCCTTCGGAGACGGTGCCAGGAATACGCCCTGTGCGGATTCCGTGTCGCCGTGATGATCAGCCGTCGGAAAAATCTTCTGGCAACCACACCTGCAACTGACTTCGACAGTAGCACGTTGTGACCGACGCTGTGCGGTGAATAATGCGACCGTCGTCTGCGGCAACGGGAATATTCCTTGTGAGCCGCTTCGATTTCTCACTCGGCAAAGGCAGATATTGCTCTCCCGGGCCACAGTGTTGTCGTCGGGCGCTTCCGGTCACAGGCCTGTGACCTCCCTCGACGCGTGTGCGAGGCTGCCGTCGCCACGGGCGGCCGAGATGCCGACGAACGCGCCGGGACTGCGGAATCGAGACGAAGGCCACATGGCGATTCGGACGGTCCCGGACGCCCGGCACCCTCGGACAGGCACCCGGATCGCCCTGCTTGCTTAAGCCGGCCTTAAACGCTCATTAAGTGATCAGGCCGCGCCCTTAGGGCTCCGAGTCATCGCAGGTCAGAGCCAGTTGAAACGCGAACCGGGCAATTGGCCGCACCGTCGGCCGTCCGTAGCATCGGGCTCCCCCCACGACCCACCCCCCACCCCCCCACGACCCACCCCACCCCCCACGGAACTTCCCCACAGACAAGGTGTGTTCAGTCATGGCCGCTCACCGCGCACGCCGGTGGTCACTCGGCGGGCTAGTCCTGCTGGTCTCCGCCGCGGTCGCCGCCGCCTTCGCCCTCATCACGACGGGACCGTCTGCCCACCGGGCCGACGCCGCCACCACCGCTCTGACCTGGTCCGACGAGTTCAACGGCGCGGCCGGCAGCGCCCCGGACGCCGGCAAGTGGACGCTGGAGACCGGCGGCTCCGGCAACGGCAACCACGAACTGCAGTACTACCGCAACAGCACGGACAACGCCGCCCTCGACGGCAACGGCAACCTCGTCATCACCGCCCGCAAGAACACCGACACGGGCCTCCAGTGCTGGTACGGCACCTGCCAGTACACCTCCGCGCGCCTCAACACCGCCAGGACCTTCACCCAGGCCTACGGCCACTTCGAGGCGCGCATCAAGGTCCCCCGCGGTCAGGGCATGTGGCCCGCGTTCTGGATGCTCGGCAACGACCTGGGCACGGCCCAGTGGCCCAACAGCGGCGAGATCGACATCATGGAGAACGTCGGTTACGAACCGGGCACCGTCCACGGCACCATCCACGGCCCCGGCTACTCCGGCAGCGGCGGCATCGGCGCCCCGTACGCGCTCCCGGGCGGCGCGGCCTTCGCCGACGGCTTCCACGTCTTCGCGGTCGACTGGAGCCCCCAGTCGATCACCTGGTCCGTCGACGGCACCGCCTACCAGACCCGCACCCCGGCCGACGTCCACGGCAACAAGTGGGTCTACGACCACCCGTTCTTCCTCATCCTCAACCTCGCCGTCGGCGGCGACTGGCCGGGCAGCCCGAACGCCGCCACCGCGTTCCCGCAGACGATGACCATCGACTACGTGCGCGTCTCCGCCTCCGGCGGCTCCTCCGGCGGCAACTCCGGGGGCGGCACCACCCGGACCGGTGCCCTCAAGGGCATCGGCGGCATGTGCGTCGACGTCGCCGGCGCCTCCACCGCGGACGAGACCCCGATCCAGCTGCACGACTGCACCGGCGTGGACGCGCAGAAGTGGACCCTGGGCGGCGACGGCACCGTCCGCGCCCTCGGCAAGTGCCTCGACGTCCGCGCCGCCTCCACCGCTGACGGGGCGCCCGTGCAGCTCTACACCTGCAACGGCACCAAGGCCCAGCAGTGGACCTACACCTCCGCCCACGACCTGACCAACGTCGGCGCGGACAAGTGCCTGAGCACCCAGGGCAACTCCGCCGCCGACGGCACCCGCCTCCAGATCTGGACGTGCACCGGCGCCGCCAACCAGAAGTGGACGATCGCCTGACCCCACCCCCCACCAACCCGAACGCCCCCCGGCTCGACTCCCGAGCCGGGGGGCGTCCGGCGCCCGACCGGTCGTCGCGACCGGGGTCCAGCACTCAGACGTGGACCCGTGGATGCCGACGGCCTGACCGTCCTTCGCGACGATGCCGGCTTTCGCGCCATCGGCTCGGCAGGCGTCCCACCTGACCGAGCACGGCGTCCACGAAGTCCTCCGAGGCGTCTTACCGCCCCACAGGGTGTGGACGGGGCGGTGCGAACATGCCGCTTGCGATCACCTCAGCCGCGGAGCGAGCGGGCTGCCGGGCTGTCGCCCGTGAAGCGCTGGCCCATGGCGATCTCGTCGCCCACCACCGACCAGACGGTCTCGTCGTCCTGGAAGGGCAGCGGGTCGACGCTGCTCGTCTCCTCGCGGATGCGGTCGACCTCGCCGTCCAGCCGCTCGAACTCGGCTTCCTCGTCGTCGCCGCTGAAGACGAACTCCTCGAGCAGGCGCTGGAACCGGACGGTGACCTGGACCAGGGAGGAGGCGTCCGTGTGGAGTTCCTGCACGGTCTCCTCGTCCGGGTCGAAGGCGTACACCTTGCCGGACACGGGGTCGAGGGCGAGGTGCGCGTTGAGCAGCCAGCCGATCACGGGCCAGTCGCCCGCGCCCTCCGCGGCGTCCTCGAAGTCCTCGATGTGGACGACTTCGTGGACGAGGGCCAGCAGGCCGTCCGACGCGTCGGGCTCACGCAGCGTGAGCGTCCCGGTGGGGGCGCCGACGGTCTGGAGGAGGCGGGCGCCCTCGGTGTCCGCGGCGGCGGGCGGGAAGGCGGCGGCGGGGATGGTCGCGATCCGGTCCTCGCCGAAGATGTCGACGAGTTCGCTTCGGGTGACGTCGAAAAGCACTGCCGGAACTCCGAACTCGGCGGCGCTGGGGTCGCCGTGAAACTTCCAGTGGACGGATTACGGAACGAACTTGTTGTCCGAGGGTGAGAGGTTCATCAATGTATCAGTGCGTCCGCCGGCGACCCCGTGCTTGTCCCACTGGTCCTCCAGCCACTGGACGTAGGCGCGGTGCTCCCGGTCCTTCTTGTACTTGGTGAGCTCTTTGCCGTCCGGCCCCTTCTCGGACTGGTCGTACTTCGCGCTGTGGCTGACCTCGAGGTGGTCGGGGAATTCCCGCGCGAGATATTTGTCGCACTTGGGATTCTTCTGGCAGGGCTCTCGTTCCGTGTAGAGATGGCTGACGTTGCCCTCGTGGCCCTTCTTTATCAGCGGGTGCCCGATGGAGCGCTCGGAGTGCGCCTTACCGCTGGCGCCGACCAGGATGAACCGGTTCCCGTTGCCGTCGTCGTACAGCGCCGAGGCGTAGTTGCCGCCGGTGACGTAGGTGCCGGGGCGTTCGGTGCGGTTGGCGTAGCGGCCGAGCTGGGTGGCGCGGGCCAGCTCGGTGGAGCCGGGCGCGACCTTCTTGGAGTCGACCGTCGCACCCTTGCCGGGCTTGTCCTTGCGCTGCTTCTCGTCCTTGTGGTTCCACGGGTACCAGGCCGTGTCGCCGAGGACGTTCTTCACGCCGGAGGAGTCGTTGTGAGGGACGGGACTGGTGGTCCCGTCGTGGTGCAGCTGGCGTATCGAACCGTCGTCGCTGAGCAGGTACATGGGCGTGTCGCCGTCCCGCTTGGCCTTCTTGACGTCGACCTTGTCGGCCTCGTCGCCGACGTCGCGGTCCTTGCGCTTCTGATGCCGGGAGGCCGCCTTCACACGGTCCGGGATGGTGTCGGTGACGTGGTCGCTGACCTTCTTGACGGCCTTCTCCATGCCGTCGATGGCGCCCTCGAGGATGGCGTCGAAGGGCTGGGTGAAAGTGTCCTTGCCCTTGGTCCTGCCGAAGGCGTGCTTCGACTTGCCGAGATGGATCCCGGACTGGCCGCCCATGTCGCTGCCGTGGCGGGAGACCTTGCCGGCGCCGTCCTCGAACTCGACGTGGTCGATGACCGTCTTCTTGCCCCCGCTGCCGGAGCCGCCGCTGTCCCCGCTGTCGCCCGCGGAGGCCAGCTTCATGCCGCCCGGCTTGTCACCGGGGTTGAAGGCCCCCTCGGCGAGGTCGAGGACCATGTCCGAGACGAGTTCCTGAAGTTTGCCGGTGACGGGCTCGGTGACCTTCGCGACGAGCGCGTCGACGATCTGGTCGACCGCCTCGTCGACGAGCCGCTTCACGATGGTGCGCATCAGCGCGATCTCACCGCCGGCGACCGCGGCGGAGACGCCCAGGGTCACGGGCGCAGCGGCGAGTTCGGCGACGATGGTGCCGGCGAGGACACCGAGTTCGACGCCCGCCTTGACCTTCATACCGCGGATGATCTGGCCGACGGCGTCACAGGCGTCCGCGAACAGCCGTGCCACCTCGGGTATTTTCTCCAGGTGCCGGGTCTTCACGTGCGACCAGTGCTTCTGCATCGACTCCACGGCCCAGCCCTCGGAGGAGCCGAGGATGCGGGTCACGGCCTTGTCCGCGTCGCCGCCGTGACCCTCGAACTTCTCGGCGAAGTCCCGCATGGACGTGGCCATCTCGAAGTAGTCGTCCTCGTCGACGTTGGGCCAGCTGACCCCGATGAGGTCGAGTGCCTCGTCGATGATGCTCGGCAGTACCAGACCCATGGCCGCGCGCTCCGTCCCCCGTCGACTACCGCCTCTCCTGCCTTCCAGTCAACGGGGCGATTGTCAGGTGCACAAGAGAAAACCCGGACGGGTCACGGTTCTGTGACAGGAGCCCCATCCGGCCGTGATGGCACGGCAGTTGGCACAGCGCGCAGGACTCGCGGAGCACAACGGAGGACGGCTGTCAGACGCGTCGCCCGTGGCGGTCCGGCGCGCCCCCAAGTGGCCGGTGCCACGGGGGCGTCCGCCGTTCACCGCGTGGCAGCGTCACCGCACCCGCATGCGTACGAGCGCCTCGTCCGTCCCCACCACCAGGTCCCCCTCCGCCGTGAAGGCGAGCGCGTGGGCCTGGCTGCCGGGATGGAAGGTGCGCAACCGGTCGTCGTCCAGGGCCCGGTGTTCGACGAGGCCGTCGGCCCAGGCGATCGCGAGGACGAGCCCGCCCCCGGCCGTCGCCACCGCCACCGCGTTGACGGCGCAGTTGCGGGCCGCCACCGGCTCGGGCATGGGGTCGGTGTGCGGGGCCCATGCGCGTACGGTGCCGTCGGCGCCGCCCGTGTACAGCAGGGTGAGGGTGTCACCCTCCGCGGAGACGGGCAGGGCGGTCCCGGCGACCGCGGTGACGCGCCCCCGGTGCAGGGCGGCGGTGCGCGGCTCGGCGCCGACGCCCACCACGTGCACCGTTCCGGCGGAGTCACCGAGGACGACACGGTCCCCGGCCCCGGTCAGCGCGGTGGCCGTCTCCCGCCGGGGCTGCGTGTACTCCCTTACGGCGTCGAGAAGTTGCTCCTGCTCGGAGGGGCCGTCGTCGAGGAGGGCGGCGAGCCCCGTGCGTCTCGCGGACTCGGCGGCGCGCTGGGTGTACAGGACGCCGTGCTCGTCGAGGACGCCGACGGTGCCGTCACCGTGCTCGGCGATGGCGCGGACGCCGGGCGCGGAGTGCGGCAGGCGTCCGGCGGGGCGGGCGCTCTCCGCGTCGAGGACGCGCACGGTGCCCTGATGGTCGGCGACGACGAGCTGCCCGGCCAGAGGACCGCTGCCGGCCACCAGGGAGCGGACCGGGCCCGGCCACGGCGGGGTGACGTCGCCCCGCACCCGGTGCCAGACGACGGACCAGGACGCCTCGCGCGCAAGGGAGTCGAGAGCCGCGGGCAGCCGCGGATCACCTGCGTCACCGAGGGCGGCGAGGAGGACCAGCGCGCGTTCGGCGGCCGGCTGCTCGCGGGTCAGGGAGGCCCCGGCCCGCAGCCAGGCGGCGCGCAGTCCGCCATGGCTCTCCTCGGAGCGCTCGTACGCGGTGGTCACGTCCCAGGGGTCGGCGGCGCAGACCGAGGCCGGATCGTCCAGGTCGAACGGCACCTCCGGCTCCGGATCCTGCCCCGCGGGCCCGGCCGGGCCGACGGGGTGGGCCGCGTCCCAGGACGCGCGGCGGGCCTCGTCGGTCCACCGGGGCTCGTCCAGGTCCATGAGGGCGCAGGGCCCGGCGGTGAGCGCCCGCGCCCACTCCGTACCGGAGCGCACCTCGACGAGTACCCGGACGTGCTCCAGGGCGGCGAGGTCCAGGACGAGCTCGGCGAGCGGGCCGGGCTGCTCGGCGGAGTGCAGTTCGGGCAGCGCGACGACGGTGCGGCGCCGGTCGGCGGCGAGCGCGGCCAGCAGGTCGCCCGGGGAGCGGGCGGCGATCGACAACTGCTCGCCGAGCATCCAGGCGGCTGTGGTCGCGGTCAGGCCGGGCAGCGGCACGAACCCGTGGATGCGTCGTTCGCCGACGGTGCCCGGCCGGGTGCCGTGGCCGATCAGCCAGGCGAGGAGCCTCGACTTGCCGCTGCCCTCGGAGCCGGTGATCACGGCGAGGCCGGGGGCGCGGGGGTCGCCGAGCCAGGAGAGCAGGGCGGCCGCGGCGGGCTCCCGCCCGGAGGCGGGCCGGGACCAGCGCGGGGCGGGACCGGCGGTCATGAACCCACCTCCGTTCCCGCGGCACCCGGGCCGCGCGTCACTGCTGAGCCTGCCGGGCCTGCTGCGCGGCGTGCGTGATCAGCTCCTTGAGGCCTTCCTCGCGGGACTCCGCGGTGTCGCCGTAGTCGAAGCTGTGCGTGAACTCGGCGTGCGGGAGGACGGCCTGGAGCCAGGCGGCGCAGTAGTGGCCCGGCATCATGCACGGCTGGAGTTCGCAGTAGACGCGCCGGACCTGCTCGGGCTCCACCCCGGCGGAGGAGAGCCGCTGCCACAGCTGCTCCTCCGGGTGCAGGCGGCCAGGACCGGCCTGCGCGGTGATGATCTGCCTGGCGCCGTCCTCGTCGACGTACTCGAAGGCCGACGAGAAGGGGAAGTTGAGGGTGTGGCGGACGTCGTCGAGCACCCGCGACCACCAGTTCTCCCGGTCGGTGACGGCCTGCGGGTCGATCTGCCGGATCTCGCGGACCAGCGCGGCGAACGCCTCGGCGGCCGCCTGGAGCCCCTCGGAGGCGGCGATCACCGGAAGGGCGCGGTCCAGGGCGGCGGCGCAGTGCGTGAAGGCGGCGACGTCCGAGTTGACGAACAGGGCGGCCTCGCCGCTCCCGAGGAAGACGGCCCGTACGGAGCCGTCGGTGCGGACGCACAGGTGCGCCAGCCGGTCGGTGCCGATGCGCACCCACTCCGCCCAGTCGCCCTGCAGGGCGACGCCGCGGTGTCCGGTGTACATGCCGAGGGTGGGCCCGTCGGTGTCGTCCGCCGCGATGAAGTACGGGCCGACGTGCAGCGGCACACCGACCTGCGCGAGGTGGGCGCGGGCCGCGGCCGGAACGGTCCCGTACGAGGCGGGCACGCTGATGCGGCGCAGCCCCTGGAGGCCGAACTGAGCGACAGCGGGGTCCGAGGGCAGCTCGGGCATCACAGACCTCTCACGGTGACGGACGTACCGGCTCCACCCTAAGCGCAGGCCGGGCGGGGCCGGGGTGCTGTGACGAATCCGAGACGGGCAACAACGGTCGACAGCGGTGCGTGCCACATCTCAATGCTGCAGGCCCCGCGGCGAACGAGGCCACCCTGGCGGCCGGCCTCCTGGTCATGTCCCCGCTGCTGCTGGCCGAACTGGATCACGTCGCCACGCGCGAGCTCGGCAGGGTGGCCGCCCTCGGTGCGGTCGACGACCTCCGGCGCTGGATGAGCCGGGGACGTGTCGTCATGCCGGAGATCACGGAGGACCACCTGGGCGCCGCCCAGTCCGTCCGTGTCCGCTACCGTGCGCTGGACCTCGACCTCGCTGACGCGGTCAACGTGGCGCTTGCTGCCGACTACGACACGGACGCGATCCTCACCCTCGACCGACGTGACGTCCGGGCCGTACGCCCCTTGGGCCGCCACAAGGCGTTTCGGGTGCTCCCTGACGATCTCCCGCTCTGATACAAGATCTGGCAGCCCTGACCGAGCCGGTGCCGTCAGGGCCTGTCAGGCATGGACGAGTTCGGCCGCACCGAAGGAGACGTCGAACCGGTCGCACCAGATGCTGACGCTGCTGAACCGGGCCGGGTCGACGTCCTCGGGCAGGGCGTAGTTCTGGTTGCCCTTGTTGCCCTTGAGCTTGCCGAGGCTGACATGTTCCCCGTCGTCGAAGACGTGCCAGCCTGCCGTCCCTTCCTTCACCGGTGCGTCGGTGAGCCAGAGGTGCAGGTCGGGGCCGTTGCTGGTGTCGAGGTTCTCCAGCCGGACGATGTGGGAGCCGTCGGCCAGCCGTACGAGTTTCACGGTGCCCGATGTCGTGTGCTCGTGGCTGATCAGCTCACCGCTCGCCAGCGTCTGTGGTCCGGCCGGCGTGGCGGGCGTCTGGGAGGGCGCCGCCGCAGGAGGTGCGGAGGTTTCCACCACCTGGGGCAGGGCCTCCTCGACGGCCTCGTCCTGCCACAGCCTCCACGGCTGGAACCAGTACAGCCCGAAGCCTCCTCCGGCGACCGCCACCACCAGTACCGCGATGATCAACGGCCTGGTCAGTACCTTCCACAAGCGCCCCATCCCCGCCTCGCCTTCCGGGAGTCCCTCTGTCCTGCCCCATTCAACGGAAGCGGGCGGCAGTCCCACACCCCGCAGGTGATGACGGAATCCTTACGCCGCACCGTCGCGTTCAGCGGTGCTCGGGGTTGTCCGCCCCCGGCCGGCAGCCGGCGTCCCACTCCGAGCGCTGGTTGCCGTGGGCCGGGATGCCTCCCGCGCGTTTGAGCAGGGCCGCCAGGTGCATCAGGTTCCAGGTCATGAAGGAGGTGTTGCGGTTGGTGAAGTCGTTCTCCGGGCCGCCCGAACCGGGGTCCAGGTACGAGGGACCGGGCCCGGCCGCGCCGATCCAGCCCGCGTCCGCCTGCGGCGGGATGGTGTAGCCCAGGTGCTGCAGGCTGTAGAGGACGTTCATGGCGCAGTGCTTGACACCGTCCTCGTTTCCGGTGATCAGGCAGCCGCCGACCCGCCCGTAGTAGGCGTACTGGCCCTGGGGGTTGAGCAGGCTGGAGCAGCTGTACAGGCGCTCGATGACCTGCTTGGTGACGGAGCTGTTGTCGCCCAGCCAGATGGGCCCGGCCAGCACCAGGATGTCCGCGGCCATCACCCGCTCGTACAGACCCGGCCAGGCGTCGGTGGCGAAGCCGTGCTCGGTCATGTCCGGGTAGACGCCAGGTGCGATGTCCTGGTCGACCGCGCGGACGAGCTCCGTGGTCACCCCCCGCGAGTCCATGATCGCCCGGCTCTTGTCGATGAGCCCCTGGGTGTGGCTGAGGTGAGGGGACGGCTTGAGCGTGCAGTTGATGAAGAGTGCGCGCAGGTCGTCGAAGCGGTAACCGTCCTCGGTGGACGGGGCGGGTGGTACTGCCATGGCGGGCTCCCGGTACGGCGGGCGGACACGTTCGGGAGGCGGCACTGCGCGCCGCCCCGGCGGCAGCGTCTCGCGGGAATCGCGAATTGTCCCGTTTCGACGCACGGCCGCACGGAGCCTCCGGCCGGCAGCTCGTCGTGCGCCCGCCACCCACGTGGTTCACGATGGCCGAGGCCGGCGAGCGCGACCTGCTGCCCGCGATCACGGTGCCGACCCTGCCCTGCCCGGCCCGGACCGGGTACAGACCGCTTCTTCTCGCCGGGGTCTGCGCCTTGTCTTACGGACCCGTGACGTGGTCGGCGCGCTCCTGGGGTGTGGCGAGGTGCCGTCCTACCGTGGGCGCATGCGCGTACTGGTCACCGGCGGTGCCGGGTTCATCGGGTCCCATGTCGTCGAGGCGCTTCAGGCGCGCGGGCACGAGCCCGTCGTCTTCGACGTGCGCGACGCCCCGGAAGCGGACGTGCGCAAGCGGGAGGTCGTGGCCCGCGCCCTGTCCGGTGTGGACGCCGTGTGCCATCAGGCGGCCATGGTCGGGCTCGGCACCGGGTTCGCCGACGCGGCGGAGTACGTCTCGCGCAACGACCTCGGCACCGCCGTACTGCTCACCGCCATGGCGGACGCAGGCGTGCGACGGCTCGTGCTGGCCGGATCGATGGTGGTCTACGGGGAGGGGCGCTACACCTGCGCGCGGCACGGGGTGGTGCGGCCGGGGCCGCGGGCCGTCACCGATCTGGAAGCCGGGCACTTCGAACCGCGCTGTCCGGTGTGCGGGCAGGAGCTGTCGCCGGGGCCGGTCGCCGAGGACGCCCCGGCCGATCCGCGGAACGTATACGCCACGACCAAGCTCGCCCAGGAGCATCTGGCCGCCGCGTGGGCGCGGGCGACGGGCGGGGCGGCGGTGTCGTTGCGCTACCACAACGTGTACGGGCCCAGGATGCCCCGGGACACTCCCTACGCCGGGGTCGCCTCGTTCTTCCGTTCGGCGCTCGCCCGGGGGGAGGCCCCGCGTGTGTTCGAGGACGGCCGGCAGCGGCGGGACTTCGTGCACGTACGGGACGTGGCGGCCGCCAACGCGGTGGCGCTGGAGGCGGATACGGCCGTCGGCGCGCTCACCGTGTACAACACCGGCAGCGGAGAACCGCACACCGTCGGGGAGTTGGCGCGGGCCCTGTCCACCGCCTGCGGCGGCCCCGATCCCGTCGTGACCGGGGAGTACCGCCTCGGGGACGTCCGGCACATCACGGCGGACTCGTCCCGGCTGCGGGGCGAGCTGGGCTGGAAGCCGGAGACCGGGTTCGCGGAGGGGATGCGGGAGTTCGCGGCGGTCCGGCTGCGCGGTGAGTGAGCACTCGCCGGGCCCCCGCTCACGCTGTGGCCGCGGGCAGCGTCACCTCGAAGCGGCAGCCGCCGGGGATGTTGCGTACGGCGGCTCGGCCCCGGTGGGCCTCCACGATCCCGCGGACGATGGCGAGCCCGAGGCCCGCCCCGGCCGGCGGGGTACGTGCGTGCGTGCCGCGCCAGCCCGTGTCGAAGACCCGTGGCAGGTCCTCCTCCGGGATGCCGCCACATCCATCCGTCACCGACAGCACCACCCCCTCGGGAGAGCGTTCGGCGGCGATGGCGACCGTCCCGTCGGCGGGTGTCCGGCGGATCGCGTTCACCAGGAGGTTGCCCAGGACACGGCTCATCTCCTTGCCGTCCACCTCCACCGGGACGGGCTCGATGCGCTCGCCCACCAGTTTCACCCCGTGTTCCCGGGCGAGCGGATCGGCTCCCGCGAGGGCGTCGCCGACCAGGTCGTACAGCGACATCCGGGCGGGGGCGAGGGCGAGGGTGCCGGCGTGGATGCGGGAGAGTTCGAAGAGGTCGCCGACCATGTCGTTGAGGCGTTCGACCTCGGTGCGGATCTGCCTCAGGTAGCGGTCGGGGTCGGCGGCGACCCCGTCCTCCAGCGCCTCGGACATGGCGCGCAGGCCCGCGAGCGGGGTGCGCAGGTCGTGCGAGATCCAGGCGACGAGTTCCCGGCGGGAGGACTCCAGCATGCGTTCACGCTCCCGGGACTCGGCGAGCTTCGCGCTGGTGACCTCCAACTCGCGGCTCAGCGCGGTGAGTTCAGCAGTGGCCGGACCCTCGGGTGCCGTGAAGTCGCCGCCGTCGCCGAAGGAGCGGGCGGCGAGGGTCAGTGCGCGGCTGCGGGCGACCACCCAGCGGCCCAGCAGCAGCGCGGTGGCCAGGGAGACGACGGCCGCCATCGCGACCACCGTCGTGACCACGGTCAGGTCGTGCGCGGACAGGAACATCGCCTGTGCCACGGCCAGTGTGCCCGCGAGCATCGCGGTCACGGCGACGGCGGCCACCACGGCCAGTGCGGTGGTCAGTGAGCGGCGGCGCAGCAGCCACAGTGCTCCCGCGCCGAGCAGCCCGGCGGCGCCGGCACCGAGGAAGGCGAACAGGGCGATGAGGAGGGAGTCGCGCATGCTCACTCCTCACCCTGGCCGGAAGAGCCAGAAAGACGGCAAGGGCCGGAAGGGCCGGCGGGATCGAAGCGGTAGCCCACCCCCCACACCGTCTGGATCAGTCGGGGCCGGGCCGGATCGTCCTCGACCTTGTTGCGCAGCCGTCGGACGTGGACCGTGACGGTCGAAAGGTCGCCGAAGTCCCAGCCCCACACCTCCCGCATCAGGTCCTCGCGGCTGTACGCCCGGCCCGGATGCCGGAGAAAGAACGCGAGCAGGTCGAACTCGCGCAGGGTGAGGGCGAGTTCGGTGCCGTTCTTGGTGGCGCGGCGCGCCGCCGGGTCGGCGGTGAGGCCGGCCGCGTCCAGGGGGCGCTCGCCCGCGGTGGGCCGTGTGCGGCGCAGGACCGACTCCACCCTCAGCACCAGTTCCCTGGGACTGAACGGCTTGGTGACGTAGTCGTCCGCACCCACCTCCAGCCCCAGGACGCGGTCGTCTTCGTCGCCGCGGGCGGTGAGCATGATGACCGGCACGGGGCCGCGGCTGCGCAGTCGGCGGCACACCTCCAGCCCGTCCATGCCGGGCAGCATCAGGTCCAGCACCACCAGGTCCGGCCACTGCACGGTGGCGCCGGCGAGCGCGGTCGGCCCGTCCCCGGCCCGGTTCACGACGTATCCCGCGCGGTCCAGGTAGCTCGAGACGACCTCCGCGACCGTGGGGTCGTCGTCGACAACGAGGACGCGGGCGGCCCGGCCCCCGCGACCGGTTCTGTCGCCACCGACGGATCTGTCCGCCGACGGCTCGTACGGCTGCTGCTGCATACGGCCAGCCTCGCACCGCGCGTGCTCCGAGGTCGCCCTCCGGCCGTCGACAGGCACGGACGTCCGCGTTTCGTAAGGAACCGATGTCCGTTACGTGCGATTCGCGTTCGTAGGGTGAGAGCGTGATGACCTCTTCCGAACCTGTGGACGTCGATGTCGTCCTCCCCTGTCTGAACGAGGCCGAAGCCCTGCCCTGGGTGCTCGACCGCATCCCGTCCGGCTGGCGTGCCGTCGTCGTGGACAACGGATCCACCGACGGCTCGGCCGACATCGCCCGGGAACTCGGCGCCACTGTCGTTCACGAGCCGCGCCGTGGCTTCGGCGCCGCCTGCCATGCGGGGCTGACCGCCGCGACGGCCGCAATCGTGTGTTTCTGTGACTGCGACGCCTCGCTGGACCCGGCCCTGCTCGTGCCGCTCGTGCGCGAGGTGCGGGGCGGCGAGACCGACCTGGTGCTCGGGCGGCGCCGACCGCAGGGCCGGGGCGCCTGGCCCGTACACGCCAGGGCCGGCAACCTCGCGCTCGCGCTGATGCTGCGCCGCCGTACCGGCCTGCGCCTGCACGACCTCGGCCCGCTGCGGGCGGCCCGCCGCGAGGCGTTGCTCGCCCTCGGCCTGACCGACCGGCGCAGCGGCTACCCCCTGCAGATGGTCGTGCGGGCCGCCGACGCGGGCTGGCGCGTCACCGAGCACGACGTCCCCTATCTGCCGCGCGCCGGTGCCTCGAAGGGCACCGGCACCTGGCGCGGCACCTGGCAGGCGGTGTGGGACATGAGCCGCGTCCTGGCAGAGCAGTCCGTCACCCCCGCAGCGACCGCCCAGCAAGCGCGAGAAGGGACCCGCCGATGACCACTGTGCTCGTCATCGCCAAGGAGCCCCGACCGGGACGGGTGAAGACCCGGCTCACCCCGCCGTTCACGCCCGAGGAGGCCGCGGCGCTCGCCGAGGCGGCCCTCGCGGACACCCTGCGAGCGGTGGCCACGGCACCCGCACGGCGCCGGGTCCTCGTCCTCGACGGCGAGACCGGACCCTGGCTGCCACCCGGCTTCGACGTCGTACCGCAGTGCACCGGCGGCCTCGACGAGCGGCTGGCGGCGGCCTTCGCCGGCTGCGACGGTCCGGCCCTGCTGATCGGTATGGACACCCCGCAGGTGACACCGGAGCTGCTCACCGTGGACTTCGACGGGAAGGGGTTCGACGGCTACGGGTGTGACGCCTGCTTCGGTCCGGCCGAGGACGGCGGCTTCTGGGCGCTCGGGCTGGCCGACCCGGATCCTGAGCTGCTGCGCGGGGTCCCGATGTCGACGCCCGCCACCGGCACCGTACAGCGTGAACGGCTCGTCGCCGCGGGCCTGCGCGTGCGCGACCTGCCGTGCCTGCGGGACGTCGACACCGCCGCCGACGCCGAAGCGGTCGCCGCCACGGCGCCCCACGGCTGTTTCGCCGCAGAGCTGTCCCGGCTCCGGCCGGTCGCCCGCCGATGAGCACGGCACACGAGCTGAGAGCGCGCGACACCGCGGAACACGGCTGGTCCGCCGACCCCTACGCCGACGCCCTCCGAGCCGGCCACGGACCGCTCTTCCTTCGCCGCAGCGACGGATGGCTGCTGCCCCTGGACGTGGAGCGGTGGTGCGCGCCCGCCGACGCCGCGGACCTGCGGATCCTGGACCTGTGTGAGGGCGCCGTGCTCGACGTCGGCTGCGGACCGGGACGACTGGTCGCGGAACTCGCCGCCCGTGGCCGGACCGCACTGGGCATCGACATCAGCGAGGCCGCCGTCGCCCACACTCTCGGGCTCGGAGGGCAGGCCCTGCGGCGGTCGGTCTTCGAACCACTGCCCGGCGAGGGCCGGTGGAACACCGTCCTGATCCTGGACGAGAACCTCGGCATCGGCGGCGACCCGCACGCCCTGCTCCGCAGACTGGCTGAACTGCTGCTGCCGGGTGGTCTGTTGATCGCCGAGACGGTACCGGTGGACGTGGACGAGCGCGTCGACGTCCGCATCGTGCCCGGCACCGATGCCCAGGGGACCGCCGGCGCCTGGTTCCCCTGGGCCCGGCTCGGCGCCCCGGCGCTGCTCAGATACGCCCGCCCGCTGGGCTGGCGCACGGTCGATCAGTGGTCGGCAGGTGGCCGCTGCTTCGTCGCCCTGCGCAGCCGCAGCACCAGCAGCAGCGCCGAGCCGCCGAAGAGCACGGCCGTGATCAGCAGCCAGCGGGCGAGGAACCCGTCCCCGGACAGGCCGGTCGCCGAGGGGTAGTGGTCCGCCACCCGGCCGCTGATGAGCGGGAACCACACGAGCAGGAGCAGCCCGGACAGGGCAGCCGGTACCCGGACGTACAGGGCCCGTTCCCGGTGGCCGGCCGCGCCGAGCGACGCCACGAGCGCGCGGTCCGCCATCGCGTACAGCGGCAGCAGCACCAGGTCGTGGAGGAGGGCCGCCCCCACGAACCACAGCGCCACCTGGAACCAGTCGTCCGCCAGCAGCCGCACGCCCGCATAACCGGCCAGCGCCAACGAGCAGGCCAGGAGCGGAAGTTGCAGCCGGCTGCCCACCTTCACACGGATGCGCATCACAGGTCTCCTCAAAAGTCCTCTCACGGCACGTCCTCTCGGAGGTCGCCGAACGTCATCCGGGCCACCCACTTGGTGTTCAGCACGCCGGGAGCGGCGGGCACGATGATCCGGGCCGGGTAGCCGTGGTCGGAGGTCAGCGGCTCACCGTTGACGTCCAGGGCGAGCAGGGAGCGCGGGTCGCGTACCTGGTTGGCGCGCAGGGCCGCTGAGCGGAACGCCCCTCGGCGCTGGAGGGACTCGACCAGGACGTCGGGCGCCGCGTCCGCGTCGTGTCCCACCAAGGCGGCGAGATCCCGCAGCCGTACGCCCCGCCACCACTGGTCGGAGGTCGACCAGCCCTCCACGCAGGCGATGGGCAGCGCCGCACTGTGCAGGGGAAGCGCCAGCAGCTCGGCCCTGCTCAACCGAACGGTCACCGAGCGCCCTGTGACGACCAGCCGCCACGCCTCCTCGCTCGTCTCGGCGGCGCTGATCCCCCGGGACGCGGCCGTCTTGTTGATCTGGAAGCCGCCCGGGCCGCTGCCCGGCCCGGCACCCCCGTGCGGCGCGAGCAGGGCCGTCCGCCGCAGCGGACCGTCGAAGTTCTGCCCCACGGTCGTCCCGAACAGCAGCAGCGAACCACCCCCGACGAACCACAGCGCCCCGCGCCGCGACACGGTGGGCTCCGCGGGCCGCGGGGAGAGCAGCGGGAACTCCGGCTCCACGCCGGCCTCCTCCTGAGGGCCCTTCCCCTCCCGCATGCGACGCAGATTGCGTACGGCAGCCGGTGCCCGCAGCACCACGTGCACCACGAACGCGGCGAAGAACACCCACGCCCCGTAGAAGTGCAGCGAGTAGAAGGAGCCGGGGAAGATGTAGTCCAGCTGGATGTTGAGCACACCGGTGACGAACTCGAAGAGCACGCCGCCGACCAGCAGGAGCAGGGAGATCCGCTCCATGGCGTGGGCGAGGGACCGGGCCGGCGGGAGCGCGAACAGCTTCGGCACCACCGACCACAGCTTGGCCAGCAGGACAGGGATCAGCGTGATGCCCAACGTGACGTGGACGCCCTGGTTGAGCCGGTACAGCCAGTGCGGGTCGGTCGGCCAGGCAAAGAGGTAGAAGCCGAGCAGCCCCTTGTCCGGGGTCTTGTCGTTGACCGGCGACAGGTCGGGGTTGTACGCGGCGTAGGACACCAGCCCCGTCACGAACAGCACGGTGATCCCGCCGAGCAGCACGACACCGAGGACCGAGGTGAACCAGGGACCGCGCAGCGGACTGCGCCAGAAACCGGGGGACGTGGGCGAGGCGGGCGACGGTGACATGGCCCGACCGTAGGCCGGTACGGCAAAGGGCAGGGGCCTTCGACACATGACGAAACGCTGACGTCCGCACGGGCAGCGGCGTCGGCGCGGTCCGTGCGGCCTAGCGTTCCCCTGTGACCCGCGATCGTCTCCGAGACCTGTACGCGACCGTGGCCGCCGCGCTGCTCGTCGTGGCGGCCGTGCTGGTCGGCACCGCGATCCAGCGGGAGCACGGCACCCTGCGCGTGGACTGGCCTCCCCTGCTCGCCGACTGGGGACCTCACGTCGGCCCCGGTACCCCGGCCGCGCTGGTCGTCGCGGCCGCCGTCGTGGCGTACGGCCCGCGCGTGGCCGCCCGGCTGCCGTGGCGCACACTGCTGGGCGCCTCCTGGGGTGCGGCCACGGCGTGGACGTGGTCCCTGGCGCTGATCGACGGCTGGCAGCGCGGGATCGCGGTGCGGCTGACGACCAGGCACGAGTACCTGCAGGTCATCGACCGCTTCCAGGACATCCCCGCAACGCTGCGGGACTTCACCCAGCACATCCTGCTGCAATCCCCCGACCACTGGCCCGCGCATGTGGCGGGCCACCCCCCGGCGGCGCCCCTCACCTTCGTTCTGCTCGACCGGGTCGGGCTCGGCGGCGGGGCATGGGCCGGGACCTGGTGCATCACCATCGGCGCATCGGCGTGCGTGGCGGTGCTGGTCGCCGTGCGGGCGCTCGCGGACGAGGCACTCGCGCGCCGGGCGGCGCCGTTCCTGGTCCTGACGCCGGCGGCGGTGTGGATGGGGACGTCCGCGGACGGCTACTTCGCCGCGGTCGCCGCCTGGGCCGTCGCGTTCCTCGCCCTCGCGGTGACCGGACACCGGCCGCGGCTCACCGGCCTCGCCTCGGGGCTCCTCTTCGGCCTCACCTGCTACCTCTCCTATGGACTCACCCTCTTCGCCGTGATCGCCGGCACCGTCCTGCTGCTGGGCCCACGACGAACCCCACCCCTGCCCTACGTCCTCGCCGGAGTCACCGTCGTCCCGCTCGTCTTCACCCTCGCCGGCTTCGACTGGTGGGAGGCGTACCGACTGCTCGTCGAGCGCTACTACCAGGGGGTCGGCGGCATCCGGCCCTACGGCTACTGGGTGTGGGCCAACCTCGCCTGCACCGTCCTGATCGTGGGCCTGGCAACGGTGGCGGGCCTGCGGCGAACCGGCGCCACGCTCCTTGTGATCCCGGCACAGCTCACGGCACGTCCACCCGTCGACGCCCCCTTGCCCGACCGGACACCCGGCCGTCAGGGCGCCTTCGCAGGTATCCGCTCTGCCCTCCGCCGGCCTGTCCTGCCCCGGGCAGGCACGCACGGCACCACGCCCGACCTCCGCCTAGCCCTGCTCGTCGCCGCCGCGTTCGCTGCTGTGCTCATCGCCGACCTGTCCGGGATGAGCAAGGCGGAGACCGAACGCATCTGGCTGCCGTTCGCCCTGTGGCTCCTGGCGGCATGCGCGTTCCTGACCAGCCCCCGTGCCTGGCTCACCGCCCAGGCCGTCCTCGCCCTGCTCCTCAATCACCTGCTGATGACGGGCTGGTGACGAGAGGCGACAGGTCCCGTCAGCCCCGGTCCGCAGATCTGGTCTCCGGACTTTCTCCGGCCTCACGAGCTCGTCGAGCCCCCGGCCAGGGTCTGCTCCGACTGCCCGTCAATGCGTCACCTTCCGCGATACCGCACGCGGGGCTGCCGGTCAGGGCGGCAGCGCTCGCCCGCCGCCGGATGACCCGCCGGTCACGCGGCACGAAGACCGGCGATCGGCCGGCGCCCGGCCGCACTGCTTGACGCGGCCCCGGGCGTCCGGAAGTCGCCGGAGAGCCGGACTTCTCCCGGCCTGGGCCCGGACCCGCTGTGCGAGCCCAGGCCCAGCGCTGTTCCCGGGCGGTAGCCGACCCGGGCGAGAGGGGCGGAACGTCAGACGGCGAGGGTGCTGCCGTCGAACCGGCTCAGGGTGAACACCGCGTTCTCGAGGGTGACTTCCTTCGTCTCGCGCAGCACGCCGATGGCGATCTCCTCACCCAGCCGCACGGCCTCCGTGAAGTCGGTGCGCCAGTGCACACCGGCCATGTTGCGGCCCGTAGCGATGTTGGCGGCGACCTTGTTCAGCTCACCGCCGACCGTGAGCCGCCCGGCGTCCGGGCCGGTGTACGGCTCCAGGGCGGTGCCGTCGGTGCTGGGCACGACCGGATCGGCCAGGACATGCGACTCGTCGAACCACGCCTTCAGGATCGTCACGCACGCCCCCGCGACGGTGGCGTGCCCGGACCCGTACGAGGGATGGGTCGGGCTGCCCTCCGGGAACGCCTGCGGCAACAGGTAGCTGCCGTACTTCTCGAACACCCGCTTGACCGCGACGGAGTCCAGCACCTCACCGTCGATCGGGTACTCGCGCTGCCCGCGCAGCTGCTGGTGGACCCGCCCGCCGAACTCCTCCGGCCGCAACCGCCGGTGCACGTACCACTTCTGGAACCACGCCGCCTTCAGCGCCCGGGTGGCCACCTCGGTGACGAGCGAGAGGATGTGCGGCCTGCCGTACGTCCCGAAACCGATCTGGTTGCGCGAGAAGTTGTACGGATTGCCCGGATCCGCCGGCGCGTTCATGCCCAGCAGGATCAGAGCGGCGTTGAGATACGCCTCGTACAGAGCGTCGAAGTGCACGTAGTGCGCCAGGTCGCGCGGAGTCTGGATGTAGCGCCGCGTCGCAAGGTCCCGCTCGTCCTCCTCGGGTTCGGAGCCGTTCTGCACTTCCAGCCAGTCGCCCCAGGTGGTCAGGTGGTCGACCGGGCGGGCCAGGGTGTCCTGCCGCTGCGGGATCAGCAGCGTGCCGTACGGGATGTCCTTGAGCAGGAACTGCGAGAGGTACGGCCCCACCAGGTCGCCCCGAGTGCCGCCACGGAAGATGGTCTGCGCGGTGACCTGGCCGTTCTGCTTGGGAGCCCTGAAGTCCGACAGCCCGCTGAGCTCGGTGGCCGCCTCTGCGACCAGTTCACTGTCGCCGAACCGCGTGAACAGCACATCGCGGCACAGCGCCATCCAGTACAGCTCCACCGCCTCGGCGGAGTTCTCCGCGCTGTCGATGCGGGGTGCCGGCCGGACGGCGAGTGCCTGGCCGTCCGGGCCCTGGAGGTCGAAGGAGGCGCCGGCCTGCGGGTTGACCAGCTTTCGGGTGTCCCCGAGCGGGATCCGCTCGAAGTCCTCGTAGCTCCCGGTGGCCAGCGCACGGCGCAGCAGGTGGTAGGCGGTCGGGTCGACCTCGCCGAACTTGTTGTGCGGCAGCGCCTTGGAGTAGTTGGCCACGAACGGGTGGTCCGTTTCCTCCCCGTTGGCGCCGTGGACCGGCACGTGGCGCTGGAACTCGGCCTCGGCGGCCCGGACCCGTGCCTCGCGCGCGGCTGAACGACGATCGCTCATGTGAATCCCCCGTGTTCCCCGTGAGAGGTGCGAAGTGCACCACATCGCATGAGACATCCTGAGTCGCAGGGCGGTTGCGCAGAACACGGGCAATCGAGAAGATCTGCACATCCAAGAAGCAAGCCTCCGAAAAGAGCCAAAACGGAGACTCTAGTTCCGAGTGACCTGACCACGCAGGCCGGCGAACTGGAGCCGGCGATCCTCGGCCTGCCCGGCCTCCGCCACCCGCAACAAGACGGTCCGCCGACTCCGGCGGCGGACCAATAAGAAAGATCGAGGCTGGCGGGGCGGCGTCGTGGTCGGGCTCGGTGGAGGAGACACCTCGGTGCTCCCCGGACTCGTCCGGGGAGCACCGACATTTTTCTTGCTGGTGGCGGGGTCTTCCGGCGCCTTCTTCGAGGTGCGCCCGGCCGCGAGATTCGGCTGGTCAGAGCGTTCTGCGCCTTGCGGTAGCCAGTCTCATCCCGCAAACCCGCCGCGGGTGCCTCCAGCAGCCGCCGCCGCAGTGATCACTGGAAGGGGCAGCCGGGGTTCGGCGCATCCTCCGAGAACGGGGCGCCGTGCGGCAGGACGTAGAGCACGTCCAGGACGAGGGGCGTGTCACCCATGTTGCGGCCGATATGGACGTAGCCGGCTCCGGCCGGTTCCTGAATGGCGCTGCCTGTGGGGTACACGCCGTCGGAGGCGCAGGTGGAATCGAAGTGGCTGAGGGTGCCCTGCTTGACGATGCCGTACAGCGGACCGTCGTGGTAGTGCCAGCCTGTGCTCTGCCCGGGCGGGACGGTGATCTCCCGCAGGGTGTAGTCGGTGCCGTTCACGGTGGTCTGATGGATCACGCGGGCGGTGATCCCCGGTCCCGGAGGCGTGGCCTGGGCGGTGCCGCAGACCAGGACGGTGCCAGCGGTCACCACCCCTGTTGTGGCGATACGGAGAGCGTGGCGCATGCGGGGCCTCCTACAGGTACGAGAGCCGATACCGCCGTGAACATAAGCCTGGACAGGGCCTGTTGGGGCCGGAACCCGCTCATCCGCAGCCGACCTCGGACGGTGGCGCCTCATGAGGGAGGAGGATTGCCCGGTCCGTCACTCTGATCTGGTCGACCGCACCGCAGGACGTGGCACGGCTGTGGCACGGGGACTGCATGTTGTGGTGCGCGCACCGTGGACCGGTCTAGACAACAAAGAACCCCCGGGTCGCTGACCTGGGGGTTTTGCTTGGAGCGGGTGACGAGAATCGAACTCGCGCTCTCAGCTTGGGAAGCTGATGTTCTACCATTAAACTACACCCGCGTAAGACGTCGACCGGAGTCGGTGTCCCGATGCTCGCCCACTCTACCTCATCGCAGGCCCTCGCTGTTGAGAGCGGGGGCCTGAGCGCGTCTCAGGGGAGTGAACGAGGTGCAGGGCGCCGGAGTTGGGGCATACGGTAAGCGCGGGGGAGTGGGGGCGCCGTGAGATCGGGGAGCCCCCTGGAGAGCCGTCTCGTTGATCCCGTAATGTGGCTTTTGTCGTCAGGCGGCAAGGCCCGACGCGGCTCTGGGGAAGGGACTCTTGGACTTGATGGAGCGCACCGTCGTCCGTTGTGCCGATGGGCACGTGTTCAGCACCGCTTCGTTCCCGATGCAGAAGGCCGAGCGGCTCGGTCCCGGTCGGCTCATGAGGTGTCCGGGGTGTGCCCGGCTCCGCAGTGTGGTGCCGGTGCCGGTGCCGGTCGTGCTGGAGATGGAGAGGCGCTGAACGGCAGTCGTGCGGCCCGCCGCGCGGCAGTGGCCGGCCGGTAGCGGGTCCGGTGGGCCGTTGAGCGGCCGGCGGGTCCGTACAGGCTGACAGTGACCGTTCTGTAGCACGCCGTCGCAGTACGTGGTGGGCAGGCCGTGGCCGTCCGTAGTGAGCCGGTGGCCGGTTGGCCGGCTCAGGGACCGGCGGTGGTCCGGGCCCGCCGACGGGGCAGGCAGGCGGCGGCAGAGGTGGCGCAGCGCGTGGAGTCGTCCGGTTGTGGGCGCTCCGCGCGCCTTGCGTATCCTCGGTGCGTGCTTCTCTCAGACAAGGACATCCGGGCCGAGATCGACGCCGGCCGGGTGCGGATCGATCCCTTTGACGAATCCATGGTGCAGCCGTCGAGCATCGACGTGCGCCTCGACCGCTACTTCCGGGTGTTCGAGAACCACCGCTACCCCCACATCGACCCCTCCGTCGAGCAGCCCGACCTCACGCGGCTCGTCGAGCCGGAGGGCGACGAACCCTTCATCCTGCACCCCGGTGAGTTCGTGCTCGCCTCGACCTACGAGGTCATCACGCTCCCCGACGACCTCGCCTCCCGGCTCGAGGGAAAGAGCTCGCTCGGGCGGCTCGGGCTCGTCACCCACTCCACCGCCGGGTTCATCGACCCCGGGTTCTCCGGTCACGTCACGCTCGAACTGTCGAACCTCGCGACCCTGCCGATCAAGCTGTGGCCCGGCATGAAGATCGGCCAGCTGTGCATGTTCCGGCTCAGCTCGCCCGCGGAGGCGCCCTACGGCAGCGAGCGCTACGGGTCGCGCTACCAGGGACAGCGAGGGCCCACCGCCTCCCGGTCCTACCTCAATTTCCATCGGACCCAGGTGTGAGAGAAGCAGGCATGAGCGACGTACGAGAGAACCTCAGCTACGAGCAGTTCGGCGCGGCCGTCCGCGAGCTGGCGCAGACCATCGCCGACGACGGGTACGAGCCCGACATCGTGCTGTCCATCGCACGCGGCGGCGTCTTCGTCGCCGGTGGTCTCGCCTACGCGCTGGACTGCAAGAACATCCACCTGGTGAACGTCGAGTTCTACACGGGCGTGGGCACCACCCTGGAGATGCCCGTCATGCTCGCCCCCGTCCCGAACGCGATCGACTTCTCCGACAAGAAGGTCCTGATCACCGACGACGTCGCCGACACCGGCAAGACGCTCAAGCTGGTCCGTGACTTCTGCCTCGACACCGTCGCCGAGGTGCGCAGCGCCGTGATCTACGAGAAGTCGCAGTCGCTGGTGAAGTGCGAGTACGTCTGGAAGCGCACGGACGACTGGATCAACTTCCCGTGGAGCGTTTTGCCTCCGGTGAGCAAGTCGGGCGAGGCGCCGAAGGAGAACAAGGAAGCGCTCTGACCTGGTGACTCCGCTGCGGCACCCAGAGTGCCGCAGGCTGCCCTCAGTCCAGCCCCTTGCCGGGGCCGCTAGGGATCGTTCGTCAGCGTTGGTTGTCGCTGCTGAGCAGCCCCGCACGGCCCGCACCTTCCCCGAGCGGGGACTGCCGGCCGGGCAGGGCGGGCCTCAGGCGGGAATGAGGCCGTGGGGGTCGATGATGTACTTGAGGGGCACTCCCGTGTCGAAGGTCGCGTAGGCCTCGGGGGCCTCGTCGAGGCTGATCACCTTCGTGTTGAGCAGGGCGCTCAAGTAGGGCATGCGGTCCCACAGGATCGCCATCATCAGTTCGCGGTTGTACTGCATGACCGGTGCCTGCCCGGCGGTGATCCGCGGCGACTTGATCCAGGCCTTGCCGAAGTCGATCGGGTACGTTCCCTGTTGCTCGGCCTCCGACTTCGCGAGCGGGTCGGGGCCGTAGACGCCGATGACTCCGGTGGCTCCGCCCGCGCGGGTGGCGTCGATCACCTGGTTGATGGCGTAGGCCGGGTCCATGTCCTCGGCCTGGCTGCCGATGCCGTGTGCCTCGGTGCCGACGTAGTCGACTGCGCAGTCGACCCTGGGTTCGCCCAGGATGGCCTCGATCTGGTCGGTGAGCGCTGCGTCCTGGGTCAGGTCGATCGTCTCGCAGCCGTTCTGCTTCACCAGTTCCAGGCGGTCCTTGTTGTGGTCGCCGACGATGATGCAGGACGCCCCGAGGAGGCGCGCCGCTGCTGCGGCGCAGCGACCGACCGGGCCGGCGCCGGCGATGTAGACGGTCGAGCCCACCTTGGCACCGCCCTCCATGAGACCGTGGAACGCGGTGGGCAGGATGTCCGAGAGCACCGCCAGGTCACGGATCTTCGCCATGGCCTGGTCCTTGTCCGGGAACTTCAGGAGCTGGAAGTCGGCGTACGGGACGAACATGTACTCGGCCTGGCCACCGTCATAGTCGCCCAGGTTGAAGCCGTATGCTCCGCAGTCCACCTTGGGGTTGGTGGTCTCGCAGACGTCGGTCCGGCGCGCCCTGCAGTTGCGACATCGGCCGCAGGCGACGTTGAACGGGACGGAGACGAGGTCGCCCTCACTGAGGAACTCGACGTCGGGGCCGACCTCGATGACCTCTCCGGTGTTCTCGTGCCCCATCACCATTCCCTCGGGCACCGGGAAGGACCCGCGGTAGATGTGCAGGTCGCTACCGCAGATGTTGGTGGCGACGAGCCTGAGGATGGCGCCATGCGGGGCGCTTTTCCCGTTCGGCATCTGAAGTTTCGGGAAATCGCGGGACTCGACGCGCATGTCTTTCGGGGCATGGAAGACGACGGCGCGGTTGCTGCTTGCCATGACTATCTCCTCTGCTGATCCAGGGCGACTCGGCCGTGGAAGTGCCGGCAGTCATTTCGGTGGCTTTGCGACCTCGGCTTTTCCCAACGTAGGGCTGCCACCCGACGTACGCACGCCGGAAGCGGACCCCCTGTGCCCGCGTGCCATCGCACTGGTAGGCCGCAGTTGGCAGTCTGCGCGCCGGGTACGCCGCGAAGGCCTTCCAGCCAGGAGCTCCCGTATGGACCGTCCGCTCATCCCAGTGACGCTGCCCGAAGTCCCGCGGTGACTCGTCGGCCCGGCCGCTGTCCGGCCTCGCCTCTGCTGGTGACGGGCGCGATCCTCACGGTCGCGGGTGCCGCCCTCTACACGATGCGCCCCGAGCGGCCCGAGCCGTACGGTGCCCCGGCACGGGTGCTCGCCGTCGTTGCCGCCTGGTGGTGCGCCTCCCGCCAGGACTGGTCACAACCTGACACCGATGTGATCAGGCGCAGGGGTGGTGGGCAGACAGCGGCCCGCCTGGTGGATACGGTGTAAAGAACGCGTCAAAAGTGGCGCGCGGTGTGCCGGGAAGTCTGGTCGGCGTCCTGGGGGCAGTGTGTCCTCTCGTCGTCGACATACCGGAGGCCACTGCCATGGCCGGCACCCGCTCACCCTTCCTCGCTCTGCTGCCGCTGCCCGAACGGCAGGCGATCACCCGGGCCCTGCGTACCGAGACCGTCGGCGGCCTGGTCCTCCTCGGTGCGGCCGTCCTCGCGGTGATCTGGGCCAACAGCCCGTGGAGCGGGGCGTACGTGTCCGTGCGCGACTTCCACTTCGGGATACGGGCCCTGGGCCTGGACCTGTCGGTGGGGCACTGGACGGCCGATGGGCTGCTGGCTGTGTTCTTCCTCATCGCGGGGATCGAGCTGAAGCGCGAGCTGGTCGTGGGCGAACTGCGCACCCCGGCCACCGCCGCGCTGCCCGTGATCGCCGCGGTGTGCGGGATGGCGGCACCCGCAGTCCTCTACCTGGCCACCACGTGGGCGGGTGGCGGCAGCCGCGCGGGCTGGGCGGTCCCCATGGCCACGGACATCGCCGTCGCCGGGGGGCTCGTCATGGCCGCAGCCGGCCGCCTGTAACGCTCACCCCCGCCCCGGCACCGACAGGAACCCACGACGATGATCTGGCAGTGGATCGGCCTGGCCGTCTTCTCCCTCACCCTGCTGCCCGCCGGAGCGGCCATGGCCGCCGGCCGCGTACCGGCCCGCCTGCGCGCCAGGCTCACGCCCGTGCGCGTCCACGGCTGGGCCGTCCTCGCCCTATACGCCGTGGCACCCCTGAACGCGATCCCCCGCCTGGCCGGGGCTGCCCCGGAACTGAGCCTGGCCCTCACCGTCGCGGCGGGAATCGTCGCGGTCGCCGGAAGTCTTGTACTCGGCCTGGCCCGCCTCGCAACGCCCGGGAACGGCACCCCATGACACGGAAACTCCGCCTGCGTACTCCGCTCTCGGTCATCGCCTGGTGGGCAGCCCTGACCGGCAGCCTCTGGCTGGCGGGCACGGCTCTCGGACATCCCTCGCCGCTCACCGGATGCGCCGCGTCCGCCGCTCTCCTGGTGGCGGTGGGGGAAGCCGGTGACTGGCTGCGGCAACGCTGGACCGCACGACGAAACGGCCGCTCAGCGCCCTAACGCCCGCCTGCCTGTCCGCACCGGCACCGCCCACCCTTGGCCGGGGACCTCCTCACGGCGCTCAGCTGTCTCCGCCGTCGTCATCGTCGTCGAGGCCCGCCGTATCCGGGTCGCGCAGCGGGCGGAGGCCCGCCGCCGGCCGGGGTGGAGGCGGTGAAGCTGTAGCCGCCAGGGACGTTGCGAGCCGCGCGATGACGTCTTCGGCCGTTCCGCCCTAGCCCTCGCCCTGGGTGCGACAAGGCCCCCGGTGGACGGTGGTCCCAGCCGGGGGCCCTCGTGTGGGCCGGCGCCGATCGCGCGGCGCGTCGTGGCGTCTAGAACGTGCCCAGCTTCACGATCGACAGCAACGCCACCAGCTGGATCGCGCTCGCGCCCAGTGCCTTCGGCCACGGCAGGTCGTGGGAGCGGCTGACCATCAGGGTCAGCAACGCGCCGGCGGCGACCCAGGTGGCCCAGCCGAGCAGCTGGACGAAGCCGGCGTCGCCGCCCAGGAACATGGCGACGAGCAGGCGCGGCGCGTCCGTGATGGACATGATCAGCATGGAGAGGCCGACCGTGGGCTGCCAGGCGCCGTCGCCGCCGAGCTGGCGGGCCAGGGTGTGGGTGACCACGCCGAGGACGAACGCGCTGAGCACCATCGCCACGGCGGTGATGAGCACGATCGGGACCGCGTTGGAGAGGGTCGCGTTGATGGCGTCCTCGCGGGCGCCGTCGAACCCGAACACGGCGATCAGGCCGTAGAGGAACGTCACGATCAGGGCGGGGCCCCACATCGTGTAGTCGCGCATCCGCAGGAAGGTCTGCCGGGGGGACAGCACGATCCCGCGCAGCAGGTCCTTCCAGTGCAGGCGGGGGCCGACCGGGGCGTCCGGGGCCGAGCCCGCGCGGTAGGTGCCGCCCTGGTTGTAGGGGTCCTCGCCGACCGCGAAGGCCTGGGTGTGCCCCGGGTTGTTGGCGGCGTACGGGTCGGGGCCGCCGTGCGCGTGCGCGCCGTCGCCGAAGTACTCCGGCTGGCCGTGGCCGCCGTGGCCGCCGCCGTTCACCGGAGGCCACTGGCCGCCCGCGGACCCGCCGCCCCCGTACTGCGGTTGCTGCTGCGGGTACGGCTGCGGCGCCGGGGGATAGCCGTACGACGGGCCCTGGGGGGCCTGCTGCCCGTACGGGGGTTGTTGCGGTCGCGCTTGCGGGGCGCGGTCGTCCCGGCCGCCGCGTCCGATCCTGAATCCAGCCACGTAATCGAACGTACCTGGTCCCGCAGAGTGACGTGCCCGGGCCCGGTGTCCCGGCCGGGGTTTGCGGCCGAGCTGTGACATCCCCTAAGGGACGTCAGGGGCGGGTCCGGGGTGGGTGCGGGCGGTGCGGCGGGCGCGGGGCGGTGCCCGCCGAACGGGGGACGGGCGGTTTCGGGGCGCCGTCGCGAGGCCCCGCCGTCGTGCGGGGGGCAGGATGGGGGCATGAGCGTAGTGAAGATCAACGTACTGACCGTGCCCGCCGAGCAGCGGGAGGTCCTGGAGCAGCGGTTCGCCTCCCGGGCGCACACCGTGGAGAACTCCGACGGCTTCGAGTGGTTCGAGCTCCTCCGCCCGGTCGAGGGGACGGACACCTACCTCGTCTACACCCGCTGGCGGGACGAGGAGTCGTTCCAGGCCTGGATGGAGGGGCCCATGAAGGCCGCACACCAGGGCGGCGGCGGTGACGGCGCCCAGGGCGCCCAGGGCGGCGAGGGCGGCGGGCAGGGCGGCGAGCGGCCCCGCCCCGCGGCCACCGGGTCGACCCTGTGGTCGTTCGAGGTGGTGCAGCAGGCGGCTCCCAAGGGCCGGAAGAGCGCGTAGCCGGCGGGGCCCGCGGCCGGCCCGCCCTCCGGAGCGCCGTGGGAACGGCCGGCGCCCCCTGCCCGGGCGGGCAGGGGGCGCCGGTTCGGTCGGACGGGGCCCGGCGGGCCGGTTACTTCACCGGCTCCGGCTCGGGCGCGCTCTCGGCCTCCGCCTCGCCCGCCGGGTCGGCCGGCGTCCTGACGGAGTCGAGCAGCAGCTGGGCGACGTCCACGACCTGGACGGACTCCTTGGCCTTGCCCTCGTTCTTCTTGCCGTTGACCGAGTCGGTCAGCATGACCAGGCAGAACGGGCAGGCGGTGGAGACGATGTCCGGGTTCAGGGAGAGGGCCTCGTCGACGCGCTCGTTGTTGATGCGCTTGCCGATCCGCTCCTCCATCCACATCCGCGCGCCGCCGGCGCCGCAGCAGAAGCCCCGCTCCTTGTGGCGGTGCATCTCCTCGTTGCGCAGGCCGGGGACCTTGCCGATGATCTCGCGCGGGGGCGTGTAGATCTTGTTGTGGCGGCCCAGGTAGCACGGGTCGTGGTAGGTGATGATGCCCTCGACCGGGGTCACCGGGACCAGCTTGCCCTCGTCCACCAGGTGCTGCAGCAGTTGCGTGTGGTGGATGACCTCGTAGTCGCCGCCGAGCTGCGGGTACTCGTTGCCGATCGTGTTGAGGCAGTGCGGGCAGGTCGCGACGATCTTCTTCGCGGACTGCGGCTTCTTCGTGGCCGGGTCGTCGTCGTCCTCGCCGAAGGCCATGTTCAGCGCGGCGACGTTCTCCATGCCGAGCTCCTGGAAGAGGGGCTCGTTGCCGAGGCGGCGGGCGGAGTCACCGGTGCACTTCTCGTCGCCGCCCATGATCGCGAACTTCACGCCGGCGATGTGGAGCAGCTCGGCGAAGGCCTTCGTGGTCTTCTTGGCGCGGTCCTCGAGGGCGCCGGCGCAGCCGACCCAGTACAGGTACTCGACCTCGGTGAGGTCCTCGATGTCCCTGCCGACGACCGGGACCTCGAAGTCGACCTCCTTGGTCCACTCCAGGCGCTGCTTCTTCGCCAGGCCCCAGGGGTTGCCCTTCTTCTCCAGGTTCTTGAGCATCGTGCCCGCCTCCGAGGGGAAGCTGGACTCGATCATCACCTGGTAGCGGCGCATGTCGACGATGTGGTCGACGTGCTCGATGTCCACCGGGCACTGCTCGACGCAGGCGCCGCAGGTGGTGCAGGACCACAGGACGTCCGGGTCGATGACGCCGTTCTCCTCGGCGGTGCCGACGAGCGGGCGCTCGGCCTCGGCCAGCGCGGACGCCGGGACGTCCTTCAGCTGCTCCTCGGACGCCTTCTCCTCGCCCTCCATCGTCTTGCCGCCGCCGGCCAGCAGGTAGGGGGCCTTGGCGTGCGCGTGGTCGCGCAGCGACATGATCAGCAGCTTCGGGGAGAGCGGCTTGCCGGTGTTCCAGGCGGGGCACTGCGACTGGCAGCGGCCGCACTCGGTGCAGGTGGAGAAGTCGAGCAGGCCCTTCCAGGAGAACTGCTCGACCTGGGAGACGCCGAAGACGTCGTCGTCGCCCGGGTCGGTGAAGTCGATGGGCTTGCCGCCGCTGGTCATCGCGGGCAGGGCGCCGAGGGCGGTCGAACCGGTGGCGTTGCGCTTGAACCAGATGTTCGGGAAGGCCAGGAAGCGGTGCCAGGCCACACCCATGTTGGTGTTCAGGCTCACCGTGATCATCCAGATCATGGTGGTGCCCAGCTTGATCATGGCGAACAGGTAGGTGAGGTTCTGCAGCGCGCCGAGGCTGAGCCCCTTGAAGGCCAGGACCAGCGGGTACGAGGCGAAGTACGCGGCCTCGTAGTGGTCGACGTGGTGCAGCGCGCCCTCGAGACCGCGCAGCACCATGATCGCCAGACCGATGGTGAAGATGACGTACTCGACGAAGTACGCCTGGCCCATCTTGGAGCCCGCGAAGCGGGACTTGCGGCCGGGCCGGGACGGCAGGCTCAGCAGGCGGATCACCATCAGGGTGACGATGCCGAGCGTGGTCATGGTGCCGATGAACTCGATGTAGAGCTCGTACGGCAGGAAGCCGCCGAGGACCGGCAGCGTCCAGTCGGCCTGGAAGAGCTGGCCGTAGGCGTTGATGATCGTCGGCGGCAGCGTCAGGAAGCCGATGGCCACGAACCAGTGGGCGACGCCCACGATTCCCCACCGGTTCATGCGCGTGTGGCCGAGGAACTCCCGCACCAGGGTCACGCTGCGCTGGTAGGGGTTGTCGGTCCGGCTGCCGGCGGGCACGGGCTGGCCCAGCCGGAAGTACCGGACGAACTGGCCGATGGCGCGTGCGAGCAGAGCAACGCCGACCACGGTCAGGACCAGCGACACGATGATCGCGGCGAGTTGCATGGGGGCTCCTCGGGCCTGCGAGGGTTCTCGAGACGAGTCTGATGAGGTCTGATGGAGATCGAGCGGAGATTACTAAGCGGTAACTTATGCAGTCCGTTCGAGACTACCCCCATCCTCCGCCGCAATGTAGCCGCCCGGTCGGTGATCTGCGTCGCTGAGGGGTGCCTGACCTGCCGGGGGTGCGCCCCGCGTGGACCCGGCGGGGACCGCCCGGGGACGACGCCACGCCCGTCGCGACGTGTCATTCATCGCAAATCGTGACATTCGCCTTAGCGTAAATTCGTGCTCTACGGGATCGCCACCGCCATCGTCTCCCTCCTCCTCGCCGCCTCGCTCGCGGCGCTGCTGCGGGTGCCCGCGCTGCGGCTGGGCCTCCTCGACCGGCGCCGCGCCCGGCCCGTACCGCTGCTCGGCGGAGTGGCCGTGGTGGCGAGCACCTGCGCCGTCGCCGCGGCGGGCGACTGGACGGGCGTCGCGCCGCTCGGGCACGGGGTCGCCCGACTGCTCGCCGCCGGCGCCGGGGTCGCCGTCCTCGGGCTGGTCGCGGACGTGTGGCGGCTCAAGACGTCGTTCCTGCTCCTCGGCACGGCCGTCGCGGCGGCGTTCGTGGTGCCGTACGGCGAGACGGGGGTGCCCGCCGGGATCCTCGCCGTGCTCTGGATCGCCTGCGTGGCCGCCGCCTTCCGGGGGCTCGACCACACCGACGGCCTCGCCGGCACGGTGGGCGTGCTCACCGCCTTCGGCGCGGGCGCCTGCGCCGCGGCCGAGGTGATGGACGACGTGGCGGTGCTGCTGAGCGTGCTGGCCGCCGCCCTCACCGGCTTCCTGATGCACAACTGGCATCCGGCCCGGACGACGTTCGGGGCCTGCGGCACGCTCTTCACCGGGTTCGTGGTCGCCTCGGCGGCCGTGCTCGCCCGCACCGGGTACGGCCTGCTGTCCACCGCCTCCGTGCTCTTCCCGCTCACCGCCGTCGCCGCGGCCGACGCCCTGCTCGTGGTGCTGTCCCGGCGGCTGGCCGGGCGCCCGGTGGTGCGCCGCGGCCCCGACCATCTCGCGCACCGGCTGCGCCGGCTCGGGCTGACCCCGCCGGGCGCCACCGTCCTGACCGGCGTCGGCACCTTCGCCGCGGTGCTCGTCGGGGTACTCGTGCACGTCGGCTGGGTGTCGCGCACGAGTGCGCTGTGGGTGGCCGGGGTGAGTCTGGTGGCCGTGCTGGGGCTGCTGCGGGTCCCCGTGTACGGCCGGCGGCAGGGCGACGGCACGGGGACGGTGCGGCGGCCGGCCGACGGGCCGGGCACGGGGATCCGCCGTCCGGGTGATGCGTACGCGACCGGCCGCCGCGCGGCCGACGGACCGGGCGCGCTCCGCCGCCCGGGTGATCCGTACGCGATCGCCCGCCGTGCGGCCGACGGTCCTGGGGCCGACGGTCACGCGACCGGGCGGCGCCCCGCCGATCCGTACGGGACCGGCCGGCGTGCGGCGGACGCCGTGGAGCGGCGCGACGGCGACCCGCACGGCACCCGGCCCCCCTCGGACGGGAGGCCGCGGCCGCCGCAGCAGACGAGATCACCGCAGGTCGACACGCCGTTGCGTGTAAGGAACGGATAAGTCTTGAGCCGAGTCGGCTCAGGTCTGTTGACCCAGCGCGGGCCCTCAGGCACACTTGAGTCCGTTCCACTCAAGTCAGCTGGAGGAAATCACCATGGCACGTGCGGTCGGCATCGACCTGGGCACGACTAACTCCGTCGTCAGCGTTCTGGAGGGCGGCGAGCCCACCGTCATCACCAACGCCGAGGGTGCCAGGACCACGCCGTCCGTCGTCGCCTTCGCCAAGAACGGCGAGGTGCTGGTCGGCGAGGTCGCCAAGCGCCAGGCCGTCACCAACGTCGACAGGACCATCCGGTCGGTCAAGCGCCACATGGGCACCGACTGGAAGATCAACCTCGACGGCAAGGACTTCAACCCGCAGCAGATCAGCGCGTTCGTGCTGCAGAAGCTGAAGCGGGACGCCGAGGCCTACCTGGGCGAGAAGGTGACCGACGCGGTCATCACCGTCCCGGCGTACTTCAACGACGCCGAGCGCCAGGCCACGAAGGAGGCCGGCGAGATCGCCGGTCTGAACGTGCTGCGCATCGTCAACGAGCCCACCGCGGCCGCCCTGGCCTACGGCCTCGACAAGGACGACCAGACCATCCTGGTCTTCGACCTCGGTGGCGGCACCTTCGACGTCTCGCTGCTGGAGATCGGCGACGGCGTCGTCGAGGTGAAGGCCACCAACGGCGACAACCACCTCGGTGGTGACGACTGGGACCAGCGTGTCGTCGACTACCTGGTCAAGCAGTTCCAGTCCGGTCACGGCGTGGACCTGAGCAAGGACAAGATGGCCCTCCAGCGCCTGCGCGAGGCGGCGGAGAAGGCCAAGATCGAGCTGTCCTCGTCCACCGAGACCTCGATCAACCTGCCCTACATCACCGCCTCGGCCGAGGGTCCGCTGCACCTGGACGAGAAGCTCACCCGCGCGCAGTTCCAGCAGCTGACCGCGGATCTGCTGGAGCGCTGCAAGACGCCGTTCCACAACGTCATCAAGGACGCCGGCATCTCCATCAGCGGCATCGACCACGTCGTGCTCGTCGGTGGCTCCACCCGTATGCCCGCCGTCGCCGAGCTCGTCAAGGAGCTGACCGGCGGCAAGGAGGCCAACAAGGGTGTGAACCCGGACGAGGTCGTCGCCATCGGCGCCTCGCTCCAGGCCGGTGTCCTCAAGGGCGAGGTCAAGGACGTCCTGCTCCTCGACGTCACCCCGCTGTCCCTCGGCATCGAGACCAAGGGCGGCATCATGACCAAGCTGATCGAGCGCAACACCACGATCCCGACCAAGCGGTCCGAGATCTTCACCACGGCCGAGGACAACCAGCCGTCCGTGCAGATCCAGGTCTACCAGGGCGAGCGCGAGATCGCGGCGTACAACAAGAAGCTCGGGATGTTCGAGCTGACCGGTCTGCCGCCGGCGCCCCGCGGCGTCCCGCAGATCGAGGTGTCCTTCGACATCGACGCCAACGGCATCATGCACGTGACCGCGAAGGACCTGGGCACGGGCAAGGAGCAGAAGATGACCGTCACCGGCGGCTCCTCGCTGCCGAAGGACGAGGTCGACCGCATGCGCCAGGAGGCCGAGCAGTACGCGGAGGAGGACCACAAGCGCCGCGAGGCCGCCGAGACCCGCAACCAGGGCGAGCAGCTCGTCTACCAGACCGAGAAGTTCCTCAAGGACAACGAGGACAAGGTCCCGGGCGAGATCAAGACCGAGGTCGAGGAAGCCGTCGCCGAGCTGAAGGAGAAGCTCAAGGGCGAGGACTCCGCCGAGATCCGCAGCGCCACGGAGAAGGTCGCGGCCGTCTCCCAGAAGCTGGGCCAGGCCATGTACGCCGACGCCCAGGGCGCCCAGGCCGCCGGCGGCGCGTCCGCCGGTGCCGGTGAGGCCAAGGCCGACGACGACGTGGTGGACGCCGAGATCGTCGACGACGAGCGCAAGGACGGTGCCGCGTGACGGAGGAGACCCCGGGCTTCGACGAGCAGCAGCAGGCTCAGCAGGGCCAGCAGCAGCCGGCGCAGCAGCCCGACGTCCCCTCCGGCGCCACCTCTGACGACGCCGAGCCGCAGGCCGCCTCCTCCGCCAAGGAGGAGGGGGCGGCCCCGGCCGGGGACGCGGCACAGACCGCCGGCCTGACGGCGCAGCTGGACCAGGCCCGCACGGCGCTGGCCGAGCGCACGGCGGACCTGCAGCGGCTGCAGGCGGAGTTCCAGAACTACCGGCGCCGGGTCGAGCGCGACCGGGTCGCGGTGAAGGAGATCGCGATCGCGAACCTCCTCACCGAGCTCCTGCCCGTGCTAGACGACATCGGGCGCGCACGGGAGCACGGCGAACTGGTGGGCGGTTTCAAGTCCGTCGGCGAGTCGCTGGAGACCGTGGCGGCGAAGATGGGGCTGCAGCAGTTCGGCAAGGAGGGCGAGCCCTTCGACCCGACGATCCACGAGGCGCTGATGCACAGCTACGCGCCGGACGTCACCGAGACGACGTGCGTGGCGATTCTGCAGCCCGGGTACCGGATCGGCGAGCGCACCATCCGCCCCGCGCGGGTGGCCGTGGCCGAGCCGCAGCCGGGCGCGCAGACGGTCCGGCCGGCGGAGGACTCCGCCGCGGCCAAGCCCGCCGAGCAGGCCGAGGACAAGGAGAACGGTGGCCCGGACGAGGGCTGACGTCGAAACGAACGCAGGAAAGGAGGGGCGTCGGGGATGAGCACCAAGGACTTCATCGAGAAGGACTACTACAAGGTCCTCGGCGTCCCCAAGGACGCCACCGAGGCCGAGATCAAGAAGGCGTACCGGAAGCTCGCCCGCGAGTTCCACCCGGACGCCAACAAGGGCAACGCCAGGGCCGAGGAGCGCTTCAAGGAGATCTCCGAGGCGAACGACGTCCTCGGCGACCCCAAGAAGCGCAAGGAGTACGACGAGGCCCGCGCCCTGTTCGGCAACGGCGGGTTCCGCCCGGGTCCGGGCGCGGGCGGCGGCTCCTTCAACTTCGACCTGGGCGACCTCTTCGGAGGCGGCGCCCAGGGCGGGGGAGCCGGCGGCTTCGGCGGTGGCATAGGTGACGTCTTCGGGGGCCTGTTCAACCGGGGCGGCACGGGTGGCCCGCGGACCCAGCCCCGGCGCGGCCAGGACATCGAGTCCGAGGTCACGCTGAGCTTCACGGAGGCCATCGAGGGCGCGACGGTGCCGCTGCGCATGTCCTCGCAGGCGCCGTGCAAGGCCTGTTCGGGCACCGGCGACAAGAACGGCACGCCGCGCGTGTGCCCGACCTGCGTTGGCACCGGGCAGGTGGCGCGCGGCTCGGGCGGCGGGTTCTCGCTCACCGACCCGTGCCCGGACTGCAAGGGCCGTGGCCTGATCGCGGAGCACCCGTGCGACGTCTGCAAGGGCTCGGGGCGCGCCAAGTCGTCCCGGACCATGCAGGTGCGCATCCCCGCGGGCGTCTTTGACGGCCAGCGGATCCGGCTGCGCGGCAAGGGCGCGCCGGGCGAGCGGGGCGGACCGGCGGGCGACCTCTACGTCGTCGTGCACGTCGGCTCCCACCCGGTCTTCGGCCGCAAGGGCGACAACCTCACCGTCACCGTGCCGGTGACGTACCCGGAGGCCGCCCTCGGCGGCGAGGTCCGGGTGCCGACGCTCGGCGGGCCGCCGGTGACGCTGAAGCTGCCTCCGGGCACGCCGAACGGCCGTACGATGCGCGCCCGTGGCAAGGGCGCGGTCCGCAAGGACGGCACCCGCGGGGACCTGTTGGTCACCGTGGAGGTGAGTGTTCCGAAGGACCTGTCGGGGAAGGCTCGTGACGCGCTGGAGGCGTATCGCGAGGCGACCGCGGGCGAGGACCCGCGGGCGGAGCTGTTCGAGGCCGCGAAGGGAGCATGAGGGAGATGGACGGCCGCCGCCGCAACCCGTACGAACTGACGGAAGACACACCGGTGTACGTCATCTCGGTGGCCGCCCAGCTGTCCGGACTGCATCCGCAGACCCTCCGTCAGTACGACCGGCTGGGCCTGGTCTCCCCGGACCGCACGGCCGGGCGGGGCCGCCGCTACTCGGCCCGCGACATCGAACTCCTGCGCCAGGTGCAGCAGTTGTCACAGGACGAGGGCATCAACCTGGCCGGCATCAAGCGGATCATCGAACTGGAGAACCAGGTCGCCGCGCTGCAGTCCCGCGTCGCGGAGCTGCAGTCGGCCCTGGACGGCGCGGCGGCCACGATGCGCCAGCGCGAGGCGGCCGTCCACGCCTCCTACCGGCGCGACCTGGTCCCGTACCAGGAGGTCCAGCAGACCAGCGCGCTGGTGGTGTGGCGGCCCAAGAAGCGCCAGCAGCAGTCGGACTGACCCGCACACGAGTGGAACACCAGGGCCGGGAGGCGTCGACCTCCCGGCCCTTCCGCGTGCCCGGCGCGGGGCGTGACGCGTGTCCGGGCGCGGTGGTGCGGTGCCCGCGATCGGGATGGCCGGGTTCGTTCGGTTGTCCGGCCGGGAGCGGAACTGGCGGGCGAGGAAGGCCACGTGGCGACTCGTGGGGAATCGCGGCGGTTGTGGTGATCTCTGCCGGCTCGTGAACCGACCGCACGGTGAAGGGCCGGTAAAGGGCGGTTGCAGAGAGTTCCGCAGACCCTTCACGAGATAGCGGAGCGTGCTGTTGTCATGTCGTTAAGTGGCATCTCTTGACGCCGGTGCCCGGTGCCGCGTTGGCTTTTCAGTCACCTGGGTCGCACTGCTGCACCCACGTCCGGAAGGCACCAGAAGTGAGCTCCTCGATGCGTCGTATCGCCATAGCCGTGGTCGGCTCCACGCTGACCCTCTCGCTGTCCGCCTGCGGTGCGTTCGGCGGGTCGGAGAGCGAGAGCGACGCCGGACCGACCAAGGGCGCCGAGGTGACGGTGGGTCTGCTGCTGCCGGAGACCGCGAACACGCGGTACGAGAAGTTCGACTACCCGATCATCAAGCGGAAGGTCGCCTCGCTCACCCGGGACAAGGGCCGGGTGCAGTACGCCAACGCCGAGGCGGACGCCGACCGCCAGAACGACCAGATGCAGAAGATGATCGACGACAAGGTCGACGTCATCCTGCTCGACGCGGTCGACTCGCACGCCGTCGCCGGCCAGGTGAAGAAGGCCAAGGACGCCGGCATCGCGGTCATCGCCTACGACCGGCTGGCCGAGGGCCCGATCGACGCCTACGTCTCCTTCGACAACGAGCTGGTCGGCGAGGTGCAGGGCCGGACGCTGCTGGAGGCGATGGGCCCGGGCGTCGACACCTCCAAGAAGATCGTCATGATGAACGGCTCGCCCACCGACCCGAACGCCGCGCAGTTCAAGGAGGGCGCGCTCGCCCAGCTGAACGGCAAGGTGACGATCGCCGAGGAGTTCGACACCAAGGGCTGGAAGCCGGAGAACGCCGAGGCGAACATGGCCGAGGCGATCAATAACATCGGCAAGGGCGGCATCGCCGGTGTCTACTCCGCCAACGACGGCATGGCGGGCGGTGTCATCAAGGCCCTCAAGGCCGCGGGCGTCACCAAGATGCCGCCGGTCACCGGTCAGGACGCCGAACTCGACGCGGTGCAGCGGATCGTCAGCGGCGAGCAGTTCATGAGCGTGTACAAGTCCTACCCGACGGAGGCCGAGACGGCCGCCGAGATGGCCGTCGCCAAGGTGCAGGGCAAGGACATCCAGTTCGACTCGCTCACCCGCGACAGGGTCAGCAGCCCCACCAACAGCAACATCCCGGCGCAGCTCGTCTCCGTCGTCGCGCTGACCAGGAGCAACATCGAGGACACCGTCATCGCCGACGGCATCTACAAGAAGTCCGACATCTGCGCCGGCAAGTACAAGTCGGCGTGCGACGCCATCGGCCTGTAACAGGCCGGAATTCGCCCCCGGAGGCGGACAAAGCGGCGTGCGGACGGCCCTTCCCGAGGGGCCGTCCGCCGCTCTTTTTCCGGGGCCGTCCGTGCCGCCTCCTCCGGGGCCGTCCGCGCCGTTCTCGCGCGCCGGTCCCGCCGGGTGAGGTTCCGGTCGCCGATCGCTCCCGGCCCTGCCCGTGTTCGCACGTGCGACGGCCTCCCGTGCCCGTACGGGGCCGTGCCCCCGCGCGGCTCGGCCCGCGCCCGTCACGTTGCTGCAACGCCTGTGCCGGAGGGTCGGACGCAGTGGGCCATACCCGTGCTTTCCGGCCGCCGTCATGGGGGTACCCGTGTTGCGGAGCTGGTCCGGTCCGCGCATAGTTGCGCTGCGGAAGAGGCGGAACCGGGGGTGTGATGGGCCATGGCCGGGCACGGGACGGAGGAGCATCCTCACGGTGCCGACCGACTGTGCGAGGCCGGGGATCGCGTGTATTCCCGGGCCGTACGGCGCGGCCGGGTGTCCCGCCGCGACGCCGAGCCGGTGCCGTGCCTGCTGGAACTGGCCCTGCTGCACCCCGACCCCGACGACATGGACTGGCTGGTGCCCACGGCGCCGCAGGAGGTCATCACCCGCCTGCTGCGCGGGATGTACGACGAGGTCAGCGAGAGCCACCGGCGGGTCGGCTCGGTGGTGGCGGCGTTCGAGCGGTACGCCGGCCTCGGCCGCGAGGTCAGGGTGCCCTCGGCCGCGGCGGAGGGCACGGCCATCCGCGTCCTGGACGGCCTGCCCCGCATCCAGGCGGCCATGGACGAGGCGACGGAGGCGTGCCGCACGGAGGTGCTGACGGTCCAGCCCGGCGGCATCCGGCGCGAGCACGAGCTGTCGGAGGGCCTGCACCGGGCCCTGGCGCTGCGCGGCCGCGGCGTGCGCATGCGCGACCTGTACACCCACGTGGCGCGGCACGGCCAGGGACTGCTCACCTATCTGGAGCTGATGGGCGACGCCGTCGAGGCGCGCACGCTGGACGAGGTCATCGACCGGCTGATCCTCTTCGACCGCACGGTCGCCTTCATCCCCGCCAACACCGACCGCACGATGGCGCTGGAGCTGCGCCACCCGGCCCTCGTGGAGTACCTGTTCACGGTGTTCGAGCGGCTGTGGCGGCTGGCGATCCCGCTGACCGCGCCGCTGCCGGACACCGGGATCGAGGGCATCTCCCACCGCGAGCAGTCCATCGCCGCGCTGCTGGCCGAGGGCCACCAGGACGCCGTGATCGCCGAACGGCTCGGCATCAGCGTCCGCACCTGCCGTGCGCACATCGCGCGGCTGTCGGAGACGCTGGGCGCCGCGAGCCGGACGCAGCTGGGCGTGCGCATCGCCCAGGCCGGGCTGGACGGGCCGCCGCGCACCGCGGCCCTGCCCGCGGTCCCCGGGCCGGGCCGGCCGTTCCCGACCGGCCGCTGATCCGGCCGGCCGTCGGCCCGGCGGGGCCGGCCGTCCGTGACGGCGGTCCTCACGGCTTCTGGTCGAGGATTCCCGACTGGGCGATGAGGAAGCCGAGCTGGGCCCGGCTGCCGCTGCCGAGGGCGGTGGCGAGCTTGGCGATGTGGGCGCGGCAGGTGCGCACGTTCATGCCCAGGCGGCGGGCGATGGCCTCGTCGACGTGGCCTTCGACGAGGAGCTTGGCGATCGAGTGCTGGATCTCGGTGATGCCGTCGGGGGCGGTCTCGTAGGGCGCGCCGGCGCTGAGGGGCACGGCCCGGTTCCACATGAACTCGAAGACCTGGATGAGGTAGCGCACCAGGCCGGGGTGGCGCAGTTCCAGCGCGACCTGCCGGTCCTCGCGGATGGGAATGAAGGCGACGGTGTCGTCGCAGACGACGAGCCGTTCGACCAGCTCGTCGATCGTGCGTATCTCGACCTTGCCGTCGGCGATCTGGTCGACGTAGGCGAGCCGTTCGGGGCTGTGCCGGGCCGTGTGCTGGTACAGAGTGCGGAGTTTGACGCCGCGTTCGAGCAGCGGCTTGTCGCGCTCCAGTCCCTCCAGGGTCCTGCGTTCGGGCCGGCGGCCGCTCGGCTGGACCGTGAGCATCTCCGTCCGGCACTGGGCGGTCGCCAGGTCCAGGGCCGCGTTGATGCGGTCCAGTCCCTCCAGGACCGTGATCGCGTGGGTGGGGGCGGCGGCCTGCGCGCTGAGGGCCATGAACGGCTCGAAAGCATCCGCCAGTTCGATGGACCGCCGCCGGCGGTCGCTGATCTCCCGTTCGAGGGGGTTGAGCCGCTGGGCCAGGGCGACCCCCGGGGGGACCGGGCGCAGCCAGTTCGCGTCGTCGGGATCGGGGTGGAGCAGGGCGAACTCCGTGAGGCAGGGGGCGGATTCCGCGTCCGCGCGCGCGACACGCCCCATGCGCAGGGCATTCGCGTAGAGTCGGCTGCCTTCCTCGCACAGCTCGGTCACGGCATGGGGATGTGTGGCTTTAGTCCGATTCGTTGTCAAATCTCCACCCCCCAGGGTCCTGAACGTGCAGGAACATGATGCACCGATTGTGTGGCCATGACGTGCCTGAATGAGCCATCGTCTTACTCGACGGGGGAAGAGGGGACCTTCAAGTGAGGACGAAGCCGACTATGCGTAAGAGAATGCTTCGCTCGGTGCTTGTCGCCATCTTCTCTGCCGTTGTGGCCTTCGGATCGCTGAGTGGCCTCTCCGGCGCGAAGAGCGACGCACGAGCGGACAGTGTCTGGTCCGTGGCGCCGGCCCGGGTGGACGCCGACGGGGACGGCGCCACGGGCACGGACGACAGCGTCTGGTCCTTGGCGCCCGTCACGACGGGCGACGCCGGCGGCGACACTCCGCTCGGAACAGACGACAGCGTCTGGAGCTGACGTGAGCACTCCACCCGACGACCGCTCCTTCCGACGGGAAATGGCGACCGCCTACCGTTCCGGCTGGCACTTCATCGACCTGGTCACCGCCATCCCCCACAGCGGTGACTCGCTGATGGTGACCGTCTTCGGTGAACCGGTCGTCGTCACGCGGGACGAGGACGGAGACGTACGGGCGTACCGGTGCCTGCGGCGGCCTCGGGGGGCGCCGCAGCCCGTGCGATGTGCCGTCCGGTACGGAATGATCTTCGTGAACCTCGACCAGCGAGACCACCGGCAGGTGGCCCCGGAGACCGCCACCTCCAGAACCATCTCGGCCACCCCCCGCAGTGCCTGACGCGATTCCCCCGTCGTAACAGATCGCTCAGGCGCTTCCCCCCGCAGCGGCGTCACCGTGACCTGAACACGGTGACGCCGCTGCAGTTTCGGGGGGACATGTCCGGACTCCCGCCGCGGGCACGCCGGCTGGAAACGGCTGGTGCCCCGCCCCGCACCGTGACGGCGTCAGGCGCTCCCCAGCGCCCCCGTCAGTTCGATCTCGATCACCACCCGGGACGGATTGGGCCGCGGCGCCCGGTAGCGCTCGGCGTACCGCCGCTCCGCCTCCGTGACCCGCTCCGGCTCGCTCCGGACGAACGCGCGTCCTTCGAGGGTCGCCCACCGGCGCCCCTCCACCTGGCACACCGCGACCGGTGCCCCCTCGGGCCCGGCCGCGCGCACGTGCCGCGCCTTCGCGCTCGTTCCGCTGGTGATCACCCGGGCCAGCCGCGCCCCGGGGTCGTACGTCACTCCGACGGGCACCACGTGCGGGGTGCCGTCCGCACGGACGGTCGTCAGCGTGCACAGGTGCCGTTCCCGCCAGAAGCTGAGGTACGGCGCGTCGGGGTCGCCCGGGTCGCGGGCATACGTGGAGACCATGGCCCGGAACTTAGTGCGCCCGGATGTCCCGCGCCGCCCTTGAGTGGAATAGACTCAACTTTGTGCACGTTGACTGAGTCAGGGACCGAGACGCAGGCAGAGGGCCGACGCCATAGAAGGAGAAGGGGACTGTGGACGCCGAGCTGACCAACAGGAGCCGGGACGCGATCAACGCGGCCAGCAACCGGGCCGTGACCGAGGGGCACCCGGACCTCACCCCCGCGCACCTGCTCCTCGCGCTGCTCGAGGGGCAGGAGAACGAGAACATCATCGACCTGCTGGCGGCCGTGGACGCCGACCAGGCCTCCGTCCGCGCCGGGACCGAGCGCCTGCTGGCCGCGCTGCCCCGCGTGACCGGGTCCACCGTCGCGCCGCCGCAGCCCAACCGCGACCTGCTCGCGGTGATCGCGGACGCGCAGACCCGGGCCAAGGAGCTCGGGGACGACTACCTGTCCACCGAGCACCTGCTCATCGGCGTCGCCGCCAAGGGCGGCGCGGCCGGCGAGGTGCTCACCCGGCACGGAGCCAGTGCCGGCAAGCTGCAGGACGCCTTTGCGAAGGCGAGGGGAGGACGCCGGGTGACCACACCTGACCCGGAGGGCCAGTACAAGGCCCTGGAGAAGTTCGGCACCGACTTCACGGCCGCGGCCCGCGAGGGCAAGCTCGACCCGGTCATCGGCCGGGACCAGGAGATCCGCCGCGTCGTGCAGGTGCTGTCCCGCCGCACCAAGAACAACCCGGTCCTCATCGGCGAGCCCGGCGTCGGCAAGACCGCCGTCGTCGAGGGGCTGGCCCAGCGGATCCTCAAGGGCGACGTGCCCGAGTCCCTCAAGGACAAGCGGCTGGTGGCCCTCGACCTGGGCGCGATGGTGGCGGGTGCCAAGTACCGCGGCGAGTTCGAGGAGCGGCTGAAGGCCGTGCTCTCCGAGATCAAGGAGAGCGACGGGCAGATCATCACGTTCATCGACGAGCTGCACACCGTCGTCGGCGCCGGCGCGGGCGGCGACTCCGCCATGGACGCCGGCAACATGCTCAAGCCGATGCTGGCCCGCGGCGAGCTGCGCATGATCGGCGCGACCACGCTCGACGAGTACCGCGAGCGCATCGAGAAGGACCCCGCGCTGGAGCGCCGCTTCCAGCAGGTGTTCGTCGGCGAGCCGAGCGTGGAGGACACCGTCGCGATCCTGCGCGGGCTCAAGGGACGCTACGAGGCCCACCACAAGGTGCAGATCAACGACTCCGCGCTGGTGGCCGCCGCGACCCTGTCCGACCGGTACATCACCTCCCGCTTCCTGCCCGACAAGGCCATCGACCTCGTCGACGAGTCGGCCTCCCGGCTGCGCATGGAGATCGACTCCTCCCCGGTGGAGATCGACGAGCTGCAGCGCGCCGTCGACCGGCTGCGGATGGAGGAGCTGGCCCTCAGCAAGGAGACCGACAAGGCCTCCAAGGAGCGGCTGGAGAAGCTGCGCCGCGACCTCGCCGACAAGGAGGAGGAGCTGCGCGGCCTGACCGCCCGCTGGGAGAAGGAGAAGCAGTCCCTCAACCGCGTCGGCGAGCTGAAGGAGAGGCTCGACGACCTGCGCGGCCAGGCCGAGCGCGCCCAGCGCGACGGCGACTTCGACACCGCCTCCAAACTGCTCTACGGGGAGATCCCGACACTGGAGAAGGAACTGGAGGCCGCCTCGCAGGCCGAGGAGGAGGCCGCCAGGGACACCATGGTCAAGGAGGAGGTCGGTCCCGACGACATCGCGGACGTCGTCGCCTCCTGGACCGGCATCCCGGCCGGCCGCCTGCTGGAGGGCGAGACGCAGAAGCTGCTGCGCATGGAGGACGAGATCGGCAAGCGGCTCATCGGGCAGTCCGAGGCCGTGCGCGCCGTCTCCGACGCCGTCCGCCGCAGCCGGGCCGGCATCTCCGACCCGGACCGCCCGACCGGCTCGTTCCTGTTCCTCGGCCCGACGGGCGTGGGCAAGACGGAGCTGGCCAAGGCGCTCGCGGACTTCCTCTTCGACGACGAGCGGGCGATGGTCCGCATCGACATGTCGGAGTACAGCGAGAAGCACAGCGTGGCCCGGCTGGTCGGCGCCCCGCCCGGGTACGTCGGCTACGAGGAGGGCGGCCAGCTGACGGAGGCGGTGCGCCGCCGCCCGTACAGCGTCGTCCTGCTCGACGAGGTGGAGAAGGCCCACCCGGAGGTCTTCGACATCCTCCTGCAGGTGCTCGACGACGGCCGCCTGACGGACGGCCAGGGACGGACGGTGGACTTCCGCAACACCATCCTGATCCTGACCTCCAACCTGGGCAGCCAGTTCCTGGTCGACCCGCTGACCAGCGAGGAGGAGAAGAAGGAGCAGGTGCTGGAGGTGGTCCGCTCCTCCTTCAAGCCCGAGTTCCTCAACCGCCTGGACGACCTGGTCGTCTTCTCCGCGCTGACCAAGCCGGAGCTGGAGCGGATCGCACAGCTCCAGATCGACCGGCTGGCCCGGCGGCTGGCGGAGCGCCGCCTGAGCCTGGAGGTCACCCCCGAGGCGCTGGCCTGGCTCGCCGAGGAGGGCCTGGACCCGGCGTACGGCGCCCGTCCGCTGCGCCGCCTGGTGCAGACCGCGATCGGTGACCGGCTCGCCAAGGAGATCCTCTCGGGCGAGGTCACGGACGGCGACACGGTCCGCGTGGACCGCCACGGCGAGGGCCTCCTCGTCGGCCCGGCCACCGGCAAGATGCTGTAGAGCACGATCCCCGTCCCCGTGGAACGCCTCGGCCCCCCTCACCGTGAGAGGAGCCGAGGCGTTCGCCGTGCGAGGTGTCGGAGCGGGGCCGGACCGGGTACTCGGCAGGCGGCCCGCCCCGGTGACCGGATCGTGTCAGCCCTGGGCTGACAGGGGGCGCCGGGGCTTGCCACCACCCTCCCCGCATGGGGGAGGATGGCGAGATCCGTACGAAGGGAAAAACACGGTGAGCATCGACCCGTCCTCGATTCCGAACTTCGGGGGCCAGCCCGAGCCGCAGCCCCAGGGACCGGCGGGCCCCGTCGTCCCGGATCAGGACCTCGTGAAGCAGCTCCTGGACCAGATGGAGCTCAAGTACGTCGTCGACGACGAGGGTGACCTCGCGGCGCCGTGGGAGCAGTTCCGTACGTACTTCATGTTCCGCGGCGAGGGCGACCAGCAGGTCTTCTCGGTGCGGACGTTCTACGACCGGCCCCACAAGATCGACGAGAAGCCGCAGCTGCTGGAGTCCGTCGACGACTGGAACCGGCGCACCCTGTGGCCCAAGGTCTACACCCACACCCACGACGACGGCACCGTCCGCCTCATCGGCGAGGCCCAGATGCTGATCGGCATGGGCGTCAGCCTGGAGCACTTCGTCTCCTCGACGGTCAGCTGGGTCCGGGCCGCGATCGAGTTCGACAAGTGGCTCGTCGAGCAGCTCGGCCTCGAAGAGGAGATCAACGACACCGAGGACACCGGAGACGACGGCGAGTAGTCCCGCCGCCGGACCCCGCAGCGGCGCGTGCGTGACCACCGGCACGCGCCACGGATCGGCGAGAGCCCGGCCCGGGCCCCCGCCCCGACGGCGTGCGGCCCGCAGCCGGGTTCTCGCCACCGCGCCGCCGGCGTGCCCGAGCCGTCGGTGAGCGGTTCGCCGCCACCCGTGCGCGGGCGCGTCGGGCGGGCGGCGGCGGTGGGCCGGGCCGCGTACCGGGCGGCCGGAGTCAGCCCGCCAGCGCCTTCAGGCGCGCGGCCGCCTCCTGCAGCACCGTGATCTGCTTGCAGAAGGCGAAGCGGACGAAGGGCGCGCCCTGCTCCCGGTGGTCGTAGAAGACGGCGTTCGGGACGGCGACGACCCCCGCCCGCTCCGGCAGCGCCCGGCAGAAGGCGATGCCGTCGCTCTCGCCGAGCGGGCGGATGTCGGCGGTGACGAAGTAGGTGCCCCGGGGCCGGAACACCGTCAGTCCCGCCGCCGACAGCCCCTCCGACAGCACCTCCCGCTTGGCGCGCATGTCGTCGCGGAACGCGGTGAAGTACGACTCGGGAAGGGCGAGGGCCTCGGCGACCGCGTACTGGAACGGGCCCGACGCCACGTACGTCAGGAACTGCTTCGCCGAGCGCACCGCCGTCACCAGCGCGGGCGGCGCCGTGATCCAGCCGACCTTCCAGCCGGTGAACGAGAACGTCTTGCCGGCGCTCCCGATCGTCACCGTCCGCTCGCGCATCCCGGGGAAGCCGGCGAGCGGCAGGTGCTCGGCGCCGTCGAAGACGAGGTGCTCGTAGACCTCGTCGGTGACCACCAGCAGGTCGCGTTCGACGGCGAGCTCCGCGATCGCCGCCAGCTCCTCGCGCGTGAGCACGGTGCCGGTCGGGTTGTGCGGGGTGTTGATCAGCAGGAGCCGCGTCCGGCCGGTCACGGCGGCCCGCAGCTCGTCGAGGTCGAGGCGGAACGCCGGCCCGTCCGGGCCCTGCTGGTGCGGGCGCAGCGTCACGGGCACCCGCCTGCCGCCCGCCATCGCGACGCAGGCCGCGTAGGAGTCGTAGTACGGCTCCAGGGCCACGACCTCGTCGCCGGGCTCCACCAGCGCCAGCAGGGAGGCGGCGATGGCCTCGGTGGCGCCCGCCGTGACGAGCACCTCCGTGTCCGGGTCGTACTCCAGCCCGTACCGCCGGCTCTGGTGCGCGGCGACCGCGGCACGCAGCTCGGGGACGCCCGGGCCCGGCGGGTACTGGTTGCCGCGTCCGTCGCGCAGCGCCCGCACGGCCGCCTCCCGGATCTCCTCGGGGCCGTCCGTGTCGGGGAAGCCCTGTCCCAGGTTGATCGCGCCCGTGCGCACGGCCAGGGCGGACATCTCGGCGAAGATCGTCGTCCCGAACTCGGCGAGCCGGCGGTTGAGCGGGGGGCGTGCACTGGAGGTCATGCCGGCCATCCTGCGCCGAAGCTCTGGAGTTGCTCAAGTGTGCTTTGGCTGTCGTGGTGGCCGGGCATCCCCCGGTCACGCAAGGAGCGAGGCGCCCACGGGGGGCTGCTTCGGGGGAATTCCGGAGGGACTCCGGAGTATCGGAAGGAGGGTGGCGCCATGGCTTTCGGCATCATCCTGGCAGTGGCAGGGGTCGTCTTCGCGGCGGTGCTGGTGTCCGCCGTACGGGGGAACGCCCGCAGGAACAGCCGGGCCGGACGGGTGGCGCGGCCGTACCGCGGCAGCGCCGGCCGCGGCGCGCGTTCCCGCGGCGGCGACAGCAGCGGCAGTGACACCAGCGCCGCGTGGTGGGTCGCGGCCGGGGACGTGGGCGGCTCGTCCGACGACGACCGTTCCGGTGGCCACCACGCGGGCGGGGGCCACTCCGGCGGCCACCACTCCTGCGGGGGCGGGGGCCACTCCTCGTGCGGTGGCGGATCCTCTTCCTCCTGCGGCGGCGGCTCGTCGTGCGGAGGCGGCGGCGGATGCGGCGGAGGCGGCTGACACGGGGCAGCCGAGCTCCGCACGGGGCGGCCGCACGGCGCGGGGCGTTCCCGGGACTGGCCTCCCGGGGGCGCCCCGAGTGGCTTCCCGCACGCCGGGTCCCGTGCCGTATCCCGCTCAAGGGTTGAACAGTTGAACTGACGAGCCCTCTGAAGGATGGAAAGCCTACCAAGTTGGGTAAAAAGGCTGTGGCGGCCCCACTGTTCATGATTCCCTCTAAAACGCCGACGCAGCCCCCTCGGGACGTCCCGCACACACACGTCTCCTGCGCTGGGCCGACCGAGCTGTCCTCCCGCGTCCACCGGGGGGCGCCGGTCCCTGCCTCCCCGTCTTTCTGCGTGCCAGCGGAGCCCATCCATGCTCACGACCCTGAACACCTCTTACACCGATACGCGCGCGGCCGACCTGGCCTGGGCCCTGGGGCGCGAGCCGCTGCCCGCGCTGGCCACACTGGATCTCGAACTGGTGGACGCGAAACTGCAGTTGAGGCTGCTGGGCGCCTCCCACCAGGTGCTCCTGGAGGACGGCAGGGGCACCTGCTCGGAGACGGTGGCGTGCATGCCGGGCTCCAGGACCCCGCTGCCGCTCGGGGTCGCCAAGCGGACCGACGACTGGGAGTACGAGTTCGCCGCGCGCGTCGAGGTCCTCTCGCCGGGATCGTTCGCCGGCCGCGCCCAGGAGTTGCTGGCCCTCGTCTCCGACCACCCCCATGGGCTCGCCGGCGTCTTCCCCGGCAGCCCGCACGCGTTCACCGCGATGCTGGCGCAGCGCCACGGGGGCCAGGTGCACTGGCGCACCTGGCACGCCTATCCGCAGGACGGGCAGCTGGTGGCGACGCGGACGAAGGTGGGGGCCCGTTCGCGCGCGACGGCCGGGTAGGTGAGCCGTTCGGCGCCCGCCCTGCCGCGGCGCGCGCCGGGGCTCGCGCCTGTTCACCCGTTCCGGTTGCACGCGTGTGGGTGACGAAGCGTGGCACACCGGTGACGTAACGTCGCAGTCGTGATCGAACCGCACGCCCCGGCCCCGCCCCGTACGGCCGCACGACGGACGGCCCGGCCCGGCCCGGTGCCGCCGGGTCCGGCGCCGGCCCGCAGCAGCCCGGCACCCCTGCCCGTCCGACCGGGAACGGGCCGGTTCCTCGTCCTCACGGGCGTGTTCGTCTGCGCGGCCTGCGGACTGGTGTACGAGCTCGAACTCGTGGCGCTGGCCGCGTACTTGATGGGCGACTCGGTCACCCAGGCGTCCGTCGTGCTGTCCGTCATGGTGTTCGCCATGGGCATCGGCTCCCTCGCGGCCAAGCGACTGCGCCGGTTCGCCGCCGCCGGCTTCGGCGCCGTCGAGGCGGTGCTCGCCCTGATCGGCGGCTGCAGCGCCATGGTGCTGTACGCGGTGTTCGCCTGGACCGGCGACTGGGGCGGGCTGTGGGCGGACGGCCCGCGCTTCCTGCTGGTCGCCTTCTCCCTCATGATGGGGCTGCTGATCGGCGCCGAGGTGCCCCTGCTGATGGAGCTGATCCAGCGCATCCGGCGCCAGGACGCGGGCGGCGCGGTGGCCGACCTGTTCGCGGCGGACTACGTCGGCGCGCTCGTCGGCGGCCTGGCCTTCCCCTTCCTTCTCCTGCCGCTGCTGGGCCAGTTGACCGGTGCGCTCCTGACCGGCGCGGTCAACGTCGTCGCCGGCGGCGCTCTGGTCCTCGGGCTGTTCGGGCGGGACCTGACCCCGCGCGCCCGCGGGCTGCTGCTGGTCGCGAACGTCCTCGTGCTCGGCGTGCTGGTCTCGGCCGCCGCCCTGGCCGGCGACTTCGAAAGGGCCGCGCGGCACGCGGTGTACGGCACGGACGTCCGCGTGGCGGTGCAGAGCGGCGTCCAGGAAGTGGTCCTCACCGGCGGCACCCGGGGCCGTCCGCTGAACCTGTACGTGGACGGGCGGCTGCGCGCCGGCCGGGACGAGCGCCACTACCACGAGGCGCTCGTCCACCCCGCGATGGCCGGACCGCACGCGCGCGTGCTCGTGCTCGGCGGCGGCGACGGTCTCGCGGTGCGCGAGGTGCTGCGCCACCCGGGGGTGCGCCGGGTGGACGTCGTCACCCCGGACGCGGACGTGGTGCGGCTGGCACGGACCGACCCGGCGCTGTCCCGGCTGGGCGGGCACGCCTACCGGGACCCGCGCGTGCGGGTGACCACGGCGGACCCCTTCGGCCGGCTGCGGGAGGTGCCGCCGGCGACGTACGAGGTGGTGATCGGGGACCTGCCCGACCCGGGCCTCACGGCGAGCACGAAGCTGTACGCCCAGGAGTTCTACGGCCTGGCCCGGCGGACGCTGGCACCCGGCGGGCGGCTGGTGGTGCACGCGGGGCCCGTCTCCTCCCGCCCGCGCGTGTTCTGGACGGTGGAGTCGACCCTGCGGGCGGCCGGTCTGCGGACGGCGGTGTACCGCGTCGGTCACCGCGACGACGCCGGCACCGGGCCGGGCCGCACGGCGGACGCTGCCCTCCGCCCGCCCCGCGACTGGGGGTTCGTCCTGGCCGCCCGGACGGTCCCGGTGCTGCGCCTGGACCCGGAGGCCCCGCGTCCGCGCACGCTGAGCCCGGCCGCGCTCGCCGCGGCCGCCCGCGCGGCCGCCCGCACCCGCCTGGCGGGGCTGCCGCCGTCGACGCTGGTCCACCCCCGCTACACCGGCTGACGCAACGTTCCTGTGCACTGCGGTGCGGGGTGACGGGAGGCGCCGGGGGCCCGCCGCGCGGGGCCGTGGTGACGCCGGTGCGGCATGGGGCGAGTTGTGCGCGAGCGGGGGTACGACACGCCGCCACTGGGTACCCTCGGCTGACATGGAGCACGAGGTGTTCGTTCCGGTTCCGGCCCCGCCGCTGAGGGAGGCACTCGCCGATCCCGCACGGGTGGCCCGGGCGGTCCCCGGGCTCCAGCAGGACGCGACCGCCGGTGAGGACGGCGCGGAGGCCGGGAGCGGGGGCGGATCGGTCGCCGGACGCCTGAAACTGCGCGTCGGCGGGCACACCATCACCTACCGCGGCACGCTCCGGCTCTCCCGGCGCGACGACGGAGCCTGCACCGTCGAGGCCGACGCCGCCGAGTCCCGCGGCACCGGCACGGCCGGTCTCGCCCTCACGCTCCGGGTCCACGAGACCGACGGCGGCGCCACCGTCGCCTTCGACGGCACCGCCACGGCGGACGGCCGGGTCACCGCGCTGCCCGCCGACACGGTGCGCACCGCCGTGGTGCGCCTGCTGAACCGTTTCGCACAGAACCTGGCGGAGGGGCTCGGAGACACCGCCTCGGCGGAGCCGCCGCCCGCGACGGCCGCCGAGGACGGGGACGCGGAGGAGGCGGCCGGTACCGCTGCCCCCGCCGGGGCGCGCGGGGCCGCCGAGTCCCAGGGCACCGAGGACTTCTCCCCGTCGAGGACCGGGGAGTTCGACGCCGCGCCGGAGGCGGACGACGCCCCGGCACCGATGCCGGACGGGGGCCGCGCCGAACGCGCCGGGCAGGCCGACGACGATGCCGCTCGGCCTGCCGGGGGCTCGGGAGGTGCCGAAGCCGGGACAGCCGAGTCGCCCGAGGGGGAGCAGGCAGGTCCGTCGTCCGCGGAGCGGGAGGGTGTCGAGGCCGGGCCGGACGAGCGGGCGGCTGTCCGGTCGCCCGAAGGGTCGGAGGGTGCCGGGGCTGGTGCAGCCGAGCCGGCCGAGCGCGATGGCACCCGGGGGACCGGCGGGCCGGTGGAAGCACGTCCTGGAGGCGGTGAGCCGGCCGACGCCGAGGCCGACCGGTCGCGGCCGGGAGCCGGCCGTTCGGCCGAGGAGCCGGAGGGTGCCGGGGCGGGGGACGCCGACGAGGAGCCCGGGGCTGGGCCCGCCGCGGCCGCCGAGCGCGCCTCCGTCTTCGACGTCGAGGTGCCGCCGCCCTCCCTCGACCCGCTCGCCGACGCCGATGACGCCGACGACGCCGATGCCGGCTCCGGCGACGACGCCGAGGACGGCGGCCGGGGCGACGGCGGCGGGGAGGCAGCCGGTGAGCCGCAGCGGCCCGTGTCCGAGGACTTCGACGACGCCGCCGAGCCGCCCGCCGAGGCCGCGCACGCGCGGCGGACGATGATCGGGCGCAGCGCGGAGGAGGTCGACCACGCGCCGCCGCGCGGCCGCTACGCCCCCGTTCCCGCACCGCTGACCGTCTCCACCAGCCCCGTCCTGCGCTGGGCGGCCCCGGCCGCGGCGGTCGTCGTGGTGTCGGCGATCGTGCTGGGCCGCGTGCTCCGGCGGCACCGCTGAGCGGGGCGTCTTCGCGCCACCCCCACCGGACGCCGAACGCGCTCTTGATCGGCCCAGTAGCCTCGTTGCGTGAGCATCGAAGAGATCACGCTGACCGCGGGCGACGCGGAAGTGACCCTGCAGCCGGGCAACGGAGGGCGGGTCGGCGGGCTCCGCGTCGGCGGCGTCGAGCTGCTGCGCCAGGGGGAGCGCTTCGGCTGCTTCCCGATGGTCCCCTGGTGCGGCCGCATCCGGGACGGCCGCTTCCTCGACGGCGCCACGGTCCAGCAGATGCCGCTCAACTCCCCGCCGCACGCCATCCACGGCACCGCCCGCGACGGCGCCTGGCGCACGGCCCGCACCACGGGGACCGAGGCGGTCATGACGTACGACCTCGTCGACCCCTGGCCCTATCCGGCCCGCGTCACCCAGGTGGCCACCCTGAGCGAGGACGCGTTGACGCTGGCCATGGCGGTGGAGACGTACGCGTCCTCCTTCCCCGCCCAGATCGGCTGGCACCCGTGGTTCCGGCGCAACCTCGGCGGTCAGGACGTGCGGATCGACTTCGACCCGGCCTGGCAGGAGGAGCGCGGCGGCGACCACCTGCCCACCGGGCACCGGCTCGACCCCAAGCCGGGCCCCTGGGACGACTGCTTCGGCATGCCCGGCGGCGTCGACGTCACGCTGACCTGGCCCGGGCAGCTGGAGCTGAGGGTGACCAGCCCCGAGGAGTGGGTCGTCGTCTACGACGAGCAGGAGGCCGCCGTCTGCGTGGAGCCGCAGACCGGTCCGCCCAACGGCCTGAACACCCTCCCGCGCCTGGTCACGCCGCTGGAGCCGCTGGAGGCCACGACGACCTGGTCCTGGCGGCGCCCGTAAGCTGACAGGCATGAGTGACGTCAACGCCGTAACCCCGTCGGACCCGCGCGGCGCGCTGCTGCAGCAGATCAAGGACAAGGCCGTGGTGCACGGCAGGGTGACCCTCTCCTCGGGTCTGGAGGCCGACTACTACGTCGACCTGCGCCGCATCACCCTCGACGGCGAGGCCGCGCCGCTGGTCGGGCAGGTGCTCCTGGACCTGACCGCCGACCTCGACTACGACGCGGTCGGCGGCCTGACCATGGGCGCCGACCCGGTCGCCGCGGCGATGCTGCACGCCGCCGCCGCCCGCGGGCGCCGGCTGGACGCGTTCGTGGTGCGCAAGGCGGCCAAGGCGCACGGCCTGCAGCGCCGCGTCGAGGGCCCCGAGATCCGCGGCCGCCGGGTGCTGGTCGTCGAGGACACCTCCACCACCGGTGGTTCCCCGCTCACCGCGGTGGAGGCGGTGCGCGAGGCGGGCGCCGAGGTCGTCGCCGTCGCCACGATCGTCGACCGGGCGACCGGCGCGGCGGAGAAGATCCAGGAGGGTGCGGGTGTGCCGTACCTCTACGCGTACGCGAAGGACGAGCTGGGGCTCGACTAGGTCCTGAGGGCCTGGCCGGCGGGCCCGGCCGCCACCGGTCATCCACAGGCTGGACAGGGTGTCCGAAGGAAGCGGCGTCGTCTGCGAAGATGGGGCCGACGAGGACGTCACCCCCTAGGTCAGGGCCTTCAGTACGCAGAAAAGCAACCCGCACATACGAGGAGCGGACAGATGCCCATCGCAACCCCCGAGGTCTACAACGAGATGCTCGACCGGGCGAAGGCAGGCAAGTTCGCCTACCCGGCCATCAACGTGACGTCCTCCCAGACCCTGCACGCGGCCCTGCGCGGGTTCGCGGAGGCGGAGAGCGACGGCATCGTCCAGATCTCCACCGGCGGCGCCGAGTTCCTGGGCGGCCAGTACAGCAAGGACATGGTCACCGGTGCCGTCGCGCTGGCCGAGTTCGCGCACATCGTCGCCGAGAAGTACCCGGTCAACATCGCGCTGCACACCGACCACTGCCCGAAGGACAAGCTCGACGGGTACGTCCGTCCGCTGCTCGCGCTCTCCGAGAAGCGCGTCCAGGCCGGCCTCGACCCGCTGTTCCAGTCCCACATGTGGGACGGCTCCGCGGAGACCCTCGCCGACAACCTGAAAATCGCCCAGGAGCTGCTGGAGCGCGCCCGCGCCGCCAAGATCATCCTCGAGGTCGAGATCACCCCGACCGGCGGCGAGGAGGACGGCGTCTCCCACGAGATCAACGACTCCCTGTACACGACGGTCGACGACGCGATCCGCACCGCCGAGGCCCTCGGCCTGGGCGAGAAGGGCCGCTACCTGCTGGCCGCGTCCTTCGGCAACGTCCACGGCGTGTACAAGCCGGGCAACGTCGTGCTCCGTCCCGAGCTGCTGAAGGAGCTCAACGAGGGCGTGGCGAAGAAGTACGGCCTGCCGCCCGGCAGCAAGCCGTTCGACTTCGTCTTCCACGGCGGCTCCGGCTCCACGGAGGAGGAGATCCGCACCGCCCTGGAGAACGGCGTCGTGAAGATGAACATCGACACGGACACGCAGTACGCGTTCACGCGTCCGATCGCCGACCACATGTTCCGCAACTACGACGGCGTCCTGAAGGTCGACGGCGAGGTCGGCAACAAGAAGGCCTACGACCCGCGCACCTGGGGCAAGCTGGCCGAGGCGTCGATGGCGCAGCGCGTCGTCCAGGCCTGCGGCCACCTCCGGTCCGCGGGTTCGAAGATCAAGTAACCCGCGACCGGTGACGGTCGGGCCCGGTGCCGGTGACGGCGCCGGGCCCTTCGCATGTCCGGGGTGCGGTGGCGCGGCGCCGAGGGGCCCCGGGCGCCGTGCTCCGCCGGCCCGGTGCGGCAGCCGTCCCTCGTGGGTGTGGTTGCGGTGGGGGGTCCGGTGGGGCAGCCGTCGCACGTGGCAGCGGCTGCGGCTGCGGGGCCGGGGTCCGGCCGACTCCCTCCGGCGTGCGCTGCGGCGCTGGCCGCGATCCGGGCGGCGCGGGATGATTCCCCTCATGGCCGTCGTCGCCCAGGAGGCCCCCGCCGTCCGGCTCGGCTCCCCGCGGGGGAGGTGGATCCTGCTGACCACCGTGCTCGGCTCGAGCATGGTGCTGCTGGACTCCACCGTCGTCAACGTCGCCCTGCCCCGCATCGGCCGCGACCTCGACGCGGACCTCGGTGCACTGCAGTGGACCGTCAACGCCTACCTGGTGACGCTCGCCGGTCTGATCCTCCTCGGCGGCGCGCTCGGGGACGATTTCGGCCGCCGCAAGGTGTTCGTCGTCGGGGTGGTCTGGTTCGCGGCCGCCTCGCTGCTGTGCGGGCTGGCCCCGCATCCCGGCGTCCTCGTGGCCGCCCGGGCCCTGCAGGGGGTGGGCGGCGCGCTGCTGACGCCCGGCTCGCTCGCGCTGATCCAGGCCTCCTTCCACCCGGACGACCGGGCCCGGGCGGTCGGCCTGTGGTCCGGGTTCGGCGGCATCGGCGCCGCCGTCGGCCCGTTCCTCGGCGGCTGGCTGGTGGACGGTCCCGGCTGGCGCTGGGTCTTCCTGCTGAACGTCCCGCTCGCGCTGCTCTGCGCTCCGATCGCCGTGCGGCACGTCCCGGAGTCCTCGGGCGGCCCGGTCCACGGCCGCTTCGACGTGGTGGGCGCCGTCCTCGGCGCCGCGTCCCTCGCCCTGGTCACGTACGCGCTCATCGAGGCCGGCGGCGGCTCCCCGGCCGTCGTGGTGACGGCCGCCGCGGGCGTGCTGGCGGGTGTGGTGTTCGTCGGGTGGGAGCGGCGCCGCCGGGACCCGATGCTGCCGCTCGACATCTTCCACTCCCGCCAGTTCACGGCGGTCAACCTGGTCACCCTCTGCGTCTACGCGGCCTTCGGCGGCTTCTTCTTCCTCACCGCGCTCCAGCTCCAGGTGGTGGTGGGCTACTCGGCGCTCCAGGCGGGCACCGCCCTGCTGCCGACCACGGCCCTGATGCTGCTGCTGTCGTCCCGCTCGGGCGCCCTGGCCGAGCGCATCGGCCCGCGGATCCCGCTCACCGTCGGACCGCTGCTCTGCGCGGCGGGCATGCTGCTGATGACCCGGGCCGGCGAGGGCGCCGGCTACCTCGCCGACGTGCTGCCGGCCGTGCTGGTGATGGGCGCCGGCATGGTCACCCTGGTCGCCCCGCTGACCGCCACCGTCCTGGCCTCCGTCGACACCCGCCGGGCGGGCCTGGCCAGCGGCGTCAACAACGCGGCGGCCCGCGCGGCCGGGCTGGTCGCCGTCGCCGCGCTGCCGCTGCTGACCGGGATGGGACCGGAGGCGTACCGGTCGGCGGGCGCCTTCGACGCCGCGTTCCGGCGGGCGATGCCGCTGTGCGCGGGCGTGCTGGTGGCGGGGGCGGTGCTGGCCTTCGCCACGGTCCGCCGGCCGGCCCCGCGCTGCCGCCGCCCGGAGTGCCGCACCCACGGCTGCGTGACCGCTCCGCCGCTGGAGGACGGCGCCGGCGGGCCGGGGCACGCGGGGCCCGAGGGCGCCGCCGGGGGACGGGCACCGGCGTGAGGAGCCGCCCCGTTCCGCCGCGCGGGTCATGCAGCACACTGAACCCATGACGATTCACGAGAACCTCCTGGGCGGCCCGCCCCCCACCCACCTCCCCGACGACCCGGAGCCCCGCGAACTCCTCGCCAAGGGCACCCCGCCCGCCGAGGTCGCGGGCCGCTACCCGGCGTCGTCGCTGGCGTGGGCGCGGCTGGCGGACGACGCCTTCGAGCGGGGCGCGGCCGTGGAGTCGTACGCGTACGCCCGTACGGGCTACCACCGCGGGCTGGACGCGCTGCGCCGCAGCGGCTGGAAGGGCCACGGCCCGGTCCCCTGGGAGCACGAGCCGAACCGCGGCTTCCTGCGCGCCCTGCACGCCCTGGCCCGCGCCGCGCAGGCCATCGGTGAGCAGGAGGAGTACGCGCGCTGCACGCAGTTCCTGAAGGACTCCTCGCAGACGGCGGCCCAGACGCTGGGCTGATCCGGACGGCGGGTCCCGGCGCCCGCCGGGACCCGGCCCGCCCCGCCGGGCGGGCCTTGCGATCGGCGCGGGCGATGCGCAGGATGCCGGTGGGGACCGGGGCCCCCGTGCCGGCATCGGCAGGGGCGGACCGCTACCCGGAGTTCATGCAGGAGACAGCGATGTCCCAACAGGCTCAGCGGTCGTACGACACGTCGTCGGGGACGGTGGCACAGGCGCCGTCCGAGACGTCGTCCGAGGCGTCGTACGAGACTCAGGAGCCCGAGACCCCGCATCTCGATTTCGAGGGCACCACGCCGTACGAGGACTACGTCAAGGCGGACGTGCTCACCCACCTCCAGCACACCCTCTCCGACGATCCCGGGGAGATGGTCTTCCTGGTCACCACCCAGGTGATGGAGCTGTGGTTCACCGTCATCGTCCACGAGTGGGAGACCGCGGCCCGCGCCCTGCGCGCGGACGACGTCCCGACGGCCGTCGCCGCGCTGAAGAGGTCGGTGCGCGAGCTGGAGGCGCTGAACGCCTCCTGGAAGCCGCTCGGCCAGCTCACACCGGCCCAGTTCAACTCCTACCGGGGCGCCCTCGGTGAGGGCTCCGGCTTCCAGTCGGCGATGTACCGGCGCCTGGAGTTCCTGCTCGGCGAGAAGTCGGCGTCGATGCTCGTCCCGCACCGCGGCGCGCCGCGCGTGCACGCCGAGCTGGAGAAGGCGCTGCACCAGCCGAGCCTGTACGACGAGGTGGTGCGGCTGCTGGCCCGGCGCGGGCACGCGATCCCGGACGCGGTGCTGCGGCGCGACGTCTCGCAGCGCTACGAGCCCTCGGAGGAGGTCGAGGCCGCCTGGGCGGAGGTCTACCGGTCGGATGCCGCCGACGAGCTCGCCCGCCTCGGGGAGGCGCTGACGGACGTCGCCGAGCTGGTGTGGCGCTGGCGCAACGACCACCTGGTCGCCACCCGCCGCGCGATGGGCGCGAAGCCCGGCACGGGCGGCTCCGCCGGGGTGGCCTGGCTGGAGAAGCGCGCCCGCAAGAGCGTCTTCCCCGAGCTGTGGACGGCGAGGTCCCATGTCTGAGACGACTGCCCCGGCCGGTGACCTCGCCGCCCGGGCGGGCAAGCTGGACGCCGAGGACGAGCTGGCCGCCCTGCGGGACCGGTTCGTCCTCGACGACGTGACCTACCTCGACGGCAACTCGCTCGGCGCGCTGCCGGCGGCCGTCCCGGACCGGGTCGCCGACGTGGTCCGCCGCCAGTGGGGGCGACTGCGCATCCGCTCCTGGGACGAGAGCGGCTGGTGGACCGCGCCGGAGCGGATCGGCGACCGGATCGCCCCGCTGGTCGGGGCGGCGCCCGGGCAGATCGTGGTCGGCGACTCCACCAGCGTCAACGTCTTCAAGGCGCTGGTGGCGGCGGTGCGCCTGGCCCGGGAGGCGGGCGGCGGCGACCGGGACGAGATCCTGGTCGACGCGACGACCTTCCCCACGGACGGGTACATCGCGCGGTCCGCGGCCCGGCTGACGGGCTGCGCGCTGCGGCAGGCCGACCCGGCGGAGGTGCCCGGGGCGCTGGGGGAGCGCACCGCCGCGGTGCTGCTCAACCACGTCGACTACCGCACCGGCCGCCTGCACGACCTGCCGGCGCTCACGGCCGCGGTGCACGCGGCGGGGGCCCCGGTCGTCTGGGACCTGTGCCACAGCGCGGGCGCCCTGCCGGTCGGCCTGGACGCGCACGGCGTGGACCTGGCCGTCGGCTGCACCTACAAGTACCTGAACGGAGGCCCGGGCTCACCGGCGTTCCTGTACGTGCGCCGCGACCTGCAGGACCGCTTCGACTCGCCGCTGCCGGGCTGGAACTCCCACGCCGAACCCTTCGGCATGCGGCCGGACTACGCCCCCGCGCCCGGCGCCGTGCGCGGCCGGGTCGGCACCCCCGACATCCTGTCCATGCTCGCCCTGGAGGCGGCGCTCGAAGTGTGGGACGGCGTGTCGGTGGAGGCCGTACGGGCCAAGTCGCTGGCGCTGACGGACTTCTTCCTGGAGTGCGTCGCCGCGTACGTGCCCGCTGGGCGGGTGGAGTCGCTGACCCCGGCGGCCCACTCCGAGCGGGGCAGCCAGGTCGCGCTGCGCTGCTCCCCCGGGCTCCCGCCCTCGGCCGGGCCGGGCGGTGCGCTGACCGCGGAGGAGGTGATGAGGCGGCTGACCGAGCGCGGAGTGGTCGGCGACTTCCGCCACCCGGACGTGCTCCGCTTCGGCTTCACCCCGCTCTACGTCGGTTTCGCCGACGTGGAACGGGCGGCGCGGGTGCTGGCGGAGATCCTGGCGTAACCGCACGGGCTCTCTCGGCCTCTCCGGGGAGTACGCCCCCGCCGTGGCGCACGCGGCGGGGGCATTCCGGGGCACCGCGACGGCCGGGACCTCGCGTGGGCGGGCCGGTCATCGGGGCGAGAGCGGGCCCACCGGGGCGGGGCGGGCCGGTCACAGGGCCCGCGGCGGTATCGGCCGCCCGGGCATCGGCCGCCCGGGCATCGGCCGCCTGCGGCGTCCGGGTCCGGCCGGGGGACGGCGGCCCGTGCCACCGGATGCGGGACGCGTTCCCCGCGCGGGGGTAGCCACCGTACGGTTCCCTTGACGGTGGAGCGGCGGCCTCGGGAACGGGACGCGGCACCGCGAGCCGGCGGCGGTGAGGCTCTTGCGCCGGACATGCCGCAAACGTGACGAAAACGCCGCCCCGCCACCCCTCACCGAGCGTGACGTCCCCGTGTTCGCGCACGTCATCCGCCTGATACCGTCCCGGCCAACGGCCGAACACACATCTGGTCCGCCAATTCCTTGACGTAGCTGAGAGGTTGGAGCATGCCGGACGCCGCCGCAGAGCCGGAGAACGCCGCCGCCCGGGGTACGGCGGCGGCCAGGGACGCCGTGGCGCGGGACGCCGCGGAGGAGGAGTCGGCCCTCTCGCACCCGCCGGTCGCCCCGGACGCCACCGCCGCCTACGGCGACCACGCCGACCAGGTGATCGACTTCTACGCCCCGCGCGCCACCGGCACCGCCCCGGCGCCCTCCGCGACCGCCCCACTGGTCGTGGTGCTGCACGGCGGTGCCTGGCGGGCCCCGTACGACCGCCGCCACATCAGCCCGTTCGCGGACTTCCTGGCCCGCCGCGGCTTCGCCGTGGCCAGTGTGGAGTACCGGCGCGGTGCCGCCGCGGCCGGGGAGGGCGAGGCCCCGGTCGCGGGCCGCTGGCCGGACACCTTCGACGACGTGGCGGCCGCGCTGGACGCCCTGCCCGCGCTGGTCCGGGAGGCGCTGCCCCAGGCCGACACGCGCCGCACGGTGATCACCGGCCACTCGGCGGGCGGCCACCTGGCGCTGTGGGCCGCGGCCCGGCACGTCCTGCCCGCGGACGCGCCCTGGCGCACCGACCGGCCCGCCCCGCTGCGCGGTGTGGTCGCCCTCGCGCCGATCGCCGACTTCGCCGTCGCGGAGAAGCTGGACGTCTGCGGCGGAGCCGCGCTCCAGCTTCTCGGCGGGCCGGACGAGTACACCGGACGCCGCGCCTGTGCCGACCCGGCGCTGCTGCTCCCCACCGGCATCGCGACCACCCTGGTGCAGGGCCGCACCGACGTGGTGGTGCCGGAGCTGGTCGCCGAGTCGTACGCCGAGGCGGCGGCGAAGGCCGGCGAGATGGTGGGCCTGACCCTGCTGGCGGACGTCGGCCACTTCCCGCTGATCGACCCGGCGGCGGACGCCTGCGCGGTGGTGGCGGAGGAGATCGCACAACTGGCGTGGTGAGCGGCGGCGGGCGGACCCGGCCGGGGACCCGGCCCGTCCGCTCGCGCCGGCCCGGCGGCCGGCGGCCCGGCGCACGTCCCGCCCGTCGTACCTCCCTCGCCGTCCCGTAGTACCTGAGGCGGACGCCGGGGAACCCCTCTCACTGGTGACGACCGCGCACCCCGCCTGCCCCTACGGTTCTCAGCGTGACCGAGACGACGCAGACGCAGACGACGCCGGACGGCGCGTTCCGTCCGTACCAGCCGCGCAGCCCGGAGTACCGGCTGGCCGCCGACGCCCTCCGCGGGCTGCGGCAGGACCTGTTCCACGACGCCTTCGCCTTCCGTCCACTGCCCCGCAGGGACCCCGGCGGGCCGCTGACCGGGCGGCTGTCCGGCCGCGCACGGGAGTACGCGGCCTGGATGCCGCACTCGGTGGTGGTGGCGGCCGGACTGCTGGCCATGCTCGTCGCGTGGGGGAGCAGCGGCGACGGCCTGGCGGCCGCGGTGTGCGGCCTGCTGGTCCTGGCGCCGGTGCTGCTGACGCTGGCCCGCCCGGTCGGCGCCTTCTGGGCGTCGCTCCTGTCGACGGCCGTCGTGAGCGTCGTCAGCGCGTCCTGGGGCGCCGGTCCGTGGCCGCCCGGGGCGTTCGTCTCCCACCTGACGGTCCTGACCGTCGTGGCGATCCGCACCCGGCCGCGCACGGCGGCGTGGATGTGGGTGCTGACCGGAGCCTTCGCGCTCTTCGTCACGGCCCTCTTCGGCACCGGCTACTACGGCAGCGACGGCGCGCCGATGATGGTCGTCGCCGCGTTCGTCCTGCTGGCCGTGACCGTGTGGCACATCCGCCGGTCCGCCGAGCAGGAGGTGACGGCCCAGCAGACGGTGACGGCGCACGAGCGCTCGCGCCGCACCCTGCTGGAGGAGCGCACCACGATCGCCCGCGAGCTGCACGACGTGGTGGCCCACCACATGTCCGTGGTCGCCATCCAGGCGGAGGCGGCCCCCTACCGCGTGCAGAACCCGCCGCCGGAGCTGGAGAAGGCCTTCGCCACCATCCGGGAGAACGCGGTCGCGGCGCTCACCGAACTGCGCCGCGTGCTCGGCGTCGTGCGCGCGGAGGACTACGAGGCGCCGGAGGCCCCGCAGCCCACGCTCGCCGACCTCGGCGCGCTCCTCGACAACGTGCGGGAGGCGGGCCTGGACGTGGAGAAGGTGGTGACCGGCGCGGTGCGCGAACTGCCGCAGGGCGTGGAGCTGTCGGCGTACCGGATCGTCCAGGAGGCCCTGAGCAACACGCTGCGGCACGCCCCCGGCGCGAGCGCCCGGGTCGAGATCGGTTACGTCCTGGGCGGCCTCGGCCTGCGCGTCGTCAACGGCCCGGCGCCCCGGCCGTCCCCCGTGAAGCCCTCGCCCGGCGCCGGGCACGGCATCACCGGCATGCGCGAGCGGGTGGCCATGCTGGACGGCGAGATGACGGCGGGCCCGGCGGACGGCGGTGGGTACGAGGTGGCGGTGTTCCTGCCGGTCGCCACGGCCGTCGGGCGCCCGGACGGCGAAGAGGACGGCGCATGACCGGCGGCACGAGCGGCACGCCCGGTACGAGCGCTGCGAGCACGGCCGCCCAGAGGAGCACGGCAGGCGCGGCCGATGAGCCGGCCCCGATCCGCGTCCTGATCGCGGACGACCAGATGATGGTGCGCGAGGGCTTCTCGGTCCTGCTGAACGCCATGCCCGGCATCGAGGTCGTCGGCGAGGCGGTCAACGGCCGCGAGGCGGTCGACCGGGTGCGGGAACTCGCTCCGGACGTGGTGCTGATGGACATCCGCATGCCCGAGCTGAACGGCATCGAGGCGACCCGGGAGATCGTGGCCGCGGACGGCACCGCGAAGGTGCTGGTGCTGACCACCTTCGATCTGGACGAGTACGTGTACCAGGCGCTGCGGGCGGGGGCCTCCGGGTTCCTGCTCAAGGACGCCTCGGCACGGCAGCTCGCCGACGGGGTGCGGGTGGTGGCCGCCGGTGAGGCGCTGCTCGCGCCCTCGGTGACCAGGCGGCTGATCACGGAGTTCTCCAAGCTGGCGCAGCCCCCGCGCCCGGTCCCGGCCGCGCGGGCCGCGTTCGGGGACCTCACCGAGCGGGAGACCGAGGTGCTCGTCCTCATCGCGCAGGGGCTGTCGAACGCGGAGATCGCCGGGCGGCTGGTGGTCGCCGAGTCCACGATCAAGACCCATGTCAGCCGGATCCTGGTGAAGCTGGGGCTCAGGGACCGCACGCAGGCCGCCGTCTTCGCCTACGAGGCCCGCCTGGTCACCCCCGGCTGACGAGTCGCGCCCCCCGTCCGCCCCGCCCCGGCCGCCGGAACCCCTGGCCGGCCGGGGGCGGACCGGGCTAGCGTCCGTCCATGGCAGCTTGGGAGCTCTCGCAGGTCTTCGACCCCTGGGACCCGGCGTTCGTGGCCGACCCGTACCCCGCCTACGCCGAACTGCGCGCCCGCGGCCGGGTCCTCCCCTACGAGCCCACCGGCCAGTGGCTGGTCCCGCACCACGCGGACGTCTCGGCGCTGCTGCGCGACCGGCGGCTGGGCCGGACCTACCGGCACCGCTTCACCGACGAGGACTTCGGCCGCACGCCCCCCGACCCGGCGCACGAACCGTTCCACGTCCTCAACGACCACGGGATGCTCGACCTGGAGCCGCCGGACCACACCCGCATCCGGCGCCTGGTGTCGAAGGCGTTCACGCCGCGGACGGTGGAGCGGCTGCGCCCGTACGTCCACGAGCTGGCCGACGGGCTGGCCGCGGATCTGGTGGCGGCGGGCGGCGGCGATCTGCTGACGGACGTCGCCGAGCCCCTGCCGGTGGCCGTCATCGCCCAGATGCTGGGCATCCCCGAGGCGGACCGGCACCGGCTGCGGCCCTGGTCGGCGGACATCTGCGGGATGTACGAGCTGAACCCGTCCGAGGAGACCGCGGCGAAGGCGGTGCGGGCGTCGGCAGAGTTCTCCGACTACCTGCGGGACCTGATCGCCGCCCGCCGCGCGGCTCCGGGCGAGGATCTGATCTCGGGCCTCGTCGCGGCCCACGACGAGGGCGACCGCCTGACCGAGCAGGAGGTGGTCTCCACCGCCGCCCTCCTCCTCAACGCCGGCCACGAGGCCACGGTGAACGCCACCGTCAACGGCTGGTGGGCCCTGTTCCGCAACCCCGGCGAGCTGGCGGCGCTGCGGGCCGACCCCTCCCTGATCCCGTCCGCCGTCGAGGAGCTGCTGCGTTACGACACCCCGCTGCAGCTCTTCGAGCGCTGGGTCCTGGACGACATCGAGATCGGCGGCACGACGATCCCGAGGGGCGCGGAGGTCGCGATGCTCTTCGGCTCGGCGAACCACGACCCGGAGGTCTTCACCGACCCCGGGCGCCTGGACCTGACCCGCGCGGACAACCCCCACATCTCCTTCAGCGCCGGGATCCACTACTGCATCGGAGCCCCGCTCGCCCGCATCGAGCTGGCCGCCTCGATGGCGGCCCTGCTGGAGCGGGCTCCGCGGCTCGCCCCGGTGGCGGAACCGGAACGGAAGCCGAACTTCGTCATCCGGGGGCTGAAGGAGCTGAAGGTGACGACCGGCTGAGGGGCGGTCACGTGGTCAGGTCCCGCCGGCGCAGCCCCGCGAGGCCCGCCGCGGCCAGCGCCGCCGCGAGCACCACGAGCGCGCCCACCGGCCCCCACCGCATCGGCCCGCCCGGCAGCTTCGGCAGATGCCCGAACGGCGACAGGTCCAGCACGACCTGCGGGACGTCCAGGGCGGGGCCGACCCAGCCGATGAGCAGGACGGCCCCGGCCACGCCCCACGCCGCCGGCGCGCCCCGCGGCAGCACGCCGTACAGCAGGACCGCGACACCGCCGATCACCCACACCGCGGGCACCTGCGTCAGGCACGCCCCGAGAAGGGGCCCGGCCTGCCTGCCGTACCCGGCGGCGAGGCCGAGACCGGCCAGCAGCATCAGCCAGGCCGAGCCGCCGAAGGCGATCACCAGGTGGCCCGCGGCCCACCGCGTCCGCCCCACCGGGGCGGCGAGCACCGGCTCCGCCCGCCCCGACGTCTCCTCCCCGTGCAGCCGCAGCACGGACGCCACGACGAACAGCGCGGCGACCAGGCCGAACATCCCCGTCATCGAGGCGAGGAAGGTGTCCGTCAGGCCGGCCCGGCCGCCCATCCGCTCGAAGATCTCGCGGGCCCGGTCGTTGCCGCCGACCAGGTCGGCCGCGCTCTGAGTCATCGCGCCGTAGACGACGCCCGCCAGGAGGAAGCCGGCGCTCCAGCCGAGCACGGCGCCCCGCTGCAGACGCCGGGCGAGCGCGCCCGCCGTCCCGAGACCGCCCTGAGCCGGTCCGGCTCCGGCCGGCAGGAGGCCCGTCCCGGTGTCCCGGCGCCCGGCCAGGACGTAGGCCGCCGCCGCCTGGACCGCCACCGCCGCGGCGAGCAGGACGAGCACCCACCAGCGTTCGCCGGCGAAGGGCCGCACGTTCTCCAGCCAGCCGAGCGGCGACAGCCAGGTCGGCACCGACGAGCCGCCCCCTGTGGCGGGCGCCCCGGAGGCGCCGGCCCCGGCCGACGCGTCGCCCGCCGCGCGCAGGACGAACGCGGCGCCCAGTACGGCCGCCGTCAGGCCCCGCGCCAGGCGGGCGCTCTGCGTCAGCTGCGCCATGACCGCCGCGGCCGTGGCGAAGACCATGCCCACGCCCGCCACCGCGAGCCCGAGGGCCAGTGCCCCGGCGGCACCCTGCGCGGCCAGGCCGCCCGCGATCAGCGCGGCGAGGGCAGCGTTCGCGACGGCCGCCGCGAGCAGCGCCGCCGTCAGGGGCGCCCGGCGGCCGACCGTCCCGGACGACAGCAGCTCCTGCCGTCCGCTCTCCTCCTCGTCGCGGGTGTGCCGGACGACGACGAGCAGACTCGTCACGGCCGCGAGGATCCCCGCGTACAGCCCCGCCCGCCAGGCCGTCAGCGCGCCCAGGGAGTCGCCGAACACCGGGCCGACCATCGCGCGCAGCGAGCTGTTCACGGCCATCTGGCGCACCAGGTCGGCGCGTTGGTCCGGGGTGCCGTACAGGCCGTCCAGCGTGCTCGGCATGGACAGGACCATCAGGGCGGTCACCGCGACCCAGACGGGGATCAGGACGCGGTCGCGGCGCAGCGCGAGGCGCAGCAGCGTCCCCGTGCCGGCCAGGTGGCGGCGCAGGCCCGTGCGCACGGGGTGGGCCGCGGTGGTCATCGGGTCACCTCGTCGGTCCCGGTGTCCTCGGCGGCGCCCCCGGCCGAGTGGCCGGCGGTGTCCTGGGCCGGGCCGTCGGCGGTGTCCTCGGTGTAGTGCCGCAGGAACAGCTCCTCCAGCGTCGGCGGGGCCGACGTCAGCGACCGCACGCCGGACGCGGTCAGCGACCGCAGCACCTCGTCCAGCCGACCGGTGTTCACCTGGAGGCGGACCCGGTTGCCGCGGACGTCGAGGCCGTGCACGCCGGGCAGCTGCGCCAGCCCGTCGGGCGGGGCCGCGAGCTCGGCGACGACGCTGGTGCGGGTGAGGTGGCGCAGGTCGGCGAGCGACCCGCTCTCCACGGTCCGGCCCCTGCGGATGATGCTCACCCGGTCGCAGAGCTGCTCGACCTCGCTGAGGATGTGGGAGGACAGCAGGACCGTCCGGCCCCGCTCGCGCTCCTCCTCCACGCACCGCCGGAAGACCTCCTCCATCAGCGGGTCGAGGCCCGAGGTCGGCTCGTCGAGGATGAGCAGGTCGACGTCGCAGGCGAAGGCGGCGACGAGGGCGACCTTCTGCCGGTTGCCCTTGGAGTACGTCCGCCCCTTCTTCGTCGGGTCCAGTTCGAACCGCTCGACCAGCTCCGCGCGGCGCCGCCGGTCCAGGCCGCCGCGCAGCCTGCCGTACAGGTCGATGACCTCGCCCCCGGACAGGTTGCGCCACAGCGTCACGTCGCCGGGGACGTAGGCGATCCTGCGGTGCACGTCCACCGCGTCCGTCCAGGGGTCGCGGCCCAGGACCCGGGCGACGCCGGCGTCGGCGCGCAGCAGGCCGAGCAGGACCCGGATGGCGGTGGACTTCCCTGCGCCGTTCGGTCCCAGGAAGCCGTGGACTTCTCCCGTCCCGACCCGCAGGTCGAGCCCGTCCAGCGCGCGGGTCCTGCCGAACGACTTGTGCAGTGCGGACACCTCGACGGCGAGGTCGGCCTTCGTCATGCTTCAGAAGCTACGCTTCTTTCAGAACTTTGTGAAGTTAAGGAAGGTAGTGAAGCATAGATAGACTGGGAGGCGGACAGGCGGCCGGGCGCGGCGGCGGTGACGCGGCCGGCAGCCCGGTCGACGGCCCGGTCGGGCGGTGGGGCCGGCGGTCCGGCGACGGGCGGGCGGAAGCGGCGGCGGAGAGGAACGGCGATGACGGAAGCGGGCGCGGCCCGGCGGGACCCCGAGGCGGTGTCCCAGTTCGTGGAGGGGTTCGCGGCGCAGCTCGTCGAGGCCGGCATGCAGCGGATGCCGGCCCGGGTGTTCGCGGCCCTGCTCTCCTCCGACTCCGGTTCGCTGACCTCCGCCGAACTCGGCGAACAGCTCCGGGTCAGCCCGGCCGCCGTCTCCGGGGCGGTGCGCTACCTCGCGCAGCAGCACATGGTCTCGCGCGAGCGCGAGCCCGGCTCCCGGCGCGAGCGGTACCGGGTGCACAGCAACCAGTGGTACGAGGCCCTGACCAACCGCGACGCGGTGCTGAAGCGCTGGGAGCACGCCCTGCGCGAGGGCGTCGACCGCCTCGGCCCGGGCACCCCGGCCGGCCGGCGCCTGGCCGAGACGCTGGCCTTCTTCGAGTTCGTCGACGGTGAGATCGCCGCGATGATGGAACGCTGGCGGGAGTACCGCGAGAAGACGTTCGGGCAGGACTGACCCTCGGGCCCCCACCGGGCCACTGACCCGCAGGCCCCGACCGGGCCCGGTGGCCTCACGGCGCCACCGGCAGCGTCAGCGACCAGGCGCCCTCCCGCACCGTCCACGTCCGTGTGCGGACCGGTCCGGAGACGACCGCGTCGGCCCGGTAGCGGAAGTCCGCCCCCGACACGGTCACCGTCCGCCCCTGCGCCCGGACCGGCGAGGCCTCCGCACCCACCGACAGCGGCCGCACCTCCACCTCCGCCACCCCGCGCTCGCCCGGTCTGACCGACACCGCCTCCACCGGATGGTCCAGGTCCATGACCGTCACGCCGTCGACCTCCACCCGCAGCCGGGAGGGCCCGGGCCCGGCGAGCACCGTCGGCCGGGCCGGGCGGGCCACCCAGGTCCTGACGAGGGACTGGCACGTCCTCAGCCACGGGTGCCCCGCGCCGGCCGGGACCGCCGTCGCCCCCGCGGGCGCCTCCCGCAGCCCGAGCGGCGGGATGCGCAGCGCGCCGAGCACGACCCCGTCGCTGTCGTCGACCAGCAGGTCCAGCCGCCGTTCGGCCCCGTCGAGCACCGCCCGCGCCGCCGCCACCGCGCCGGCCGGCAGGCCCAGGGAGCGGGACAGGGCGACCGCGCCCCCGACCGGCACCACCGACAGCGCGCATCCGGCCAGCTCCCGCCGCCGGTGCAGCACGGACACCGCCCGCAGCAGCGCCCGGTCGTCGCCGACCACCACCGGCCGCCGCGAGCCCCGCCGCGCGAGGGCACGGGCGAATTCCTCGGACCCCTCCGGCAGGCAGACCTTGGCGGACGCGCCGGCGCTGAGCACGTCCTTCGCGATCCGTACGGACTCACCGTCGGTCCGGCGGGCGACCGGGTCGATGACCACCAGCAGCTGGTCGGAAGTCGCCACCTCGGTCATGCCTCGCTTCCTCGGGTAGCATCTTTGTGCAAGAGCCCCTTGCGCGATTGCGCCAGGGGCTTCGTCTATTCCGGGGCATCCGGTCCGACGGTCGTGCGGCCAACGGTGGTCGCGGTGCACGCGGCGGTGAATCCTCCGCGTACGCCTCCGACCTTGGACATGCCCCGCCCGGAAGGGGTGTACGCGCGTGCCCGCACTTGTGCTGCTCGGTGCTCAGTGGGGTGACGAAGGCAAGGGAAAGGCCACCGACCTGCTCGGTGGCTCGGTGGACTATGTGGTGCGCTACCAGGGCGGCAACAACGCCGGCCACACGGTGGTCGTGGGTGACCAGAAGTATGCCCTCCACCTCCTCCCTTCCGGAATCCTGTCTCCCAGTTGTACGCCCGTCATCGGAAACGGCGTCGTTGTCGACCCGTCGGTCCTGCTCTCCGAGCTGAGCGGTCTGAACGAGCGCGGCGTCGACACGTCGAAGCTGCTGATCAGCGGCAACGCGCACGTCATCACGCCGTACAACGTCACCATGGACAAGGTGACCGAGCGCTTCCTGGGCAAGCGCAAGATCGGCACCACCGGCCGCGGCATCGGCCCGACGTACGCCGACAAGATCAACCGGGTCGGCATCCGCGTGCAGGACCTGTACGACGAGTCGATCCTGACCCAGAAGGTCGAGGCGGCCCTCGACGTCAAGAACCAGATCCTGACCAAGCTGTACAACCGGCGCGCGATCGCGGTGAACCAGGTGGTCGAGGAGCTGCTGGGCTACGCCGAGCAGATCGAGCAGTACGTCGCCGACACCGTGCTGGTCCTCAACCAGGCGCTCGACGACGACAAGGTCGTCCTCTTCGAGGGCGGCCAGGGCACGCTCCTGGACATCGACCACGGCACGTACCCCTTCGTGACCTCGTCGAACCCGACCGCGGGCGGCGCCTGCACGGGCGCCGGCGTCGGCCCGACCAGGATCAGCCGCGTCATCGGCATCCTGAAGGCCTACACCACCCGCGTCGGCTCCGGGCCCTTCCCGACCGAACTGTTCGACGAGGACGGCGAGGCGCTGCGCCGCATCGGCGGCGAGCGGGGCGTGACCACGGGCCGCGACCGCCGCTGCGGCTGGTTCGACGCGGTGATCGCCCGCTACGCGACCCGGGTGAACGGCCTGACGGACTTCTTCCTGACCAAGCTCGACGTCCTCACCGGCTGGGAGCAGATCCCGGTCTGCGTGGCCTACGAGATCGACGGCCGGCGGGTCGAGGAACTGCCCTACTCCCAGACCGACTTCCACCACGCGAAGCCGGTCTACGAGTACCTGCCGGGCTGGCAGGAGGACATCTCCAAGGCCAAGACCTTCGGAGACCTGCCGAAGAACGCGCAGGCGTACGTCAAGGCACTGGAGGAGATGTCCGGGGCCCCGATCTCCGCGATCGGCGTGGGCCCGGGCCGCGACGAGACGATCGAGATCAACTCGTTCCTGTAGCGGCCCCGGCGCTCCCGCGCCCGCGGATCGCGTGCACCGCGCCCCCGCCCGGCTCCGGCCGCGGCGGGGGCGCTGCCGTTCGGGGGCGGCGGCCGGTGGGCGTTCCCCTTGGGGGCGGCCGCCCGCCGCTCCTCGCGTGGGGAGCCGGGCGCCGGGCGGCGGTTCGCTCGGCTCAGCTGAAGACGATCATCGAGCCCTGGGCCAGGCTCCGGGTGGCCGCCGCGTGCAGGCCCAGCCACACGTGCCGTTCGCGGGCGAAGGGGCTGGGGTCGTACGGCGCGGGCGCGGCCGGCTGCTCCAGCTCCGTGGGGCCCGGCGGGGGCGCGGGCGCCGCCGGGGGGTTGGCCGGATCGATGCCGATGGCCGGGGCGACGAACTCCAGCTCCCGCAGCAGGGCCTGGGAGGAACCCAACGGGCCGCCTCCGGCGAGGAGCTCGTCGTTGGACAGCGGGTGCGGGAAGTCGAGGGGGACGTAGGCGCCCGCGTGGTCGTAGTGCCAGACGAGGTGGGACTGCTGCGCGGTCGTCTCGAACATCTCGAGCAACTGCTCGTAGTCCCCGCCCAGTTCGTCCACCGGGGTCAGGGGCAGCCCGCACAGCTGGAGCAGGTGGGCCCGGCGCAGGAAGTGCAGTGCGTCGTAGTCGAAGCCGGCCACCGGCGCCACCTCGCCGGTCAGGCCCGGCATGTACTGGTAGACCGGCACCGGCGGGAGCCCGTTCTCGGTCAGCACCTTGTTGTACTGGGCGAGTTCCTCGGCGAACGGGTTGTCGGGGGTGTGGCACAACACGTCGACGAGCGGTACCAGCCACAGGTCACAGGCCAAGGAGGGCTCCTCGCGTAGGGCGAAGCGGAGTGGTCTTCGGCGGTCGGGGGAGTAGAAGCGTAGTCGCTGCGGAGCCGCTCGGCCTCCCTCGGGCAGGTCCCCTGCCCACCCGCCGGCCGGGCTCCGCCTTTCCGGTCGCCGGTCCGCCGTCCGGCCGTTCGCGGGTCCACCGGGCGGGCCGGACGCGGGTCCGCCGGGCGGCCGGACGGGTGACCGCCCCGGTCAGCCGTCCCCGAGCCGCTCGACGAGGGCGAGGGTGTGCTCGTTGTAGTCGGCGACCGCCGCGCGGGCGGTCGCCGTGTCGCGCCGCACCAGGGCGTCGACGAGTCCGGTGTGCCCGGACCACAGCAGGCCGCGCAGGTCGGTCATGCGGCGCAGGTGCTGCACCAGGCACACCCAGGACTGCACGCGCATCCGGTGCAGGAAGTCCGTGAGGTAGGCGTTGCCGAACAGGACGCCCAGTTCGCGCCAGAAGCGCAGGTCGTAGCCTATGAGGACGGTCAGGTCGCCGGCGGCGGCGGCGCGCTGCGCCTCCTCGCCGCGCCGGCGCACCCCGGCGAGGGTGGCCGCGGCACACGGGTCCCGCGGGTCGCGCAGGGCCGCGTGGGAGTCGTCCAGGGCCCGGAACATGCCGTCGGTGACCAGGCTGCGGGCCTCGATCATCTCGCGGAAGTCGGCGAGGGAGTACTCGCGCACGTGGAAGCCGCGGTGCTGGTCGGCCTCCAGCAGGCCCTGGGCGGAGAGGTCGACGAGGGCCTCACGGACGGGGGTGGCCGACACCCCGTACTGTTCGGCGATCTCCTTGACCGTGAACTCCTGCCCCGGCTTCAGCCGCCCGGCCAGGACCTCGTCCCGCAGCGCGTCGGCGATCTGCTGCCGCAGGGTGCTGCGCGTCACGGCACCGGTACCGCTGTTGCCGGGCATGGTCGGGGCGTCTCCTCGCGCGTGCGGATGGCGTGCTCGTACGTCTACGTCCATGTGTACGAGCACGCCACCTTACGCGTTCGATTTTGCCCCGGGCCCGGGCGTGCGGGCGCGTGTCACACGGTGTACTCGTCGGCCACGGACAGCGCCGCGTCCAGGGCCGCCAGGCCCTCCTTCAGCTCGGCCTCGCTCGCGTTGCACGGCGGCACGACGTGCGTGCGGTTCATGTTCACGAAGGGCCACAGGCCGTTCGCCCTGGCCGCGGACGCGAACGCCGCCATCGGCGCGTTGGCCTCGCCGGCCGCGTTGTACGGCACCAGCGGCTCCCGGGTCTCCCGGTTCCGCACCAGCTCCAGGGCCCAGAACATGCCCACGCCGCGCACCTCGCCCACCGACGGGTGCCGGTCGGCCAGCGCCCGCAGCCCCGGCTCGAGGACCTCGGCGCCGAGCCGCTTCGCGTTGTCGACGACGCCCTCCTCGGCCATCACGTTGATCGTCGCGACGGCGGCCCCGCACGCCAGCGGATGCCCGGAGTAGGTCAGGCCGCCGGGGTAGGGCCGCTTGCCGAACGTCTCCGCGATCTTCCCGGAGATCGCCACCCCGCCCAGCGGCACGTATCCGGAGTTGACCCCCTTGGCGAAGGTCATCAGGTCCGGCACCACGTCGAACAGGTCCGCCGCGAACCACTCACCGGTCCGCCCGAACCCGGCCATGACCTCGTCCAGGACGAAGACGATCCCGTGCTTGTCGCACAGTTCGCGCACCCCGGCCAGGTAGCCGGCGGGCGGCACCATGATCCCCGCCGTGCCCGGCACGGTCTCCAGGACGATCGCCGCGACGGTGCCCGGCCCCTCGAAGGCGATGGTCGTCTCCAGGTGCTCCAGCGCCCGGGCGCACTCCTGCTCCTCGGTCCCGGCGTAGAAGCGCGAGCGGTACAGGAACGGCGCCCAGAAGTGCACCACGCCGGCCGTGCCGCTGTCGGAGGCCCAGCGCCGCGGGTCGCCGGTGAGGTTCACCGCCTGCTGGGTGCCGCCGTGGTACGAGCGGTACGCCGACAGCACCTTGGGCCGGCCGGTGTGCAGCCGGGCCATCCGCACCGCGTGCTCGACGGCGTCCGCGCCGCCGTTGGTGAAGAAGATCTTGTCCAGGTCGCCCGGCGTCCGCTCGGCGATCAGCCGGGCCGCCTCCGACCGGGCCTCGACGGCGAACGCCGGCGCGAACGTCGTCATCGTCGCGGCCTGCTCCTGGATCGCCGCGACGACCTTCGGGTGCTGGTAGCCGATGTTGGTGAAGACGAGGCCGCTGGTGAAGTCCAGGTAGCGCCTGCCGTCGTAGTCCCAGAAGTACGAGCCCTCCGCGCCGGCCACGGCCAGGGGATCGATGAGCTCCTGCGCGGACCAGGAGTGGAACACGTGCGCACGGTCGGCGGCCTTGACGGCCGCTCCGGCTGCGGGATTCGGCTGAGGAGTCATGCGGCGAGCGTAGGTGTCCGCCGTACGGGGGCGACATCGGCGTCCTGTCTGCGCTCCCGGGCTTTCCACGACAGGTTGTCGATGGGCGGCCCGGGGGCGCGACGGCCGGGCCGGCGGGGGCGCCGGGACGCCGAGCCGGGGAGGCCGGGCGACCGCGGAGGCGGGGGCGGTGACGGCGGGAAGGTGACGGGGCGACGGGCGGGGAAGGCGTGCGGCCCGGTACCGGCCCCGGTGGCGGGGCGGCGGACCTGCCCGCGCCGTTACGCAACCGTAGACGGCGGCCCGGCTCGTCCGGCCGTGCCCCCGCACTATCCTCTGGCTGTTGCGCGGGGGCGCTTCGGGGGATGTTGTCGGGGGGAGGCGGCGCGGCCGTGGAGAATCTCGGGGCCGGCGATCCGCAGCGGATCGGTGCGTACCGGCTGGTGGCACGGCTCGGGGCCGGCGGCATGGGGCAGGTGTACCTGGCCCGGTCCGGCCGGGGGCGGACCGTCGCGGTCAAGCTGGTCCGGCGCGAGCTCGCCGAGCAGGAGGAGTTCCGGGCGCGGTTCCGCCAGGAGGTGCAGGCCGCGCGGCGCGTCGGCGGGTACTGGACGGCGCCCGTCCTGGACGCGGACACCGAGGCCCCCGTGCCGTGGGTGGCCACCGGGTACGTCGCCGGGCCCAGCCTCCAGCAGGTGGTGGGACGCGACCACGGCGCGCTGCCGGAGCGGTCGGTGCGCATCCTCGCGGCCGGCCTCGCCCACGCGCTGCAGGACATCCACGCCGCCGGGCTCGTCCACCGCGACCTGAAGCCGTCCAACGTGCTGGTCACGATCGACGGGCCGCGCGTCATCGACTTCGGCATCGCGCGGGCCCTGGAGACCGTCACGGACGGCGGGCTCACGCGCACCGGCGCCCTGGTCGGATCGCCGGGCTTCATGGCGCCCGAGCAGGTGCGGGGCGACCGGATCACCCCGGCGTGCGACGTCTTCTGCCTCGGTTCCGTCCTCGCCTACGCCGCGACCGGCGTCCTGCCCTTCGGCGGCGCCGACGACGGCGCGCACGCGCTGATGTTCCGCATCGCCGAGGAGGAGCCCGTCCTGGAGCCGGTGCCCGAGGGCATCGCCGACCTGGTGCGCGCCTGCCTCCGGAAGGACCCGGCCGCCCGGCCGACGCTGCACCAGGTCCTCCAGCGCACGGGCGCCGAGGACACGGTGGCGGACGGCCGCTCGCGCGACCCGTGGCTGCCGGGCGCGCTGGTGGCGCAGCTGGGGCGGCACGCCGTGCGGCTCCTGGACGCGGAGAACGCGGAGGAGCCCGGGCAGGCGACGGAGCCCGGCCCCACCGCCCCGGCCCCGCTGCCGCAGGGCACGCCGGGCACCCCGGCCGGGGGCGCGGGGCCCGCCGCGGGCGCGCCGTCCCCCTCCGGGACGGGCCCCACCGCGGGGGGCGCGGGCGCCGCCGGGGTGGGGGCTGCCCGGGCTGGAGCCGTGGGAGCGGGTGCCATCGGGGTGGGGGCCGCCGGGTCTGGAGCCGCCGGAGCCGGGGCCGGGGCGAATGCGGGGGTCACCACGGGAGCCGGAGCCGTCGGTGCCGGTGCAGGGGCCGGCGGGGTGGGTGCCGCGGTCGTCGCGGACGGAGCAGGGGCACACAGCGCGGTCCCGGGTACGCCCCCGGCCGCCCCGGCGACGCCCGGAGCCTCCACGCCGCCCGGGTCCGCCCCCGCGACCCCGGCTGCCGGCACCCCGGGGAACCCGGGAGCCGGTCCGGGGCAGCCCGCCGACGCGGGGGCGCCCGTCACGGTCATGGGCGGGCCCGCCGCAGGCCGGCCGTACACCCCGGGCGCCGGGCAGGCCGTACCGGCGCACGCCCAGGCCGCCGGCGCCTCCGTACCCGCTCCGCCACCCCCCGCGCATCCGGGTGGCGCGGGTCCCGCCCGGACGGACCACCTCCCCACCGTGATCGCGGGCCCCACGCCCCCGCCGGGCCCGGCGCCCGCCCACCCCGCCTACGGCCATCCGCAGCAGCCCGCCGGCCACGGCCACCCGCAGCCCGCCGCCTACGGCTACCCGCAGCAGCCCGCCGCCTACGGCTACCCGCAGCAGCCCGCCGCCTACGGCTACCCGCAGCAGCCCGGGGGCTGGTCCGCGCAGCCCGGGGTGCCGGCGCCGCACCCGTACGGCGGTCTCGGCCCGACCCCGCCGTACGGGCCGCCGCCGGTCGGCTCCACCCCGCCGTACGGGCCGAACCCCCTGCCGGCCCCGGAGCCCGCGCGCGCCGACCGCCGCTCCACCGCGCTGCTGGTCGCGCTGGCGCTGGTCGTGGCGCTCGGCGCGGGCGGCTCGGTGTACGCCCTGATGAGGGGCGGGGACGGCAACGGCCAAGGCAACGGCCGGCCCGGCCCGACGCCGACCGCCGGCGCGTCCACGGCCGAGGGTTCGACGACCGCGGAGCCCTCCCCGGTGGCCTCGTCACCGGAGTCCGCCTCCCCGTCCGCCTCGCCGTCCGAGGGCGCGGTCCCGGCCGCGTACGTCGGCACCTGGACCGCGACGATCGACAACGCGAGCGGGGTGAACACCCGCCAACTGGTCATCAGCCAGGGCGAGGTGGGCGACAGCGTCCTCACCCTCGTCGCCGACGGGCCCTCCGGCAGCGGCACCTACCACTGCGAGTTCACGGCCCGGCTCATCCAGCAGCCCGCCGCGGACGGGTCCCTGCAGATCGGTCCGTCCACGGTCACGGCCGGCGAACCGCTCTCCTCGTGCACCCCGGGCGCGGCCACGGAGGTCACCCTCCTGCCGGACGGCACCCTGGACCGCGTGAACACGAGCAACGGCGAGAAGCTGACGTACGCCAGGCAGTGACCTGCCGGCCCCCGCGCACGCCCTGGGCGGTGCCCGGGACCGGGCTTGCCGTAGGCCCGGCGCGGTGGCCGGGGACCGTGCCGCGAGGCACGCCCGGCGCGCCGCCCGGGGGCCTCGCCGTGCCGTGGGCCCGACGTGCCGCCCGGGCACCCTGCCGCAGGCCCGGCGCAGGGCCCGGGGCCCCGCGGTACACCCGGGAACCCCGCCCTGCTCCCGGCGCGGCACCCAGGCCTTGGCCCCGACGCGCCGTCCGGGGCGCCCTGCTGCGGCCCCGGCGCAGGTTCCGGTTGTCCCGTCCGTACGCCCGGGAACCCCGTTCTACGCCCGGTGCGGCACCCCGGCTGTCGGCCCGACGTGCCGCCCAGTCACCCTGCCGTGGGTCGGCGCGGGCCCCGGGAGCCCCGCCGTACGCCCGGGAACCCCGTCCTACGCCCGGTGCGGCACCCCGGCTGTCGGCCCGACGTGCCGCCCAGTCACCCTGCCGTGGGTCGGCGCGGGCCCCGGGAGCCCCGCCGTACGCCC
>NZ_JBEYXZ010000015.1:0-66568 GCF_040645305.1 Streptomyces sp. NPDC046831 | reverse complement strand
CGGGAGTTCCGCCGTACGCCCGGGGACCCCGTCCTACGCCCGGCGCGGCACCCCGGCTGTCGGCCCGACGTGCCGCCCGGACACCCTGCCGTGGGTCGGCGCGGGCCCCGGGAGCCCCGCCGTACGCCCGGGAGCCCCGCCCTGCGCTTGGCGCGGCACCCCAGCCGTGGGCCCGGCGCCGTCCCGGTCTCCTCGCCGGCCGGCTGCCAGGCGTGCCTGACCGGATGAGCCCCTCAAGAGATCACCCGGCCGGCACCTGAAGGCAGCCACCCCCGACCGCGGGCGCGGTCACCTGGGCTCCGGTGGCCGCTGCCGCGGCATGTTCGGCCGCGCACCCCCCGGCACGAAGGGCAGCCGTCCGTTCGCACCGCCGGTCTCCGGGCCGGGCCGGACCCCGCCCCCCACCGACGACTGCAGTCCCATCGGCGCCGCACCGATCCGGAACTGCACCATCCAGTCCGCCGTCTCCGCCCGCACCAGCTCCGTCACGTCCTCCGAGAACCGCCGCAGCACCCCGAGACACCGCTCCGCCGCCTCGCTCGCCGTCCCCTCCGCCGGCCCCAGCACTTCCCGCACGCTCTCGGACGCCCATTCGAACTGCAGCGCCTGCAGCCGCCGCTGCACGGCCTGCGCGGCCGCCACGTCCCTTATCCACCCCGAGGTCACCCCGAAGAACCGGTCGACCCCCACGCACGCCACGGACAGCAGCAGCGCCAGATACCCCCAGGGCGCCACCCCGCCGACCGCCCCGGTGAGGTCGAGCAACGGCAGCGCCGCACCGGCGACCGCCCCCACCGCGGCTCCGCCCCGCAGCACGCGGGCGCCCCGCCGCTTCCACGTCCGGTCCGCCAGGTACCAGGCCACCGTGTCCAGGGCACCGCGCTCCACCCACCGGTACAGCTCGTCCAGCCGTTCCGCCGGCTCCCCCCAGTCGCCGTGGGGGAAGGGCCGTCCGGCCAGGTCGCCCGACCGCGGCCCGGCCGCCTCCCCGCCGCGCCCGTCCCGTCGCCGACCCTCGGGCTCACTCTCCGGCTGACCCACCCGGCACCCCCTCATGATCGCGGCACGTGACGCTGGTACGGCTGCGCGGCTGTACGGCGGCCGCGCTGCCCCGTGGCCGCACGGCCCGCTGCTGCACGCCGCCGCCGGGCGACCGCCCCCGCCGCCGTACGGCACCCGGCGTGGCACCCGGCGCTGCCGCGCCGGACCCTTCCTACCGCCCAATGGGTGGCAGAGGGACGGACTTCGGCGCTCATCCGCCCGGACGGGCGCCGTGATCAGGTATAGGGCCCACCCGGGACTCACCCGAAAGAGTGGCGGGGCGCTGCCCGCGCGGACCACGTAGGCTCGTGGCAGCGGGGAGTTCCGACACGCCCCGCCCCGGACAGCCGTACGAAAGCAGGAGCCGATCGTGATTCCCGGTGGTGGCCAGCCCAACATGCAGCAGCTGCTCCAGCAGGCCCAGAAGATGCAGCAGGACCTGCAGCGGGCACAGGAGGAACTGGCGCGGACCGAGGTCGACGGACAGGCGGGCGGCGGTCTGGTGAAGGCCACCGTCACCGGCGCCGGTGAGCTGCGGGCGCTGAAGATCGACCCCAAGGCGGTGGACCCGGAGGACACCGAGACCCTCGCCGACCTGATCGTCGCGGCCGTCCAGGCGGCCAACGAGAACGCGCAGGCACTCCAGTCGCAGAAGCTGGGCCCGCTGGCCCAGGGCCTGGGCGGGGGCGGCATCCCCGGCCTGCCGTTCTGAGTCCGCTTCCGCGCGCCCCGGCCGCCGCCTTCCTCGGACAGGCGGCGGCCGACTACCGTACGTACTACGAGCGGTGTGTGCGGGCCCCATCCGCACCCACCCGAACCAGGAAGGCAGTCCGTTGTACGAAGGCGTGGTCCAGGACCTGATCGACGAGCTGGGGCGGCTGCCCGGTGTCGGTCCCAAGAGCGCCCAGCGGATCGCCTTCCACATCCTCCAGGCGGAGCCGACGGACGTGCGGCGGCTCGCCCACGCCCTGCTCGAGGTCAAGGCGAAGGTCCGCTTCTGCGCGACCTGCGGCAACGTGGCGCAGGAGGAGCTGTGCGCGATCTGCCGCGACAGCCGCCGGGACGTCTCGGTCATCTGCGTGGTGGAGGAGCCCAAGGACGTCGTCGCGATCGAGCGCACGCGCGAGTTCCGGGGGCGCTACCACGTCCTCGGCGGCGCGATCAGCCCGATCGAGGGCGTCGGCCCGGACGACCTGCGCATCAGGGAGCTCCTGGCCCGCCTCGCGGACGGCACGGTCACCGAGCTGATCCTGGCCACGGACCCGAACCTCGAGGGCGAAGCGACGGCCACGTACCTCGCCCGCATGATCAAGCCCATGGGCCTGAAGGTCACCCGCCTGGCCAGCGGCCTCCCGGTGGGTGGCGACCTGGAGTACGCGGACGAGGTCACCCTCGGCCGCGCCTTCGAGGGGAGACGACTCCTAGATGTCTGACGCCACGCTGCACGCCGCCAACCACAATCCGGACGACTTCGCGGTCCAGATCGCCGACCAGGTCGAGAGCTTCCTGGTCGCGGTCACGGAGGTCGCCAAGGGGGACGAACCCGACTCGGCGGTGCCCTTCCTGCTGCTGGAGGTGTCCCAGCTGCTCCTGGCCGGCGGGCGTCTCGGCGCGCACGAGGACATCCTCCCCGACGAGCGCTACGAGCCCGACTCCGGCCCCGAGCAGGACGTCGACCAGCTCCGCGAGAACCTCGCCCGCCTGCTGGAGCCGATCGACGTCTACTCCGAGGTCTTCGACCCCTACGAGCCCCGCCGGGCTCCCGTCCCCGCCCGGATCTCGGACGACCTGGCGGACGTCGTCACCGACCTGCGCCACGGCATGTCCCACTACCGCGCGGGCCGCGTCACCGAGGCCCTGTGGTGGTGGCAGTTCTCCTACTTCTCGAACTGGGGCTCCACGGCCTCCGCGACCCTGCGCGCCCTGCAGTCCCTGGTCGCCCATGTCCGCCTGAACCAGCCCCTGGAGGAACTGGACGGCCTGGACACCGACCAGGGCCCGGGCGACGAGACGCTGGAGTTCGAGGCGGGCCGGGTCATGGCCCGCGAGATCGGCACCCTGGGACTGCGCACATAGCGCCGCGCCGTCCGCGGCTGTCCCCGGAAGCCCGGTGTGACCCCCGGCACTTTCCGCGTGGCCGTTCCGCGTGACGGGCATGAGCCGTCCTGGACCGCGGGCGCCGGGCATCTCACCATGCGACATCGCCGAGGTGGACATCGGACGCTCGATAGACTGAGCCGACCGCACTGCATTCGCGTATGTGCGACCGAGACGGACTGAGCGAGGAGCGCACGTGGGCCTTGTCGTGCAGAAGTACGGAGGCTCCTCCGTAGCCGATGCCGAGGGCATCAAGCGCGTCGCCAAGCGGATCGTGGAAGCGAAGAAGAACGGCAACCAGGTGGTTGTCGTCGTTTCCGCGATGGGCGACACGACGGACGAGCTGATCGATCTCGCCGAGCAGGTATCCCCGATCCCTGCCGGCCGCGAGCTCGACATGCTGCTGACCGCCGGAGAGCGGATCTCCATGGCCCTGCTGGCCATGGCGATCAAGAACCTGGGTCACAAGGCCCAGTCGTTCACCGGCAGCCAGGCAGGTGTCATCACCGACTCGGTCCACAACAAAGCCCGGATCATCGACGTCACCCCGGGCCGTATCCGGACCGCGCTGGACGAGGGCAACATCGCCATCGTCGCCGGTTTCCAGGGCGTCAGCCAGGACAAGAAGGACATCACGACCCTCGGCCGCGGTGGCTCCGACACCACCGCCGTGGCCCTCGCGGCCGCCCTCGACGCGGAGGTCTGCGAGATCTACACCGACGTGGACGGCGTGTTCACCGCCGACCCGCGCGTGGTGAAGAAGGCCCGGAAGATCGACTGGATCTCCTTCGAGGACATGCTGGAGCTGGCCGCGTCCGGCTCCAAGGTGCTGCTCCACCGCTGCGTGGAGTACGCCCGCCGGTACAACATCCCGATCCACGTCCGCTCCTCCTTCAGCGGGCTGCAGGGCACGTGGGTCAGCAGCGAGCCGATCGAGCAAGGGGACAAGCAGGTGGAGCAGGCCATCATCTCCGGTGTCGCGCACGACACCTCCGAGGCCAAGATCACGGTCGTCGGCGTGCCGGACAAGCCGGGTGAGGCGGCCTCGATCTTCCGCACGATCGCCGACGCCGAGATCAACATCGACATGGTCGTGCAGAACGTGTCCGCCGCCTCGACGGGCCTGACGGACATCTCCTTCACCCTGCCGAAGGCCGAGGGCCGCAAGGCCATCGACGCCCTGGAGAAGAACCGCTCCGGCATCGGGTTCGACTCCCTGCGCTACGACGACCAGATCGGCAAGATCTCCCTGGTCGGCGCCGGGATGAAGACCAACCCGGGAGTCACGGCGGACTTCTTCACCGCACTGTCCGACGCGGGCGTGAACATCGAGCTCATCTCGACCTCCGAGATCCGCATCTCGGTCGTCACGCGCAAGGACGACGTGCCCGAGGCCGTCCGGGCCGTGCACACCGCCTTCGGGCTCGACTCCGACAGCGACGAGGCCGTCGTCTACGGGGGCACCGGACGATGACGTCCCCCCTGCAGCGGGCGCTGAGCGCCCTCTCGGGCGGAGGCATGCGGCGATGACCGCCCGACCGGCGCTCGCGGTCGTGGGAGCGACCGGGGCCGTCGGCACGGTCCTGCTCCAGATCCTGTCCCAGCACGCGGACATCTGGGGCGAGATCCGCCTGATCGCCTCGCCGCGCTCGGCCGGCCGCAAGCTGGCCGTGCGCGGCGAGGAGGTCGAGGTCGTCCCCCTCACCGAGGCGGCCCTCGACGGCATCGACGTCGCCCTGTTCGGCGTGCCCGACGAGGTGGCCGCGCAGTGGGCGCCGGTCGCCGCCGCCCGGGGCGCGGTGGTGGTCGACACCTCCGCGGCGTTCCGGATGGACCCGGACGTGCCGCTCGTCGTGCCCGAGGTGAACCCGCACGCCGTCCGCCGGCGCCCGCGCGGGATCGTCGCCGGCCCGGGCTGCACGACCCTGTCCATGATCGTGACGCTCGGCGCCCTGCACGCCGAGTTCGGGCTGCGCGGCCTGGTCGTCTCCGCCTACCAGGCCGCGAGCGGGGCCGGGCGCGCGGGCGTGGAGACCCTGCGCCGGCAGCTGTCCCTGGTCGCGGGGACGGAGCTCGGCACCAGCCCCGGTGACGTGCGGCGGGCCGTCGGGGACGACACCGGGCCGTTCCCGGAGCCGGTCGCGCTGAACGTCGTGCCGTGGGCCGGCTCGCTGTGCGCGGACGGCTGGTCGTCGGAGGAGATGAGGGTGCGGGACGAGTCCCGCAAGGTGCTCGGGCTGCCCCGGCTGCCGGTCGCCGTGACGTGCGTGCGCGTCCCGGTGGTCACCGCCCACTCGCTCACCCTGCACGCCCGCTTCGAGGGCGAGGTCACCGTCGACCGGGCCCGCGAGATCCTCGCCACGGCGCCCGGCGTCGTCCTGTACGACGACCCGGCGGCCGGGGAGTTCCCCACGCCCGCCGACGTGGTCGGCACGGATCCGACGTGGGTCGGGCGGGTGCGGCGGGCGCTGGACGACCCGACGGCGCTCGAACTCTTCGTTTGCGGTGACAACCTGCGCAAGGGCTCGGCGCTGAACGCGGCCCAGATCGCGGAGCTGGTGGCGGCCGAGCCGGCGTGATCAGCCGGGGCCGCGGGGCGGGGCCACGACCGCCCCGCACCGCGGGCGGCGCCGTCGCCGAGGGTGAGGATCGGGCAAGAGCGCTGGTGACGGCGCGATACGTTTGTAGGATCTCCGTCAAGGAATGTGAAGCGGCCGGTGGCCCGGACCACTTGATCCACGTCCCTCGGCGTCCGAAGATTTCCCTCCCCGCCTTTCGCAACCGCGCGAAGGGCGGGGAGCGTCTTATGCGAACGCCCGTCGGGCGTGGGGGCGCTGCGGGACGTGGGGACGTCCCAGGCATTCAGGACACAGGGGAAGAGCGGGACGCATGAGTGCACTTGGGGCACCGTCCGTGGGGCCTGCGGGCACGCGCACGTGGCCGGCCGCGTCGATCGGCGTGAAAGTGATGCCCGGCACGTACAACCCCGGAGGGGGCAGACGTGTCCAACTGGCGTGGCAGAGGTACTCGACTTCTCCCCCGCCCTCGGCTCCGCCGGGGCGGGAGGACTCCCGTTGGCGGCCCGCGGCACGGCTCTCCGGCCGCCCCGCGCGGCGCTCCGTCCCCGCGTGCCCGGTGCGCCCGGCGGCATGCCGGTGATCGCCCCCATGCCCGCAGCGCGGCCCGCCCGCATACCGAACCAGCGTGACGGCGCCGAGGAGACCGTGGCGGCCGGCACCACCGTCGACCACCTCACCGAGACGTACCGGGCCCACTACCGCTCGCTGCTGGGTCTCGCGGCCCTGCTCCTGGACGACACCGCCTCCTGCGAGGACGTCGTGCAGGAGGCCTTCATCCGCGTGCACTCGGCGCGCAAGCGCGTCCGCGACCCCGAGAAGACGCTCGCCTACCTGCGGCAGACCGTCGTCAACCTCTCCCGCTCGGCCCTGCGCCGCCGCATCCTCGGCCTGAAGCTGCTCTCCAAGCCGATGCCGGACATGGCGAGCGCCGAGGAGGGCGCCTACGACCAGCTGGAGCGCGACTCCCTGATCAAGGCGATGAAGGGGCTGCAGCGCCGGCAGCGCGAGGTGCTGGTGCTGCGCTACTTCGCGGACCTGACCGAGGCCCAGGTCGCCGAGACCCTCGGCATCTCGCTGGGCTCGGTCAAGGCGTACGGCTCCCGCGGCATCGCCGCCCTGCGGATCGCCATGGAGGCGCGGGCATGAGCGTCAACGGCGAGGAAAGGCGGGAGCGGGAGCGGCAGGAACCCGCCGGCATCGCGCGGACGCCCGGGGACGGGACCGCCCCGGCGGACGGACCTGCCCGGGCCGGGGCCGCGAGGGCGGACGACGCACCGGGCGGGGACCGGGCCGAGCGACCGGACGGGGGACCCGGCGGCGTCGGGGCGGCGCGGGCGGACGAGGGACCGGACGGGGACGCGGGCGTGTCCGCGCCGCCGCACGATGCCGAGCCCGCGCCGGACGAACGCCGCCTCACGCCCGTGCGCGAGCCGGAGCCCGCGCCGGCGGAAGAAGTCGAGCCGGCCGCCGTGGACGAGCCCGAGGCATCCGGGGACAAGCCCGAGCCGGCCTCCGTGGACGGGCCCGGGCGCGCGGCTGCCGTCGAGCCCGAGTCGGCCTCCGTGGACGAGCCCGGGCGCGCGGCTGCCGTCGAGCGCGAGTCGGCCTCCGTGGACGAGCCCGGGCGCGCGGCTGCCGTCGAGCCCGGGCGCACCCTCGTGGACGGGTCCGCGGCCCCGCGGCCACCCGAGCAAGAGCACACGCAATCGCACGCTGGGAACGACACCGTGAACCACAGCCCCGACGAAAAGGACCTCGAGGGGTTCGACTCGGACGAGCTGGCCCTGCGCAGGCTGCTGCACCAGGCGGTCGAGGACATCGGCCCGCGCGACGGAACGCTGGACCACCTCCGGCGCGCGGTGCCCGCCCGGCGGGCCCGCAAGCGGCAGGCAGCCGTCGGCATGGCGGCCGCCGCGCTGTTCATCGGCACCGCCGTCCCGGCCCTCGTACACGTCTCGAACTCCACCGGCTCCGACGCCAACCCGGCCATCGCCGGCCAGGCCTCGCAGGCCCAGGGCGGCACGGGCGGCGGCAAGGGCCCGGACGGCGGATCACGCGCGACGGGCGGCCCCGACGGGAAGTCCACCGAGAAGGGCCGGGACGGCACCGCCGACGGCCGGAGGGGGGACAAGGGGGCCGGGACCGGCGGCGGGTCGGCCGGCGGCACGGAGGGCCCCTCGGCCTCGCAGGGCGACACCCCCGCGTGCACGTCCTCGCAGCTCGGTTCCGCCTCGGCGACGGTCGACCCGCCCGACTCGGCGGGCGCCGTGTACGGCACCTTCCGCATCGGCAACGTCTCCGGGCAGAGCTGCGCCGTCGGGGGTTCCGGCACCGTGAGCCCGCTCGCGCAGGGCGCGGCGGACCCCGCCGGCATCAGCGTCGTGACCCACAGCTCGGGGGACGCCGCGGCCGGGCTGCCCGACCCGTCCAACGAGGTCCCGGGGCTCGTCCTGAAGCCGGGCGCGTCCTACGTGGTGAAGTTCGCCTGGGTGCCCTCGCAGACCTGCCCGACCGCGGGCGGCGGCTCCACCGGCGGCCCCGCCACCGAGGACCCCTCGCCCGATCCGACGCCGAGCCAGCCCGTGAGCTCCACCGGCAGCACGACCTCGTCCGGCGAGACCGGCACCGCCACCCAGTTGGTCCGGGTGGACGGCCCGGCGGACGGCGGCGTCGTGGTGTCGTACACGGCGGACGGCGGCGGCCCGACGGTCTCGGCGACGGTGTCCAACGCGTGCGCCGGGACGGTCTACCGGACCGGAGTGCTCCCGGCGTCCTGACGGCGACGCGGAACGGACGGCCGCGCACGCCCGGACTCCCCACCGGGGCCCGGGCCGCGCGGCCCGCCGGCTCGGGCGCCGGGCGGATGGGCCGCGCGGGCCGTCTTCGGGTGCCGGGCGGATCGCTGGCTCGGGTGCCGGGCGGGCTGCGCCGAGCGGATCGCGGGCTCGGGCGCTGGTGGAGACTCCCGGGCGGATCGCCGGCTCGGATGCCGGACGGCGGATCGCCGCGCGGGCATCGGCTCGGGCGCAGGACGCCCCGCCGGCTCAGACGCCGGACGGGCTCTTCGGGGCGGGGCCGGTTCCGGCGGTCTCGTCCGGCACCAGGCCCAGTTCCGCGTCCCGCACGGCCTCCGCCTCCCGCCGCACCAGCCGGAACCACATGAAGACCACGAACCCGGCGAAGACGAACCACTCACCGGTGTAGCCGAGGTTCTGGAACGCCTTGAGGTCCAGCCCGGTGTTCTGCGGCGCGCTCGCCGGCACCGCCGTCATCCCGGAGTCGGCGTGGTTGAGGGTGACCCACGCGTCGTACACGTCGTACGGCACCAGGTTGACCAGTGACGCCGCGCTGATCGCCGCGGTCTGCCCGTCCGGCAGCCCGCCCCGGGCGCTCACGCCGTTCTCGCCCGGCGTCTCCGACGCCTGGAGCACACCGGTGACCGTGACCTCGCCGGCCGGCGGGGCCGGCGCCTTGGCCGCGTCGGCGGTCCCGGGCAGCCAGCCCCGTACGACCGGCAGGGCCTTGCCGGAGCCGTCGGTGCGCAGCAGCGTCAGCACGTAGTAGCCCCGCCTGCCGTCCAGCTCGCGGTCCGGGACCAGCAGCTGCGCGCCGTACCGGCCGGTGGCCGTGGCCTGCTTCCCGGAGGTCCGCTTGTCCACAGGCAGCAGCCGGTCCAGTGGACGCGCCGCCTCCGAGCGGTTCGAGGCGGCCTGCTCGTTCGTGGTCCGGTGCTCCTGCACCCGGTCCTCGAAGCGGCCGAGCTGCCAGGTGCCCATGAAGACGCAGAAGGGGATGGCGAGCAGCACGAAGACGTTGATGCCCCACCAGCGGGGCGTCAGCAGGAACCGGTACACGCCCTCAACGGTACGCACCGCGCGGTGCGCACCGGCCGCGGGGTCGGGGCCGGACACCATCGAGCACAGGTTCGAGAGGTGCGGTCCCGGCGTGCCGAGCGGCGTCCCGGCGGCGCCGGGCCCGTGGGGTGGGGCCGGGGTGGAGAAGGTGAGGAGTGGGGGAGAGTCGGGGCGACGTTGTCCACAGGCTGTGGCCGCCACCAGCATGTTGTCGGGTGGTGCAGGCACTATGGGGCCATGACTGAGAGCAACGGGTCCGACTCGCGGGACCAGCGTGAACAGCGGGGCCTGCGGGCACGGAGCGAGGAGATGCCGGACTGGGAGAAGCGCTTCCGGGCGCCCCGGGTGTCGCTGCCGGACTGGGCGGAGGACGCGCCGGACCGTTCCCTGTTCGTGTCGAACGCCACGGGGACGTACGAGCTGTACGCCTGGGACCGGGCGACGGGTGAGCAGCGCCAGGTGACCGACCGGCCGAACGGCACGACCGACGGCGTGCTCTCGCCGGACGGCGAGTGGGTCTGGTGGTTCGACGACAAGGACGGCGACGAGTTCGGCGTCTGGCGCCGCCAGCCCTTCACCGGCGGACCCGACGAGGCCGCCGTGCCCGGCCTGGGCGCCTCGTACCCGGCGGGCCTCGCACTCGGCCGGGACGGCCGTACGGCGGTGGTGGGCCGCTCCACGGACGAGGAGGGGACCACGATCCACCTGGCCCGGGCGGGCGAGGATCTGGTGCAGATCTACCGCCACCGCGAGTCGGCGCACGTCGGGGACCTGTCCCACGACGGTTCGCTGATCGCCGTCGAGCACACCGAGCACGGCGACGCGATGCACTCGGCGCTGCGGGTCGTGCGCCCGGACGGCACGGCGGTCGCCGAGCTGGACGACACCGAGGGCGGCACGCGGGAGCTGGGCCTCGAAGTGCTCGGCTTCGCGCCGGTCACCGGCGACACGCGGCTGCTCATCGGCCACCAGCGGCGCGGCCGCTGGGAGCCGCTCGTGTGGGACGTCGCGACGGGCGAGGCGACGGACCTGGCGCTGGAGCTGCCGGGCGACGTGAGCGCGGAGTGGTACCCGGACGGCAGCGCGCTGCTGGTCGCGCACGGCTTCGAGGCGCGCAGCGAGCTGTTCCGGTACGACCTCGTCACCCGTGAGCTGACCCGGATCCCCACGCCCCCCGGCACGGTCTCCGGGGCCACCCCCAGGCCCGACGGCAGCGTGGAGTACCTGTGGTCGTCGGCGGCCGAGCCGCCCGTCGTGCGCTCCACGGCCGGCGGGATCGTCCTGGACCCGCCCGGCATGAAGTCCCCGGGCTCGGTGCCGGTGGAGGACGTGTGGGTGCCGGGGCCCGGCGGCCGCATCCACGCCCTGGTCCAGAAACCCGCGGGCGCCACCGGGCCGTTCCCCACGGTGTTCGACATCCACGGCGGCCCCACCTGGCACGACAGCGACTCCTTCGCCGCGGCGCCGGCGGCCTGGGTGGACCACGGGTACGCGGTGATCAGGGTCAACTACCGCGGCTCCACCGGCTACGGGCGGGCCTGGACCGACGCGCTCAAGCACCGCGTGGGACTGATCGAGCTGGAGGACATCGCGGCGGTGCGGGAGTGGGCGATCGGCTCGGGCCTCGCCGACCCCGAGCGACTCGTCCTCACCGGCGGCTCCTGGGGCGGCTACCTCACGCTGCTCGGTCTCGGCACCCAGCCGGAGGCGTGGACGCTTGGCATCGCGGCCGTCCCGGTCGCCGACTACGTCACGGCGTACCACGACGAGATGGAGGCGCTGAAGGCCATGGACCGCACCCTCCTCGGCGGCACGCCGGAGGAGGTGCCCGAGCGGTTCGAGGCGTCCTCGCCGCTGACGTACGTCGACCAGGTCAAGGCGCCGGTCTACATCTCCGCCGGCGTCAACGACCCGCGCTGCCCCATCCGCCAGATCGAGAACTACGTCAAGCGCCTGGAGTCACGCGGCGCCGTCCACGAGGTCTACCGCTACGACGCCGGCCACGGCTCGCTGGTGGTGGACGAGCGGATCAAGCAGGTCCGCCTGGAGCTGGAGTTCGCCGAGCGCCACCTGCCGCAACACACCGACTGAGGACGGCCCCGGCGGGAAACGGGTCCGGCGAGGACAGGCCCGGCGGCAGCGGGCCCGGCGGGGGCGGCGCCGGGCCCCGGACAGGAGGCGGACCGGGCCCCGGCCGCCGGTGCGGGGCGTCGCCTGCTGCGGCGACAGCGACAGTCGCAGGGGGAGCGCGGCAGCCGGGCCGTGGCCGTCGGTCGGCGGGCGGCCAGTCGCCGCCACCGGGGTCGTTGCCGCAGGCCGGGGCGCCCGGTTCCTCCGGAGCAGTGTGCCGTCGTTCGGCCGGTCCGCGCGGAGCAGGTGGCCGGGGCCGCCGGACGGCCGGCGTCCCCGGGCCGGGCCGCCGGACGGTCGGCGTCGCCGGGCCGGGCCGCCGGACGGCCGGCGCCGCCGAGGCGGGCCGCCGGGGTGCCGGCCGACGTCGGGGCAGGTCGCCGGGGTGGCCGACGCCGGGGCAGGTCGCCGGGGTGGCCGACGCCGGGGCAGGTCGCCGGGGTGCCGGCCGAAGGGTCGTCACGCCCCGGCCCGTTCGCGGGAGCGGCGCCCGAGCAGTTCCGCCAGGCCCCTGCGGGTCACCGCCAGCACCACCCGGTCCTCGCCCCGCAGGACGTACGTACCCGGCAGGCTCCACACCAGCCGCGACCCGCGTCCGGCGTCCTCGGCCGCCGCCTGCGCGGCCGGCTCCCGCCGCGCCCCGCCCCTCACGCCCGTGTCCAGGGCCAGCACGCGCCAGTACCCGGCACGGAAGGCCTCCGCGACCGTCCGGCCCTCCAGCTGCGGATGCCCGGCGACATCCACGGCCGCGAACAGCAGCACCCGCCGCTCCACCGGGATCGCCCCGAGGATCTGCCGCCCGAGCATCGCCCCGGCGAACGCGGGCGCGGCCAGGTGGGTCACGCTGCGGCTGCGGGTCAGCGCGCGCGGGTGCGCGGCGCGCAGGGTGCGGTACACGGCGGTCGCGAAGTCGTCGTCGTAGAGGCGGAGGACGACCCGCAGGTCGGGGCGGACGGACCGCGCGTACAGCACGGCCTCCAGGTTCGTCGTGTCCGCGCTCGTCACCGCGAGCAGCGCGTGCGCGCGGTGGATCTTCGCGGCCTCCAGCACGCCCTCCTGCGTGACGTCCCCGAGCACGACCGGCACCCGCAGCCGCCGTGCCGTGGCCAGGCCGCGTGCCTCCGGGTCGGACTCCACGCACACCACCGGGATGTGCAGTTCCCGCAGCCGTGTCAGCACCCGGGTGCCGATCTTGCCCAGGCCCAGCAGCACCACGTGCCCGCCGAGCCCGCGCGGCGGCTTGCGCAGCGCGGACGCGGAGCGGAAGGTCCCCAGCGCCTCCAGCACCGCGGCCAGCAGCACCGGCAGCAGCAGCAACCCGACCAGCCCGGACAGCAGTTGCAGTACCTGACGGCCCGTCGACGCGCCGAGGGCCGGGTCGTCGATGGCGAACAGGTCGAGCAGCGTGAGGTAGAGCGCGCTCAGCGGGTGCACGCCGGTCACGAGCGACAGCGCCACCGCGAGCGCGAACACGCAGCCCACCAGGCCCGCCAGCGACCACCGCAACCGCCGGGAGAACAGCGAGGTGAGCGGCGGTACGACACCGGCGACCCCGCGGCCGGCCGCCAGCGGCGGACCGGAGTACGACACCTGCTCCAGCACGACGGTGCCGCGTCCGGTGGCCGCCCGTACCGCGGCCTCGTCGGGCAGCAGCCGCGGCCCCCGCTCCCCGCTGCCCTCGGAGCCGTCCGCACCGGCCGGGTCGCTGCTCGTCGCCGACAGCAGGGCGAGGGTGCACAGCCCCGGATCGGCGACCTGCCCCGGCGCGGGCGGCGGCCGCTCCACCGCGCGCAGGAGCAGCCCGTCGGTCTGCACGACCTTGCTGGTGCCCGCGACGGCGCTGGCGGCCAGCGCGGGCGCCGCCGTGTCGGCGTCGGACAGGACGGTGGTGGAGGCGTCGAACCCGGAGCCGGCCGCGGCACCCTCCCCGTCCCCGTCGCCGATCGCCAGCGCGGCGGCCTGGTCGAGGAGTTCCTCGATGTGCTGCCCCAGGCGCCGGTTGTACAGGCGCAGGACGAGCCGCAGCCGCGGGTTGAGCCGGCGGGCGGTGAGCGCCGCCCGGATGTTGGTCTCGTCGTCGTACACGAGCGCCAGCGCGGCGGCCTGCTCCACGCCCGCGTCGGCCAGCACCGCCTCGGTCAGCTCGGCGGCCTCCACGGTCCGGTCCCCGCCGGTGCCCTGGCCGGCCGGGCCGTTCGCGCCGTTGGTCCCGGCCCGGCTCACGGCCGCGTTGACCACCCGGTCCAGCAGCGTGGACGTCGCCCGGGTGCGGCCGACCACCGGCGGGCGCACCGTGCGCTCGCTGGGCGGCACGACCAGCGTGACCTGCTCCTCGTACACCCCGCGCAACTCGGCGGCCAGCCGGTGCGCGAGGCCGTCGTCCCCGCACACCACCATGTGCGCGCCGGAGCCTCCCGGCGCACCCCCCTGATACGGAACGCTCCCCACGAGGAGGAAGACTGCCCCACCGGGGCGGGTGGTTCCAGCTCAGCCGGCGGGGAGGCACGACCCGGGGCAGGGCAGGGGGCCTCGTCGTCTCTCAGGAACCGGGACGTCCGGGGAGCTCACCGACCCCGCCGGCCGTGTGCGTCAGCCCTCCCTCCCCGCCGTGGCGTCGATCTCGGCGACGAGGGCCTCGACTCGGGTCCTGATCTCGTCGCGGATCGGGCGGACGGCGTCCACTCCCTTGCCGGCCGGGTCCTCCAGCCGCCAGTCGAGGTACTTCCTGCCGGGGAAGACCGGGCAGGCGTCCCCGCAGCCCATCGTGATCACGTAGTCGGACGCCTGGACCGCCTCGGTGGTCAGCACGGTGGGCTCCTGGCCGGCGATGTCCACACCGGCCTCCCTCATGACCGCGACCGCCGCGGGGTTGACCTGGGCGGCGGGCAGGGACCCGGCGGAGCGGACCTCCACCCGGTCGCCCGCGAGGTGGCGCAGGAAGCCGGCCGCCATCTGCGACCGGCCGGCGTTGTGGACGCACACGAACAGCACGGAGGCGAGCGGGACGGCAGGCATGGGCGCTTCCTTCAGCGAACGGTTGAACAGGGGTCTCAGCCGATCCGGGGGCTGCGGCGTTCGACCAGGACGACGTCGCGCCAGCGGCCGTGGTGGCGGCCGATGCGCTCGCGGACGCCGATCACCCGGAAGCCGGCCCGCCGGTGCAGCGCGAGGCTGCCGGTGTTCTCCGGGAAGATGCCGGACTGGACGGTCCAGATGCCGGCCGCCTCGGTGGAGGCGATCAGCGCCCGCAGCAGCGCCGAGGCCACTGTGCGGCCGCGGGCGGCAGGGTGGACGTAGACGGAGTGCTCGACGACACCCGCGTACGCCGCCCGGGAGGAGACCCTGCTCGCGGCGATCCAGCCGAGCACCGTCCCGTCCGCGTCCAGAGCGGCGAAGCGGTGCTCGGGCAGCTTTCCGGCGTCGAACGCCTCCCACGACGGCGCGCTGGTCTCGAAGGTCGCGTCGCCCTCGTCGATACCGGCCTGGTAGATGGCCAGCACCTGCTCGGCGTGCTCCGCCCCCAGCGGCACGACCACCGTGCCCGGCCCGCCGCTCGGCACCGTCGCCCCCTCGCCCGCCACCGCTCACGCCCCCGTCGGCACGGCCAGCAGCTTGCCCATCGTGGCGAGCACGGACGGCTCGACCCGGTAGTAGACCCAGGTTCCGCGTCGCTCGGAGGTCAGCAATCCGGCTTCCTTGAGCTTCTTCAGGTGGTGGGAGACCGTCGGCTGGGACACCCCGACATCGGAGATGTCGCACACGCACGCCTCGCCGCCCTCGTGCGAGGCGACCGCGGAGAACAGCCGCAACCGCACCGGGTCGCCCAGCGCCTTGAACATCCGGGCGGCCGTCGCGGCCTCGTCGGCCGTCATCGGCCGCTCGCTCAGCGGAGGGCAGCAGGGCACCACGTCCCGGCCGCCGGACTCCGGCACGGGCAGCACCTCGGCATTCGACATACGTCTATGTTGACATGCATCGAACCAGCGGGGGAGCCCTGCCCGCGGTTCGGCCTCCGCCACTCACGCCGCTCCATGCTCCCGTGACCCCGTGTCGGCTTCGACGTGTGTCTATGTTGACGTTCATCGAATCACCGGCCATGCTGAAGCCGCGAGTCATTGACGAACGTCGAAACAAGCGAGGAGTCGCCGTGAGCGCGCCCATCACCGAGCTGCCCGTGGTCGTGATCGGGGCCGGCCCGGTCGGACTGGCCGCCGCCGCGCACCTGGTCGGCAGGGGCATCCGGCCCCTCGTCCTGGAGGCGGGACCGGCCGCCGGAGCCGCGGTGCGCGAGTGGTCGCACGTCCGGCTGTTCTCCACCTGGGGCGAGGTCACCGACCCGGCCGCCGAGAAGCTGCTCGCCCCGACCGGCTGGGCCAGGCCCGATCCGGCGACGTACCCCTCCGGCGGCGACTGGGCCGACCTCTACCTCCAGCCCCTCGCCGACGTCCTCGGCGACCGGGTGCGTACCGGTGCGCGGGTGACCGGCGTCTCGCGCGCCGGCCGCGACCGCGTCGTCGACGCCGGCCGGGAGAGCCGGCCCTTCGTGGTCCACGTCGAGTACACGGACGGCCGCCGGGAGCGGCTGTTCGCCCGCGGGGTGATCGACGCCTCCGGCACCTGGAGCACGCCCGGCCCGGCCGGCGGCAACGGTCTGCCCGCCCTCGGCGAGAGCGCCGCGGCCGACCGCATCGGCTACCGCGTCCCGGACCTGAGGGACCCGGCCGTCCGCGCCCGGTACGCGGGCCGGCGCACGGCCGTCATCGGCTCCGGCGCCTCCGCCTTCACCGCCCTGGCCGCCCTGGCGGACCTGGCCAGGTCCGAGGACGGCACCGGCACGAAGGCGGTGTGGATCCTGCGCCGGGGCCTGTCCGGCGCGACCTTCGGCGGCGGCGCCGCGGACCGGCTCCCCGCCCGCGGCGCGCTGGGGCTCGCGGCGAAGGCCGCCGTCGACGAGGGTCACGCGGACGCCGTCACGGGCTTCAGCACCGAGGCCGTCGAGCGTGACGCCGACGGCCGCCCGGTCCTGGTCGCCGACGACGGCCGCCGCCTGGACCCGGTCGACGAAGTGATCGTCCTGACCGGCTTCCGGCCGGACCTGTCGTTCCTGTCGGAGATCCGCCTGGGTCTGGACGAACGCCTCCAGGCCCCCCTCGCCCTGGCCCCGCTGATCGACCCCAACCAGCACTCGTGCGGAACCGTCCCCCCGCACGGCCACCGCGAACTGGCCCACCCCGAGCAGGGCGTCCATCTGGTCGGCATGAAGTCCTACGGCCGCGCCCCGACGTTCCTCGCGATGACCGGCTACGAGCAGGTCCGCTCCGTCGTCGCGGCCCTGGCCGGCGACATCGAGTCCGCCGACCGCGTCGACCTCACCCTCCCCGCGACCGGGGTCTGCGGTGGCGCCGGGCTCTTCGACGCGCCCGACGCGGACCCGGCTGAAGGCGGCTGCTGCGCCCCGGCACCCCAGTTGATCCCGTTCGGCGCGCCGACGCGCGCCGAGGAGGCTCCCGCGGGCGGCTGCTGCGGCGCGTGACCGGCGATCCGGCGGGAGGGCGGCGCCCGCCGGACGTCTGCGGACGAAGACGCATCCGGGGAAACGGGCCGGCGTCCCGGGGCGCTTCCCAGGACGCCGGCCTCGCAGGTGTCCCCGGCCGGGTGCCGGTGCCCCCGGTCGGGTGCCGGCCGGCCTCAGGCGGCGGCGACCGCGCACTGGCCGCGGTCCGCGGACTTCGGTCCGTCCGCGGTGGGGCGGACGTCGAAGTCGAAGATCCCGGTCGGGAGGTAGAGGGAGCAGCAGGCGTTCGGGATGTCGACGATCCCGCTGATGCGTCCCTCGATGGGGGCCGAGCCGAGGAGCAGGTAGGCCTGCTCGCCGGTGTAGCCGAACCTCTTCAGGTACTCGACGGCGTTGAGGCACGCGCGGCGGTAGGCGACCGTCGCGTCCAGGTAGTAGTTGGTGTCGGTGTCGTGGTCCACGGAGATCCCGATGAAGGAGAGGAACTCCGAGTAGCGCGGCTCGACGTTGCCCGGCATGAAGACCGGGTTGGTGCTGATGCCGTACTTCTCCATGCCGCCCTTGATCAGGTCGACGTGGAAGTCGATGAAGCCGCCCATCTCGATGGCGCCGCAGAAGGTGATCTCCCCGTCTCCCTGGCTGAAGTGCAGGTCACCGCCCGACAGCTTGGCGTCCTTGACGTGGACGGGATAGAAGACACGCGAGCCGCGAGTGAAGTTCTTGATGTCGTGGTTGCCGCCGTTCTCCCGCGCGGGAACGGTGCGCGCTCCGTGCCGGCAGACGCTCTCGGCCTCCGAGCCGGTCGCCTTGCCGGCGAGGGCCTGGTCGGGGTCGGGTGTGAGTCCGAGCGGCGGAATGCGGTCCGGGTCGGTGTCGACCAGGGCCTGCTCGCGCCTGTTCCACTTCTCCAGCAGTTCCGCGGACGGCGCGGTGCCGAAGAGACCCGGGTGGGTGATACCGGTGAAGCGGACACCGGGGAGGTGCCGGGAGGTCGCCACCTGCCCGTGGAAGTCCCAGATCGCCTTGTAGGCGTCCGGGAAGTAGTCCGTCAGGAAGCCACCGCCGTTGGCCTTGGCGAAGACGCCCGTGTATCCCCAGCCCTGGCCCGGCGCGTCCCCGACCTGCTGCGGTACCGGCCCCAGGTCGAGGACGTCCACGACGAGCAGGTCGCCGGGCTCCGCGCCTTCGACGCCTATCGGTCCGCTGAGCATGTGCGCCCGCTTGAGGTCGACGTCGCGCACGTCGTTGGCGGAGTCGTTGTTGCCGATCTGCGCGTCGGTCCATTCGCGGCATTCGACGCGGAACTCGTCGCCCGGGCGGACCATGACGACGGTCGGTACGTCCGGATGCCACCTGTTGTGTCCAGGAACATCCTGGTCGCGCATCGACCGGGACTGGTCGACGCTGAAGACGACTTCTGGCATGTCAGTGCTCCTCGAGAATTCTGGTACCGGCGATCCGGTCGCGGCACGGCACCCCGGGACCGCCCGGCGCCCGTCGTGCCGCTTCGCACGTCCCGTCAACCACCTCCCGTGTTCGGACAGACCGGCGAGTCGGGTCGCCCCGGGCCTGTCAGCCGGTGCTGCCGGCCGGTGAGCCCGCGGCGCCGTACTGCTCCACGGGCCTGCCGGGCGGGCGCCGGTGCCGGAGTACGAACCACAGCGCGCCGAACGTCAGCACGCCGAACGCGCCCAGCGCGATGGCGATCTCGCTGTAGTTCTGCTGCACCCAGTAACCGGACAGGAGCAGGAATGCCGGTATCACGCCGGTCACCCAGCCCTCGATCGCCGTCACCCAGCCGACGTACGGGGTGAGCACCTCCAGTTTCAGTCCCAGCAAAAGGAAGAAGAAGAACCAGAGGAAGGACCAGTAAAGCCAGATCACTCCGAATGGCTGGTCATTGAACTGCCGGAAACTGACGAAGGAGTAACCCAGCGCCACGATCGACACGAACAGCGAGTAGTAACCGACCCCTGTCGTGTCGAGCCCCATCAGCAGTCCGATACCTACATACAGGTAGGTGAAACCGAAGAGGAAGATACCCGATGCCAGCAGAATTCGGCTGGCATCCTGACCGGCGGCGATGATGAGATATGTGGGTGTCAGTACCTGGAGACCGCCCACGAACAGGTTGAATATGGCCGCTGCCCGGCTGTCCACCTTGCCCAGCAGCATCAACCCGTTCAGAAACAGCACCGCGCCGACGAAGAGAAGCCCGACGTTGGCCAAGAGGACACACCTCCCGATGTTCCGCTCTCTCCAAGCGATGGGCCGCCGGGGCGGTCACGAGACGAAAAGCGGTTCCACGCAGTTCGGCGTCCTGATCTCCGAGGCGGTGCGGCCGGCAGGCGCCTGCCTGGCCCGGCGCTCCGAGAACGTCGACGTCAGGGACGGGGGAGCCGGGCGACCGCCGGATGGACCGGCTTCGGGGCAGCCGCCCTCGGAGGCACCCGCGTGACGACCGACGGGTTCTCGCGCGACTTCTCCTCCTGCTCCCGCAGGCCCGTCACAGCGCTCGGCGCGGGCGTGAGCCCACGCGAGGAGTACACCCGCCGGGCCGCACCCGAGCACCGCGGGCAGCCGTGCCGCGCAGGCGCCTCGCCCATGGGCAGTCTCACGTCGAAAGGTCCGCAGCAACTGCAGGAATACTCGTACGTCGCCATTACCGCGCCTCCGCCCCGCCGCACGTCCGGCCTAGGCTCGACCGCGGATCCAGTCGCCCGGGTGAACGCCGCCGAATTGGATCCCTGTTCAAGGCAACGCCCGGAACGACAGCCTGTCAAGCGATGTCGCACCGCCCCGCCGTCTGCTTGCGGCACCCATGGGCAGAGCGCCTCGAGCGGTGACGAATGGGGCGGCAATTCGCAGGGGCGTCGTGGGGCGCGGGCAGCCGTGCACCAAGCGTGGCCGTTCCATACCGGGCGCGATCGGCGGAAGCGCAGGCGCCCGAATCAAGCGGCCGGAAAGCCTCCCGAGCCGCGCCGCCCCTATCCGGTCGCGGGAATAGGCAGGGGCCTGGGCGCCCAATGCAATCCCCTACCCGAATGCCGCCGACGCCGCCCGGCCCGTCAGGCCGGCCGCACCCGGCCGGTACCTGCAGGTGACCGGCGGCCCGCGGCCACACCGGACGGCACCGCCGCACGGGCTGCCGCCTCACACGGTCGCCGGCCGTGCCGGAGCCGTGCGGCGACGGTCGGCGGTCGCCTCCGGCCGGCAGGGCGGACAGCGCACACAGCGACGGCCCCCGGCCGGATGGCCGGGGGCCGACATGATCGGGTGCCGCGCCGCCTCGTCGACGGGACACGGTCCCGGGCGGCATGGGGCGGGGGGTGCTTCTCAGGGGGTGCCGGCGATCGCGCAGGCGCGGCACGGGGGACGGCCGCAGGTGCACTGCAGGATTCCGTCCAGTACCTGGTGGTCGTGGTAGAGGCACGTGTCGCGGCAGGTGTGACGGGGCACGAAGCCCGCCTGGAGCTCGTCCGGCCAGGGCTCCTCACCCTCCCGGCAGCGCACGAAACGCTCGGGGTCCGTGGCGTGCAGCTGCTGCATGCGTGCCCGGGCCTCGCCCTCCAGGACGCCCGCCTGGGCGAGCATGCCCTTGAGCTGCTCGGCGAAGCCGGAGAACCTGGCGTCGCCGGTTCTCACGTGTGCCGCGCTCAGCGCCATGACGGCATTGCCCAGGAATCGCCGAGCATCTTGAAGATTGGTGACGTGGTGCAGCTGGATGCCCGTCACGCCCCTGACCCACACGGCCTCGTTGCTCACTTGTTTACCTTCCGGACTCGAGTCGTCCTCTGGTGATCCGGCTCGGATGTTCGCCGCATCGCCCATGCGCCTTGGATCGCCGGCCCGGCGGCTACCCGTCCGGGTACCGGCCGACCCGCTGATGGCCGGGACCATCCGCGACGCTGCGGAAATCACCTAAAAAGGCGCATGCTCACCAAAGACGCTAAAATCCGCAATGCGCGCAGGTCCAGTCATCTTCAGGTGAATCGGATCACAAGCGACCGCATATCCGTTGTGGGCCCGGGAGTTGCCCACCGAAATTCGGCAGCCCCACCGCGGCCGCGCGGGGCCGCCCTGCCGCCGGGAGAAGGCACCCCGCTGTCCGGCCGCCCGGGCACACCGCGGGCCCCCGCTGACGGCGGTCACCGCCCTCGGAACAGGCCGGGACGGCCACGTCGTCGGGGCGCATGAGACCAGTGGCCGTGGCGGGCCGGCCGGACTCGGGCAGGGCGGGGCGCCTCCGGTCATGCGGCGCAATCAGGAGCCGGTCGGCACCCACTCTCGCAGCCCCTGGCTGTTCGTGCCGTACCAGTAGTGGGGCAGGCCCTTGATGCTGCTGGTCCGGAACGGGCGGCCGTGGTCGTCGATGCGGACCGTGCCCGTGCGGCCCTGCGAGGACCAGTCGAGTTCCAGGTACCACTCGCAGTCGTACGCCTCGGTCGCCGCGGTGACCATCAGCACCTCCGGGTCTTCGGCGGAGACGCGGTAGGGGAACCGCGGGAGGGGCCTTCCGCCGTCGTTGCCGGGACGCGGACGGGCGATCGGACGGCTGACGTCGAGGTTCACGGAGAGCTCGCCGGACGTCAGGTCGCCGCCGCAGCCGTGGTCCATGGCGTACGTGGTGCCGGTGACCGGAGTGCCGCGGCTGACGACACGGACCCGGAGACCCTCCAGGACCACGGCCGTGGACGACTTCCCCTGCACGGAGATCTGCACCATCGTCTGCCGTCCGTGCACCGCCCCCTGCGTCGCCGCCCACACCCCCGCGTCCTGCGGCAGCGGCGGCGGGGGCACCTGGGCCGGCTCCTTGTCGATGACGTAGTCGTGCCCGCAGCCGCCCAGCCAGATGTGCGGGTCGGCGGTCCAGGCGAGCGGCACACCGGTCGGCACGGGGGCGTCGCTCCCCGGGGCCGCCGACGGTCCGCCCTTTGTCTCAGGGCTCTGCGACGCCCGTACGGCCGCGGAGGGCGAGGCCGACGAAAGGGTGGGGGAAGGGCTGATCGCAGAGGCCGGGGGGTGGTGTGCCGCAGCAGTCCCCGGCGTACGGGACCGGCCGGGGGCCCCGGCCGAGGTGCCGTGGGACCGGCCGGCCGACAGCGCCGACAGGCTGCCCAGCGTCACCAGCAGCACGGTCGCCGCGGCGGCGGCGACGAGGGTGCGGCGGCGGTGGTACCAGGGCCGTACGGTCGAGCGGTGCGCGTCCCGCTGCATCGCCGGCTCGGGGCTGCCCGGCCCGGGGGCGTCGGAAGCGGGGAGCCCGGCTGCGCCGGGTGCACCCGCGTCGAGCCGCGGCGGTTCCCCGCTCGTGCCGCCCCCGTCACCACCGATGCCGCTCCCGTCACCAGGGACGCCACTCGCGGCGCCACCGACCTCGTCGGCCCCTTTCGGCTCCGCCCTCCCCTCACCCGCCCTCGGCCGTTGCCGTGCCGCCACCGCGAGCAGCCACAGGCGGTGCAGTTCGAGGCGTTCCTCCGGCGTCGCCCCGCAGAAGGCGGCCAGGCGTTCCACGGGGGCGTAGTCCTGCGGGACCGCCTCGCCCGCGCAGTAGCGGTGCAGCGTGGAGGTGTTCATGTTGACGCGCCGGGCCAGTGAGCCGTAACTCCGGTCGGTGCGCTCCTTCAGCCGGCGCAGCAACGCCGCGAACTGCCCGGCATCGTCCCCGGTCGGCACAGTTCCCCCGCCCTTCTCCCCGTACGCCCGTGTCCCCGTATCCCAGGTGGCCCCTATCCCTGCACGTCAGCCGGACCGGGATGGTTCCACCGGCGCCGGAAGGGCGTCCGGCGCCGCAGCTCGGGGGTCCTTCGCGCAGCGCCCGTTCCGGCGCGGCGGGCGCTCCGGACGGCCGGCCGAGGCTGCGGTGATCGCCGCACTTCGCTTGGACGACACAACGCTGGAACCGTCCCAGCCGTACGGACGTGCAGGAGTGCAGGCAGGGAAGCGCCTGGGAGGCCGTCCCGGACCGGGACATGACGGCACAGGCCGACGGACGGATGCGGGTACGGACCACATGGATGCGATGCGCGACGACGTGTCGGAGTTCGCGTTACTGCTGACGCGCCTGAAGGAGCGCACGGACCGCAGCTACGCGGCGCTGGCCCGCCGTCTGGACATGAACGCCTCCACGCTGCACCGCTACTGCGTCGGAGAGGCGGTGCCCCTGGACTTCACCGGAATCGAGCGGTTCGCCGCACTCTGCGGAGCCTCCTCCGAGGAACGCGTGGAGGTGCACCGCCAGTGGATCCTGGCAGTCGCGGCACGGAAACGGTCACGCGCGTCCGATACCCGGCGCGCGCCGGCGGGCCACGACACCACGAGCACCGCGGCGCCGACCGCATCCGCGAGCCACGGCAGGCCGGCGGATGAGGCGGCCGAGTCGAATGCGCCGGCCGACCCGCGCCCGGGGTGGGATTCCTCGGCGGATCGGCGGCCGGGGTCGTTCTCGGCGGCTGACTCGTGCCGGGGGTCGGAATTCTCGGCGGATCGGCGGCCGGGGTCGTTCTCGGCGGCTGACTCGTGCCGGGGGTCGGATTTCTCGGCGGATCGGCGGCCGGGGTCGACTTCGTCAGCCGACCGGCGCTCGGAGTCGCCTTCGTCAGCCGACCGGCGCTCGGAGTCGCCTTCGTCGGCCGACCCGCGCCCCGAGCCCACCTCGCCGGCCGACCTGCGGCCCCGCGTCGGGCGTCCGCGACGACGGCCCGTGCGATCGACCGCACTGGCGGCCGCGCTCGCCCTCGCGCTCGGCGGCCTCACCGCATCCCTCGCCGGCCACCCGCCCGGCGGCGATGAGCCGTCGGCCTCCGTCCGCGCCACACCGAAGCCCTCGCTGCCGGCCGCGCACAGCGGTGGCAGCCCGCAGTCCGCTGCCGGCCTGCCTTCCGGTGGCGTCGAGTCGTCGGCCCCCGCCCGCGCCACACCGAAGCCCCCGGCGCCGGCCGCACCCAGCGGCGACAGCCCGCGGAAGCACCGGGCGAGCGCCGGCTCGGTCCCACCGGCGACCCCGCTCACCTGGACGGCCGACTCCCATATCTGGCGACTCGAATGCGACCACGACTACGTCATCGCCAAGCCACCGCAGCAGGTCCCGCCACCGCCGACCCCGCAGGACGCCGCGGTGTGGGCCGCGTCGCAGGGGGCGGTGCACGGGCGCACCACCAATCTGCGGATCTCGGTGCAGGGACGGGGCTCCGCCGCCGTCGTCCTGGAGGCACTGCATGTGCGCATGGTCAACCGCACCACCCCCGCCGCCCGCCGGGGCACCGCCTACTCGATGTACGAAGGCTGCGGCGCCGTCCTCATCCCCCGCCACTTCTCCGTCGACCTCGACGCGCGCCGGCCCCTGGCCCGTTCGGTGCCCGGCAACGAGCCGGACAGACCGGCCCCCGCGATCGACTTCCCCTACCGGGTGTCCCTGCGGGAGCCGGAGGTCCTGCTGGTCTCCGCACGCACCGAGTCCTGCACCTGCGACTGGTACCTGGAACTCGACTGGTCCTCGCAGGGCCGGACCGGCACGCTGCGCATCGACGACCACGGCCGCCCGTTCCGCACCACCAGCGTCGAAGGACTACCGCGCTACTGGTACCGCAACCCCTCCGGCTGGGTCCCCATGACGACCGCCTACGACGACGAGGAGACCGGCGGCTGACGAGCAGCGGGCCCGGCCGCTGCGGTGCGGATCGCTCAGAACGCCGTCCCGCCGGGGAACAGCTCGCCCGGCCCTGGGCTCCTCACCCAGCCCTGTCCGCCACCCGGCGGGCGCGCTCACGCACGCCTGCCGGCCGTTCCGGCGGCTTCAGCACGTGGAACTGCTGGAGATTCTGATTCCGTTGACGACGTAGGAGTCGCTGAAGACGGTCTGGTGGTTCGGCGCGAGGCAGATCGAGCCCCCGCTCTGCAGCCGCAGATACACCACGTCGTCGTTCCGGGTGTTCAGGACTCCGTAGTGCGGCCGGGGGGTGACCGCCTGATAGGCGCTGGTGACGTCCCGGTACTTCGAGAGGGGGCGGCCCGCGAGCAGGGCGTCGTCGTCCACGTAGAAGCAGACGTAGGGGTACGGGCAGCCCTGGGTGGGGCCTTCCGCGTGGGCTGCGGACGCACCGGTCAGGGACATTGCCACGACGGCCATGCCGACCCCCGCGAAGCTTGCGGCCTTCCGGGCGATGGACTTCATTGAAACTCCAAAAATTGGACGAATGGTTCGACGCACCCCCGAGTGACGCGAGGCGCCACCCGGGGGAGTACGGCCGGACGGACGTGTGTGCTGTCACGAACTCCTCACGCGCCGGCGGTGCTCGAGGGTGTTCGGTGTGCACGACCGGGCTCGGCCGCCACGGCTCTGCTGCTCGTCGCGAATGCTCCTGCCGGCCACACGGACGTCCGGCCGGTGCTCGGCAGGTCGTGCGAGCGTCCGGGGCAGCCGCTGGGAAGCGGTCCCGATCGGTCGAGGCCCGTCACTTCGACATGATGAAGTCCAGGGCGAAGCCGGAAGAGGTCGTCCAATAGGTGACACGCTGACCGTCGTCCGCGTACAACGTGTCGACGGGCATGGGGACATCGATCGGCCCGCCCGCGCTGCTGCCGGGCTTGCGACCCTGGAGGCCGAGGGTGATGCTCTTCGCCGGGTACTCGTCCATGGCGCCGCCGCTGACGAGCAGGGCGGCATACGCCTCCGCACCCGGAGCGAGGGTGACGGGCACCCCCGGGTTCGGGTCGCTCTCCTTGATCACGGGGACCGTGGTCCGGGCATCGGCACCGAGCCGCACGAGGGGGTGGCGGTAGAGGTTGCACGCCCTGTCGCCGGCGTTCTGGACGGTGATGAGGAGGTGCCGGGCGTCCCTGCTGTCCGCGGGCTCCTTCACGGCGGACACCCCGAGGACCTCCTGGGAGCAGGCGGCGACGGTGCCCTTGTCACCACTGCCGCCCGAGCGGTGCGTCACCGCGCCCTCGGCCTTCCCGCCGATCGCCCCCGCCCCGGTGGCGGAGGCCTGTGCCGACAGACCGCACCCAAGAGCCAGGACGAGACCCACGGCCACGGCCGCACGGCGGCCGGCAAGGGACTTCACGTTCATATGCGTGTTCCTTCTCTGCTCGATACGAGGTCGCACACGCCCGCAGCCGCGGCACTGTGGTGAGCGCCCGCGCCCGCGCCCGCATCCCGGATGCCCGCATCCCCGATCCCCGCAGACATGGGTGTCCCCTGGGACGGGTGAGCTGGGGTGCCGTGGCGCTGCCGGACGGGCGGCCGCTTCAGCCGGTGCGACAGCCATAGCGTCGGACGCCTCGTGGGCCTGGGACAACAGCCGCCGGCGAACCTGCATCGGTGGGACGATCCCACCCCCGGCGACCTGCGCAAACACGTGACCCTGGGATGCCTGGTCGGGATGGGAACACCTGAGGCCGGCGGTCGGACACCCAGTGGACACACCCCGCGCCCGCCGTCTCACCCGGCAACGGCGCAGCCGGTCCGTTCCCGAAGGCTCTCCGGATCCTTGCCACTGGGCCTTCGAGCGCACGGCTCTGCGCGAGGCAGACGTCCGTGCCTGTGCGCCGCTGTGCGCCGACGGCGTCACGCAGCCGGACACTCATCCGGCCAACACGGAAGCACCGTTCAGGGTCAACTCGCTGTCGTCGAAGCCTTGGTGTGCGTCGGCCCACGGAACCACTGCGCGGCACGATCCTTGCGATCCCGTCCCCGCTGACCCCCGGGGCTCAACCAACCAGCTCCAGTCCGCTCCAGCTGCGTTCGCCGCCCGCCGCCCACGCATCCAGTAGCTGCCGGGCCTCGGTCTCAGGGGCGGCCAGCCAGACCGTCTGTGAGCCGCCGTGTGTCGGCACGCCGGCCTCGTCCCAGTCGACCCGGCCCTCGCTGCAGCAGGCGCACAGCATGTGGAAGCTGCTCGCCGGCTCGGCGCCGAAGTCCTGCGCGAAGAACGAAGCCACGAGGGCGTCGACGTCGGATGCGTCCGCTGCGTTCACGGTCGCACGCAGCGTCGGCAGCGGAGAGACCTCGAAGAGCAGCAGTTCGTCGAAGACAGCGACGCTCTGGCCGTCGTACGTCCGCTCGCCGGTCGGCTCCCCGTCGTGCACGACGATCTCGCCGAAGCGACGGCCTTTCGTGGCAGGGACGTTCATCACGCGTCCCCGCGTCGGGCACAGCCGCTGGATCCAGACCACCTCGCGCTCGCCACCCGTGTCCAGCCGTACGCACGCCGGGCCGAACGCCGCGCCCGGCGACGACATCGGCTGGAGCGTGCCGAGCGACGAGCTGTTCCAGTTCTGGTCCGACCAGTTGCAGGCGACCGACCTGTCGCTGTACGGGCGCAAGCTGTGGCAGATGATGAGCTCCTACTGGCCGACCGGCGACCAGCAGCCCAACGCCACCCCGGCGGAGATCGAGTTCGCGCGCCGCTGGCGGGACAGGCCGAAGGTGGTGTTCTCCTCGACGATCGACAAGGTCGACTGGAACACCCGCCTGGTCACCGGCGACGTGGTCGCCGAGATCACCCGGCTCAAGGCCGGGGATGGCGGCCCGATGGACATCGGCGGCGCGACGCTCGCAGGGGCGGCCATGCGGGCCGGGCTGATTGACGAGTACGTGCTGGCCACCGCGCCGGTCCTGGTGGGCGGCGGCACGCCGTTCTTCACCGCGCTGGACAGCTGGGTGAACCTGAACCTGGTGGAGACGCGGCCGTTTCCCTGCGGCGTGATCCTGACCAGGTACGAGACGAGGCGCTGAGCGCCCGTCCGGAGGCACGGGCCATATGCTCCGCGCAGCGGTGCTTCCCACGACCTTCGCCTGCGCGAGGCTGGGTGACGCCTCCTTGAACACGACGGTGCCCCCATACTCGTCACCCGGACGAGCACGGGGGCACCCTCATGCACGGCCAAATCAGGCTCGAGAGGCCCTACGGCGCCGCAGCGCCAGGTAACCGCCCGCAGCCACCAGCGCTGCCGCGACGCCCGACAGCAGGCCTACCGGGGCGCTGCTACCGGTCTCGGCCAGATCGCCGCCACCCTGCGCGGACGGGGATGCGCCAGCCGACGGGGCCGTCCCGCCCTCGCCGGAGGAGGCACTCGGCGCCGCGGTCGCATCGGCCGGGCCCGAGGGCGCGGTCGAATCTGCCGGGCCCGAGGGCGAGGACGACTCCGGCGAGGAGGGGGACACCGAGGCGGACGGCGGCGTACCGCCACCACCCTCGGAGCCCTTGCAGTCCGTCCAGAACACCTTGTGCTTGGCGGCCCCCTTCTCTCCGTCGAAGTTCCAGAACAGCTTGTAGTGCCCGTCGGGCAGGGACAGGTCCGCCGTACGGCCGTGGCCCTCGGCATCCAGAGTGAGGGCCCCGGACTTCACGGTCTCGCCCTTGGTGGCGGCGGTCGGGGCCCAGGCCTCGATGTGCCAGTCGACCTTCTGGACCGCGTCGAAGCCGAAGGCGTCGAGGTAGAACGTGCAGACGTGCGGCTCGTTGCGGCGCAGCTCCTCGCCTGTCTTGGCGTCGTGGATCTTCACCGTCCCGTTGTCACCGGGAGCGGTGGCGTGAGCGGCCGGTGCGAGGAGCAGCACGGCCGTAACGCCGGCGGTCAGCGCGCCGACGCGGATGTGAGTACGCATGGGGCAGGTCCATCTTCGTGATACGAGCGGGAAGATGTGGAGGGGGCAGCTCAGCATCCGGCCCTACATGGCGGCGCATCAAGCACGAACAGACAACGAATGAAGGCGCGGCACTCTGGAACGGCTCGTCACCGAGCGGGATGTATGGGTGTCGACAGCACATCCTGATCACGGGCCGCACCAGGTGCCGCTGTGGTTATGTGGGATGGGCGAGCAGTGTGGATGTGCACCAGTGCCACTTCCGCGACTGCGCGGAACGTCCGCGAGGAGCCGCGCGTGCGCCTGGCGCTGCCGGACGCCTTCGACGTCGTGCTTCTCCAGGGTGAGGCGGAATGCTTCCTGGACCAGGACGTGCCCGGAGACGCGGCCGAGGCGTTCGCCGCCAAGTTCGGGTGGGACCCGCGTGCGGAGGAAGGTTCCTCTCTGTATGTATGTGTGCGTGGTGCCGAAGAGTGTGCGCGCTTGGCGCGGCGAACCGGAACTACGCGGCAGAGTCATCATGCGCGACGGGACGTGGCTGGAATAGCAGCCGTCGCTGACTGACGCCGCTCTCCCCACCAGCAAGATCACGATCTAGGGCTGGAGTATTAGAGAGGGAGGCGCGGGTCCGTCACCCATTGGGCCGAAGGCTCGGCGCCCGGATGGCGGGAGCGCCGTGGCCGGGGTGATGACGGGCCCGCGCCGCGGGTAGCTGGCCTGAGTACGAAGTGTCCCGGCACCCTCTTGTGAGGCTGTAGCCGACGCCTGCACCGCCGCTACGAGCGCAAAGGCCGAGCACTTCCTCGCATTGGTTGGCATCGCCGCAGCTCTCATCAGCTACCGCCGACTCACCAACTGAAGCCACGTCTTAGCCGAAAGGCACGCCCCGGCATCGACCGTCTGCCAACATGGCATGACCTCGTCATTGTGAACCACTGTTCACTCAAGGACCATCACAACAGATATGGGGAAGCATGCAACTCACCACGCGATCCACGTGGGCCAAGGCCGCCGCCATCGGCCTTGCAACCGCCGCCGCCAGCATCCTGGGCCCCGTTCAGACCGCTGCCGCCGGCGAGTCTTGCACCCTCGGCATGTGCTCCGAGACCGTCAACCAGTCGTCCACCTGGGTCGTCGCCTACAAGAACTGGACCTGCAGCACCGGCAGCACCGGCACCTCCAGCACTGGCTGCGTGCAGACGAATGACAACACCAAGATCAGAACACTCGCCCCCTGGACGCAGACCCCGGGCGGAGAGGACTGGGACGCCTTCCGCGTAGACGCCGGCTACTGCTTCAAGGTCCGGTTCACCACCGTCTACGGCAGCAGCTCGACCAAGTACTACAACCGGTCCGGACTCGGTGCGGTGTACGTCAAGGTTGGGAATGACGCCACTGCTTACGTCCTGGCTCAGAAGTACGGCGCCTGCCCGTAACCCCAGCCGTGTCCAGCGGGCGCCCACATACTGCTGCGGGCTGCGGGGACATCCTCCCGCAGCCCTCTTTTAGCCGCTAGCGACTGGCGGCCCGACCCCGACGGCCACGTGTGCCCGGGCTGCACGACCGGCGAGGGGCCGGTCATCGAGCGGGGCGAGTGTCCCCGGTGCTGCGGCTCCACCGTCGACCTTGCGGCTGGGGGGCGCTGCCACTACTGCGGCCACCTCCAGCCGCACCCGGACGACGGGGACGACGTCCTCGTCGGTTGAGGTCCGGACACGTGAGTGCGGGTGTACCGGAGTCTGTGACTCCGGTACACCCGCACTCACGTGCTGGGAGGCTCCGAGTGGGCGCTCGCCCCGCCCGGGCCCAGTGCCCGGCGCTGCGGCCGGGCACCGTCCGCCCGGGGCGGCTGCCCGCTGCAGGGCTCCGCCTGGTGGCCGGTGTGCGCGAGCTGCTCCACGGGCAGTAGCCGCGCCCGCACTTCCTCGACGGCGCGCGGCCGCGCGGTCGGCCCGATGCCCAGTTCTCTGCGTGTCACAGGGTGATCCTGTCGCATCGGCATCGGCATCGGCGTCGGGCCGGCTGCAGGACCTGCGCCCGTACTTCCGGTGGTGCCGGAGACGGGCGCTTGCGTAGCGGGCTCAGTTCTGGAGCTTCGTGCCCTCGGGCGAGGTGAGGCCCTTTTCCGGGTGGGCACGGAACGTCGCCGTCCAAGTGGTGGGCGGACAGGACGTGCCGTTCGGGTGCTGCTCCGTCAGTCTGGCCCGGGTGCTGTCCTCCACGACCGTGTCGCCGCTCTCCACGGAGGTCACGGTGAGCCGCACCGGCACGGCGGACGCACCGATGTCGTCGGGGAGGCGGACCGACAGCGACGCGAACGGGTCGGCGGGACGGCCCGATGTCCGCTCCTCGCAGGTGCCGTCCACGCATAGCCGGATACTCGCCGCGTCCCGGCCGCCGAAGTCGGCGGGCCGCCACACGGCGGAGACCTGCGAGTCCGCGTCGGCCTCTGCGTGACGGCGAGTATCCCCCCAGGCTGGCCAGGGTGGTGGTCGCGTTCTGGAACAGCTCCTGCCGGAGTCGCGCCCACCGGGCGCTCCGGAAGAGCATCTTCAGCTTCTGCCACCTGTGTTGGCGGAGTTGACAGCCCATGAGCGCGCCGTAGCTGTTGTTTCGGCACGAGCCACCACGTCCCTCGGCCCCGCACCACACGGGCACGTTGAAGAAGAAGTAGAAGGCGCTGATCCCGGACAGGACAAGGAGCGCGACCCGGCCCCGCATGGGCACGGCGAAGACAACCCAGCCCCAGTGCTTCCCACCGTATCCAGGCCGACGACATCGCCGAGCGCGGCATCGACCTCCTGGCCCCGGTCCGGCACCTCCTCGACCTGACGCCGCAGGGCCGTGGCGACTGGTACCGACCCTCGGCTACTGACCGCCACCGCCGTCCACCCCAGGAGTACGGGCGGCAAGCCGAACGGCACCCGCCCCGTCGGGGTGGGTGCCGTGCGACGGCCTCGCTGCGGAGCTAACCGGCCAGGGAGGAGGCGTAAGGGGACAGGGCGGGAGCCAGCTGCACCCCGTGCGCCAGACCGAGGGCGGTGATGGCGTCGGGCAGGCCGCGCCCGACACGTGCCGCCTCCATGGTGCCCGGGGCGGCCAGCGGTCGGCAGCTCGCGGCGATGATCTCGAACAGGTGCTGCACCCGGCCGGCTCCGCGGGGCAGGAGCTGGCCGTGGAAGTCCTCGTGGTGAGCGAGGACCAGGGCGGCGAGGCCGGTGACGTGGGCCGAGGCCGTGCCGGTGCCGTCGAGAGCCGTGTATCCGCCTCGCGGTGAGCACGAGAGGACCGCCACGCCGGGCGCGGCCGCGTCGACCCCGGGGCCGTAGCAACTGAACGGCGCGGCGAACAGGCCTTCCGGGGTCAGCTGCGGGCCCACGTGGGTCGCCTGGGAGGTGTCCGCCGGGAAGGACCCGAAGACGCCGAGCGCACCCACGGTGAACACGGTGGGCAGCGAGCCGGGGAAGCACACCGGCCCACCCAAGTCTCCCGCCGGGGCGACGCAGGCGATGCCCGCCGTGTTGGCGTCGGCCAGTTTGTGTGAGACCAGCGCCGACGGGTACGGCGTCGCCACCGCGATGTGCGCGATGTCGACCTCCCGCTCGATGCAGTGGTCGAGGGCTGCGATCAGGTCGCTGAAGCGGCCGTCGGGCAGCACCTGGCAGACCTCGATCTCGGCGTCGGCCGCCGTGCCGATGACGCCCTTGCCGGTGTCCGCCGCCGCGATGATGCCCGCGGTGTGGGTACCGGTGCCGACGGTGTCGTGGGCCCAGCCCTCTTGGGTGCCGCGGACGAGATCGATCCCGCTGCGTACGCGCTGCCGCAGATCGGGATGCTCGGCGGTGACGCCCGTACCGATCAACGCGATCCTGACTCCGAAGGCGCGGAACGTGGGGGGCAGCCGGTCCAGCCGCATGGCCTGCTGGCCCCAGCCGTACTGCTGTCGCTCCTCCAGCCCCGGATACACCTTGGCCAGCGGTGTGAGGGTGACCAGGTTCTCCTCGGTCGCCGACAGCTGCGGACGGTTGATCCAGCGGTCGATGTAGCCGCCCGCGGGCCGCACGTACAGGGACTGGACGGACTCCACGGTCTCCGTCGACAGCATGACGGTGACCGTCCCGTCGTCCCCGGTCAGGCCCTGGGCCGGCCACGACGACCCGATCAGGAACACTCCGGCGCCGGCCAGCGGCTCTCCCTCCGGGCCGCAGACCCGCAAGCCGATCTCCACGGGCTGTTCCAGCGGCGTGACCAGTCCCGGGTCCCGCAGGGGGATCCCCGCGGCCGGCGCGGCGGCCGGTCCGGCCACGGACAGCGGCAGGTCCGGCTCGATGTGCACGTGCAGCGTCCGCATCGCCGGCAGCTGGGCCTCGGGTGCCTCGACGACCACGATGTCCGGGCACACGGAGGGCAGCCCGGCCGATCGCAGCTTCGCCGACGGCCGGAGTCTGCGGGTCACGGTGACCTCGGGCATCCTCTCCATCTGCTCACACACCGCGTCCATGCCGAGTTCGGGCACTCCCGGTGGGAGCAGGTGCTGCGGCAGCGGAGCCACCATGTAGCGCTCACGGCGCGGCCGCACCCGGAACGGTGACTGTGCGCCTTTCGTGCGCGACTGCTTATCCTTGCCCTCGGGTCCGGGTCCGGGTCCGGGTGCGGGTCCGCCGGCCCCCGCGCCGCCCCCGGGCCCGCTCGCGCGGTTGTTTCCGGGCCTTTCCTTGACCATCACGTCCACCTTCACCACGCCTATGTCGTAACTGGTGCTCCTGGTCCGGGGTGACCGGGCAGTCGGCGCTTCCGCGGGGAAGCGCCGCCACGGTGACGCGGTGCGCCCGGAACCGCTCCGGACGCACCGCGACACGCTGCCCTGGAGGTCAGCCGATACCGAACTGACCCATCTGGCCGAAACCGAAGCCAGGCTGCGGGAACTGCTGGCCGAACCCACCGCCCCACGGCTGCTGACCGGTCATGCCCGGCTGCGGACCCTGCGGGCCGCCCTGGCCCTGCGGGCCGTGCTGGAGCAGCGACGCGACCGCGATCGGCAGCGCCTGCTGCACAGACTGCTCCACCGCGTGGCGGATGCCCGAGTGCAGCGCGCGGTGCAGCGCCACGGCCAGGTACGGGTGCGCCTGCGGAGCCATGTGCGGCGGCAGCTGGTGCTGGAGCTGCTGGATGTGCTGGAACGTCTGCTGGACCTGCTGCGCCGCCTGCTGGGCCGTCTGCTGACACGCTTGCTGGATGGCCTGCAGGACCACCTGAGCGATCGGGGCCCCACCCGGCTGCGGACCGCCGAACTGCGGACCGCCGAGCGGGCCGCCGAGCTGCGGGCCGCCGAGCTGCGGACCGCCGGGCTGCGGACCGAACTGCTGGAGGGGTGGAGTACCGGTCATCACCGACATGAATGCTCCTTCCGAGCATGAGGGAAAATGCCGACATACCTCTTGATCGGCATTTTCAAGACAATCGGACCACTTGAAGCTAAGTGGGCGTTGACACAGCCGCAAACGGGGCGATCGGCGATGCCGCACACCTGCCCGGTGAGGAGGCAGCGGAGGAACCTCGGCGATGTGAGCCGTTCAGGTGAACGCCGGACCGTCTGACGGCTGTGAAAGGCGCAGGCCAGGTCGGCGGAGCACGGTGACGGACAACGGGCGTGGAAAGACTCTGGAGTTCCCCGGTCTGCTGCGGCTGATCGGGGAACAGTTGACTGCCTCCCGCGCCACGGTCGCCTCCGCGCCCGCCCTCGACATGCAGGTGCCGGCCTACCACTGTTCGATCTGGCGCAGCCCCTGGGCGAGGGGGCGTCCCGGCCGCGCCCCGGGAACGCGAGACCCTGCTGGACCTGTGGGCCGCATCGACGCAGCAACTACTGGACGCACTGCGGGAGTCCGGCCCGGATCGCGGCTCCGGCTCGTCCGGGCCGCAGCCTGGTCTCGCCATCGCGCCCACCAACCACACGGTCAAGGACGCCGTGGCTGACTGGCTGGAGTTCGGACTGGCGGGCCCCGACCCCAGCACTGTCGAGACCGTCACGCTCCTGAGCCGCAACCACGTCATCCCGTCTCTCGGCGCGCGCAAACTGCGCGACCTGAGTGCGGAGGACGTGGATCGCTGGCTGGCCACCAAGGCCGAGACGCTCAGCACTCGCACGCTTCGGGGGATTCACTCCTGCCTCAACCGCGCGGTCAAGCGGGCCATGGCGTGGGACAAGGTGAAGCGCAATGTCGTCGAGCTGTGCTCGGTGCCCCAAGGGCAGGGCGGGCGCCCGTCCAAGGCGCTCACCTTCGCCCAGGCCGAGGCCGTGCTCGAGGGCGCCGAGGGAACCTCGATGTACGCGTACATCGTCGTCGCGCTCTTGACCGGGGCCCGTACGGAAGAACTCCGGGCTCTCACCTGGGACGACGTCTTCCTGAAAGGCCGGCCGGCCCTCGACCCGCCGCAGCCTCCGCACATCGCCGTCCGGCGGTCGGTGCGGAGGAGCGGGGACACCAAGACCCGAAAGTCACGGCGCACGCTCGCTCTGCCGGCGCGCTGCGTGGATGCCCTCTGGCAGCAGTTCGAGGATCAGGGGTGGGACCGGCTCGCCTCTGATGAGGAGTGGGAGGAACACGGCCTGGTCTTCTCGTCGGCCGTGGGCAAGCCGCTCGACGCCGCCACCAACGTCCGCCGTGACGTCCGCCAGGCGCTCAAGGGCATCGATGGGATCAACGCCGACGAGTGGACTCCGCGGGAGCTGCGGTACAGCTTCGTCTCGCTGCTCTCCGACCGGGGCGTCCCCCTGGAGGAGATCTCTCGGCTCGTCGGGCACTCCGGGACGGCTGTGACCGAGGAGGTCTACCGGAAGCAGATCCGGCCCGTGATTCAGACCGGTGCCGTGGTCATGGAAGGCATCTCGCCGTTGCCCAAGGCGCCGGAGCTGGAGCGGATCGGCCCCGGGTACGGGCTGAGGGCCGTGGAACTGCCCACCGAGGACGAGTTCCACACCGCGCTCGGCCGGGCCGGGACGATCTTCGGCAGGACCGTCTCCCGGGTCCTGTTCGCCCGCAACGTCGCCCGGCTCGCCGAAGGCGTGCGCGCGGTCGCGGAGGAACACCGCGTGGCCCTCGGCGAAGTGCGCACCCTCCTGACACAGCACGCCGCCCCCCTCGGGCTGACCGGGCCCGGCGGCGCCGACGCGCCCCCTCTGAAGTCCACCAAGGCCGCCGCCGACCTCGTCGCCCGGCTGCTGCGCACCACCGAACCGGCCGCGTGCGTGCGGGAGCTGGCCGCCGCCGCGTACGACGTGACCGACGAGGAGATCGCGGGCGCCCTGCGGCACGCCTCGGAAGTCGCCGCCGCGCTGCGCGGCACCCAGTGGTCCCTGCTGGAGGACGTACGCCGCGACCTCGCCGTACGACAGGACGGCCTCGGCGAGCGAGCGGCCCGGTTCCTGGACGAGGTGCACCGCACCGCCCGCGAGCACGAGCAGAACGTTTCGCTCGTGCCCGTCCTGGACCGGCTCCCGGACACCGTCATGGCCCTGATGCGCGAGGCCACCCGCCTCGCCCAGCCCGCACAGCCGTCCACTCCGCCGTGGCTCCGGTCACCCCGGAGCCGACCGCCGAGGACGTCAGCCTCACCGACCACGGCAAGCCCTCCGTCCCCTCGACGCCCGTGCCGGACCGGCCCTCCACGCCGGACGACGCCTCCCGCGGCCAGGGCGGCGCGCAGACCGCGCAGAGGCCGACTCGTGCGGCTCCAGCAGCTGCTCCAGGCGCTCGGTGTCGTCCATGGGTGAGGAGGCCTTGCGGGCCCGGTCCAGGCAGGCGGCGGAAAGGCCAAGTGGAGCGGCACGGGCTTCGGCCAGGGCACCTCCTTCGAAGTCACCCGCGCCGTGCGCGAGGTGCTGCTCGGCACGGATCCGCCCATCGCCTTGACCCAACGCGCCACCACGACGCTCAAGGAGGCACGTGAGGTCTTCCTGGAAAAGGTCCACCCAGGCGGCACGTTGATCGTGCGGGACCAATCGGGGCAACTTCGCTGGTGGACCTGGGCAGGCCACCGGGCGAACGCGACTCTGGCCGCCACGTTGGAGGGGATCGCGGTGCCGGCCCAGTGCATCAACGATCACTGGATCCGTCTGCGGGAAGACCTCACTCCACCGGTGTGGAAAGAAGTGCTGAGCGAGGCTCCGAACCGGCTCTGTCTTCCCCCTGTCGACGAACGGGCGGTGCGGGGACTGAAATTCGGGGACGCGTTGCCGCCGCGGCTGGCAGAGGCGAAATTGTCGGCCCGGCTGGCCGACTTGGAGTCCGCCGCAACTGTTATCGCTGAACCCGTGCGTTTCGTCTACACAGGTGCGTAGAACCCGGATGACCGTGCGCGCCCAGTCGGCATTCTTGCTGAACCTGACATTCGGTGCGGCCTTGTGTGAGGGAGCTCACCAGGGAAAGTGGCACGGTCGAGGTCTTTACCGGATCTGAGTTGATCGCAGGTCGGTGGATAGCACCGGGACTGCGTGCAGAAGGAGGACCTGGGCCTTTCACACTATTGGGCGGCCTCAGGCTTCATTCGCCGCAAAGAGCATGACTGCACCCGTAACGTCAGCAACATGACGAATGAATATGGAAGCCACGGCACGCCGCTCGCCGAGTATCGGCTCACACGCATCGCGCCAGCCGTGAGGAACGCGCGTCCGGGAATCTCCGCCGTTCGGCGCGGATCAGGAAAAGCCTGCTTGAACCCTCGGGCGGAGAGGCGCCTTCAGCAGCCACGGCTGAGGTGATCCCTCCGCCCCGCGGTCGCGGTCTGTGTTGTCCGAGAGGGCCGCTTCGCCCATCGTGCCGGACCGTCTAACCTGCGGAGCATGATTCGTGCGGTGGTATTCGACGTGGGTGAGTGCCTTGTTGACGAGACCCGGGAGTACGGGACGTGGGCTGACTGGCTGGGGGTGCCACGGCACACCTTCGCGGCCATGTTCGGGGCGGTCATCGCGCAGGGTCGTGACTACCGGGAGACGTTTCAGGAGTTCCGGCCCGGGTTCGATCTGACCGAGGAGCGGGAGAAGCGCGCGGCTGCCGGACAACCGGAGTGGTTCGGCGAGGATGACCTGTACCCGGACGTGCGGCCCACGCTGGCTGCCCTGCGTGCGGCGGGGCTGTGGGTGGGCATCGCCGGGAACCAGACCGTGCGGGCCGGCAGCCTGCTGCGGGGGCTGGATCTCCCTTCCGACATGATCGCCACCAGCGATGACTGGGGGGTGTCGAAGCCGGATGTGAAGTTTTTCGAGAGTGTCATCGAGGCGACGCCTGCCGAGCCGGGCGAGATTCTGTACGTCGGTGACCGGCTCGACAACGACATCCGCCCGGCTGTGCAGGCGGGGCTTCTGACCGCGCTGATCCGGCGCGGTCCCTGGGGGACGATCCAGCAGCGTGACCCGGACGCGAACGCGATCACGACGATGCGCATCGACTCGCTCGCGGAGCTGCCGGAGAAGATCGCCAAGTTCAACGCTGAAGGGCGCTGACCGTCGTACTCCAGTCGTAGAGACGATCATCGAGGTCCCGGATGCATCGCTCGTTCTGCCAGGGGGCGAGCGTGCGCCGGACCTCGCGGATGCGGTCCATGCCCATGGCGTACCAGGTGATCGCCAGCTGGTCGAGAGCCTGGATGGCGTACCTGCATGCCTCCTCCGGCCTTCCGTCGGCGGCTTCGACCGCGGCTAGATCGCCGAGGACGACGGTGCGCTGTTTGTCTGACTCGGGTGGCAGATCGTCGAGCACCTCCTGGAGCGTCTGGCGCGCTTGCGGCAGGTGGCCGGCCTTCAGCTGCGTGTTGCCTTTGAACGCGGCCAGGCGGACGGGGCTGAACCAGTCCAGCCACTCAGGAGTGGCGTGTTCGGAGCCCGTGGACAGTGTGTCTTCGGCATGGCGGATCAAGCGCAGTGCCGCGTGCGGATCTCCGCAGCGGGTCTCGCATTCCGCTTCGACAGCATCCAGCCATGCCCAGAACTCCGCTGACGCCGGTCCGCGGCGAGCGTAGGTACGGGCGGCCAACATGCGCTCGACTGCCGCCTCCCGGTCATCCACCCAGCCCGGGATGAAGGCCATGTGCGCGAGGACGGCTGCCCCGAGCAGCGGATCGTCCGCTTCAGCTGCAGCCTGCAGAGCCCGCAGGAGGGTCTCCGAAGCCTGTTCCGACTGTCGCAGGTCGAAGAACTCGATACGACCGACCAGGAGATAGGACTCGGCCAAGGCGGCAGCGAGGGTCTGACGGGCCGGGTTGGCCGTCTCTGGGAGGAGAACGCAGCCGAGACGAGCGTGCTCCAGGACCGCCGGGTGCAGCACGGCCGGGGCGACGGACCAGTACAAATGCCGGTGTGAGCGCGTGACAGCCTCGAAGTCCCTGCTGACAGTGGCTGGTTGCGTCGTGGCCCCACCTTGAGCGGGGACGGCCGCCAGCCGGGCTCCGGACAGGGACGCGCGAGGGGTGTTGTCGATCGCTGTTCCGGGCTGGGGCCGTGTGCTTCCCCACGGAGGGGTGAAGCCGAGGTCTTCCATGCTCTGGCCCAGGAGGTGGGTCAGGACCCGGTGCACATCGGGCTGGGGCCAGGGCGGTGTGGCGGACTCCCAGCGTCGGATCTGTCGGACGCCGACAGCAAGCCCTCTGATGCCCAGCGTTGGCGCCGCCTTGGTGATGGCGTCGGCCAGCGCCTGCTGGGAGTTGTATCCGGCGGCCAGGCGGGCGGCCTTGAGTCTGGTGTTGCCTGCGGGTCGGGACATGGATCTCCTCCAGGGCGAGCTCTCCTCAGAGAGTGACATGCAATGTCCTCAGGCGGCCAAAAATCATCCCGCCGGCAGCAACTTGGCCCTGTCAGGGTCCTATTGATGACCTGTCAGAGTCCTCGAAAGAGGACCTCGCGGGTCAGCATGATGTCACTGCGCCACAACGAAGCCACGTCCCCACCAGGCTGCTCTGCTCACCGCTGAGGTGGCGGGGCGGGCGACGGGGCCGGCGCCACCGTGTCCGGTTGTCGCAGGACTGGTTAAGCGCCGCCGCACCCAAGACTCCCCGAGTGGGGCGGCGCTCACCGTTCTCAGGTGGACGCACGCGGTTGTTCCAGCACATCCAGTACGTAGGGAGGATCAGTCATGCCCCAAGCCAGGCGAGAGAAGAAGGATCACTTGATCTACGCGGATGTCGTGGACTCCAAGTCCAAGGCAGGCGTGTGGATGGGTGAGCGCGCCTCCTTCCAGGAGAAGCAGGGCCGCATCATCGAGGCGCTCAAGGAGCAGACCGACTGGGTCGAGCTGAAGGACGCGGTCATGGTCATCGGTACCGACCCGGCCGGCATCACGGTCATCGCGCCGAACCCGACGCTGCCCGGTGTGATCGTCCTCGCCGACGGCGGCTCGCCGGCCACCTCCGCGAAGCTCCAGGCCGCCGCCGAGGAGAAGGTCCGCGAGGTCATGGGCGAGCTCGGGATCGCCGAAGAGGAAACGGCGGCCTGACCACCATGGCCGTCCCCCGGATGCTGTGGGGGAAGTACTTCCAGTACGAGCGGGACGGGGAAGCGGTTCTCCTCGATCCGGTCACGCTGGACAGTGTGTTCATCGACTCCGGCGAGGTTCTCGACCTCGCCGGGGTCCCCCCGACCGCGACCCATGAAGCCCTCGCAGAGCTCGGCTTCACTCCCGAAGGCCCCATGGCCGACCGGCGTGAAGCACTCCGTGACCGACTTCGACTCCTCGGCCTCGACGCCGCCCCCTGCCGCATCAGCGGCCTACGCGTGGTCCTCACCGACCGCTGCAACATGGCCTGCACCTACTGCTTCGTCGACACGAACACCGGTAAGCCGGACATGACGAAGGAGGAGCTCTCGGCAGGGCTGGAGTTCCTGTTCGAGCAGAACGCCGGGCAGGATGAGGTGTCCATCCAGTGGTTCGGCGGCGAGCCGACCATCCGCTTCGACCTCATGCGCTTCGGTGACCAGCTGGCCGACACCCTCGCCGAACGCCATGACGTGACCAGGGTGCGGCGAACAGTCGTCACCAATGGCGCCCGCCTCACGGATGAGGCTCTCGACCATTTCATCGCGTACGAATACGGCGTAGGCATCTCCATCGATGGCCCTCCGGGCATCAACTCCGCGCACCGCCTTCTGCTCGGTGGTCAGCCCGCAGACGACCGGATTCGCCGAAACGTCGCCCGGTTCGTCGAGGCCGAGGGGCTGCACGTGGGCTGCAACCTCACGCCGACGGCCGCGAACATCGGACGCCTCGCCGAGACCGTTCGGTGGATCATCGATGACCTCGGATTGAAGTTCATCTACGTCAACACACCCATTCCGACCGCGGGCCGCTGGCAGGTCAACGGCGCTGATCTGGCTCGCGAGTTGTACGAGGCCAGGCTGACCGCCCTGGCACGAGGCGGGATGCTGTTCTCCGCCCTGGACCGCGCCTTCCAGGCCCTGGACACCCGTCGTCCGATGCTGTTCGACCACATGCAGGGCGACCGCAGTCTGAACGCTGCCCTGCTGCCCGGCAACCGGGTCAGTCTGTGCGACATCAACTTCACCGAGCCTTCCTTCCTGCGCACCCTTGATGAGGTGCGAGCCGATCCGGGGAGCCTGGCCGGCGTGGCGAAGAAGGTCGCTCCCATCCCCGAGTGCGGGAACTGCCCGGCGCTCGCCATCTGCGGCGGGCCGTCCCGCAATGAGCAGTCCCTCATCGGCGGCAGCACCCCGGACCCCGAGATGTGCGCGTTCTACACGAGCACCGTGGAGATCGCCGTGTGGGACAACTCGGGGGTGCAATGAACACGCAGGTCCGTACGGCACTCGTCTCCACGGCCGGGCACTGCAAGGTGGCCTGCGGGTTCTGCTTCCGGGCCGACCGCGCCCACGACCTCCTCGACACCGCGACCTACGCCCGCACGCTGTCGCGGCTGAAGGAAGCGGGCGTGGAGGGGGTGTGCCTGAGCGGGGGCGAACCGACGCACCATCCGCGGCTGCGGCAGCTCGTACGGCTGGCCCACCAGTTCGGAATGTCGGTGTCGATGGTGACCTCAGCCCGCACCGTGGCCGAGGTCACCACCCTCTCCCAGACAGCGCATCTGCTGGCCAACGTGACCGTCTCCGCCGACTCACAGGGCGCGATGCTGCTGGGACGCACGACCCGCACAGCGGCCTCGGGCATCGACACGCTGCGCGCCGTCAGTACCGACTCGAAGATCCTGCACGTCACCTGCTGGGACCTGAGCGACGGCGAGTGCGAGGAACTGGCCGGCCTCGTGTCCGAGGCAAAGGTGGAGATCCAGTTCAGTCCTGTCGTCCTCGACGAGCGCGCCCTGCGCCGCGAGGGCAAATCGGTCCAGGACTATCTGGTGCGGCAGCACCTCGACGCCGACCTGCTGGGCCGCCACTTCAACCTGTCCGGCCGGTACCGGGCCTACCTCAACGAGCTGCGGGACCTGCAGCTTCCCCCGGCTGGGGGTGAGCGGTGGTCGTGCCGCTCGGCGACCGCGTACGTGTCCGCCGACGGTCACATACGGCGCTGCCCCTACGGCCAGGCGTCGGTCAGCGTCAACGCGCCCCGTGCCGCGATCAGGTACTTCCTGACCGCTCCGGCGCAGGACCGCGTGACCCCGGACTGCGCTGCCATCTGCCGCCCCTCCGCCGTGTCCGACGAACGCAGTGCGTCGTGTGCAGCTCAGGCGTGAAGACGGCCCAACGCACACGACTCCATGGACTGCCCTATGACGATCACGACACCCGACGACTTCACCCGCCGGTGGCGGCAGCCACCGAATTTCCCGCTGGACGTTCCCTTCGACTACACGTTCCTGCCCGCCGTCGACGTCCTGGATCACGTCCGCAAGGACGAGGAGGTCCGGTTCACGATCCTTGGGGACGACGACTGGCAGGTGCGCATGGACCGCACCGCCGCCTTCCGCACCGCCCCGCTCGAAGAGATCGTCACCTGGCCGTTTCGGTTGGTGCACTTCAACCTCAGTCGCTTCTACGACGACCTCCTGAGCGGCTTCCAGGAGGAGGTCATGATCCCCTGGCGCACCCACCTGTCCGCCCGGGGCTTCACCTGGCAGCGCCTGGCACCCATCCTGTTCCTGTCCACCGAGGGCGCGTCCTCGACCTACCACAACGACAACTCGCACGGTCTGGTCTGGCAGGTCCACGGCACCAAGACGTTCCACAGCTACCTCGACCCCGACGAGCACCTGTCGGCCGACGCCGCGGTCATCGGCGAGACCACCGGCGAGGAGCCACCCGAGCACGACGTGGCCGATCGCCACTCCGTCACCATGCGGCCCGGAAAGCAGCTGTGGAGTCACGCTCTCACACCCCACTGGGTCACCACCGAGTCAGCGCTCGCCATGAGCGTCACCCTCTCCCACGGTGGCCTGAGCCACCAGGGCCTCTTCTCCGAGCGTGAGGGAGCGCTGCGGGCCTACTGGGACAAGAACCCCGCCGAGGTGTGGACGCACGACCTGCGCAACGTCCGCTACTGAGACCGCGTCCCACGACACGAGGTGCTCGCCCGTGTCGTGGGACGCACTCCCGACCGGCTACGGGGTAAGCCGGTTCGGCCCGCGGAAGAGGAAGGTGGCCTCGCGGATCGAGTCCAGGCCGAGCATCACCATCAGCACCCGACCGAGGCCCATGCCGAGGCCCCCGTGCGGCGGGCACCCGTACCGGAACGCGTTCAGGTAGTCCTGCAGCGGCTCCGAGCTCATGCCCTTCTCGGCGGCCTGCTTCAGCAGCACGTCGTACCGGTGCTCACGCTGAGCGCCGGTGGTCACCTCCAAGCCCTTCCACAGCAGGTCGAAGCTCAAGGTCACGCCCGGGTTGTCGGCCGGCCGCATGTGGTAGAAGGGCCGGATGCCGACCGGGTAGTGCGTGATGAACACGAACTCGTGCCCGGTGGTCTCCTTGATGTGAGCCGAGATGCTCCGCTCGCCCTCCGGGTCCAGGTCCTCCTTGATCCCTGCCGGGTCCCAGCCGCCCTTGCGCAGGATTTCGTGCGCCTCGGCCATGGTGACGCGGGGGAAGGGCGTCGTGGGGACGGTGACCTCGACGCCGAAGTGCTCGGCGATCGCCTCGCCGTACGCGTCGGTGACCTTGGCGATCGCGTGGGCGAGCATCTGCTCCTCGAACGCCATCACGTCTTCGACGCCGTCGATCCAGGCCAGCTCGACGTCGACGCCGGTGAACTCGGTGGCGTGCCGGGAGGTGAACGACGGCTCGGCGCGGAAGACCGGGCCGATCTCGAAGACCTTGTCGATGCCGGCCGAGATCGCCATCTGTTTGTAGAACTGCGGCGACTGCGCCAGATAGGCGCTGCGGCCGAAGTAGCCGAGTTCGAAGACCTCCGCGCCGGACTCCGAGGCGGTGCCCATGAGCTTGGGGGTGTGCATCTCGGTGGCGCCCTGCGCGTAGGCGTACTCGCGCATGCCCTGCTCCAGGCTGGTCTGCACGGCGAACATTAGCTGGGCAGCGGGACGGCGGCGCACGTCCAGGAAGCGCCAGTCCATGCGCTGCTCCAGGCCGGTGTGCTCGTCGATCGGTAGCGGCGTCGCGGCCAGGTTCAGGACCTCGACCGCTTCAGGCACGATCTCCAGGCCGCCGAGCTTGACCTGGACGGCGTCCACGACGCGGCCGGTGATACGGATGGCGGACTCGGGGGTGAGGGCTTCGAGCTGGGCCTCCAGCGGCCCGTCGTCGCGCTTGTGGGTCACCTGCACCATGCCGGTGCTGTCCCGCACGATGACGAACTGCATCTTGCGCTGCAGGCGGAGCGTGTTCACCCACCCGCAGACAGTGACGGTACGGCCGACGTGTTCTCGCAGGTCGGAGACGTGTACGCGGCTGTGGATCATTCGGTCCTCCGAAGGACGTCGTCATGATCCCTTGGGAGTGCGGGCGAGAAGGGCAACTCGCGGTACCACCGCACTTTCGTCGCCACGAAGTGGCGACCTCATTCGGCCCGGTGACGGGGGCCGGCCGGCGGGGCATTGGGCCACCAGAGGGGGCCGTTCCTCCCCGCGCTCGGGAGGGTCTTCGCCTCGGGGCGCGAGACCGCCTTCCCAGCTACCGGCGGCTCTCTCTTCTCGCGTGATCCCTGGCTACTCGTCTCCGTCAACGCGTTGCCCAGCAGGATACGGAGCGTGTGGCGGCGGTGGCAATCAAGAACTCACTCGCGGAGGGGCGTTTCCAATCCCATACTGGCCAGGCCAGTTGTCCGACCCAGGAGCGTATAGGCGCCATTAGCCGTTTGAGTGAGTCCGTCACCCGTGTCATGCACATTCTCGATGGAGCGGACCTGGGCGCGGACTATACGGTCGCGCAGCTGCTCAGGGAGATTCTTGACTACGCCTTCCAAGCCATCCCTGGTTGGCGGGAGATCAATGACGGCACTCTGACCGTCGCCGAGTTCCGCGAGAACTACCTGCACTCGGCTGCGGCCGGGCTGCATGTCATCGCCAACACCATTGCCGCCGCCCGGATGGCCGGCGTGCCCCCGCGTGCAGCCGTGGACGCGCTCACCGAGATCCCCTGGCGGCGCGACGCTCTCAAGACCGTCGGCGAGGACGAGATGATGGCACACGAGTTCTTCGAGGGCACCCTCGCCAAGACCACGTGGGACCTGCGGGGCCTGCGCTGGCGGGCGGGCGCGTCCGGCGCCACCGCTCGAATTACGAGGCCGCCATCAGCAACGTCCTCAAGCACATTGCCGCGAACTACCCCGAGCTCAAGGCAATGGCGACGGACGAGACCTTCACCGAGCTCGGCCTGATCGCGCGCAAGCGCGGCCCGGGCCGCCCGAAGAAGACGGAGATCGTCGCGCAGTAAGCTCACACGCACTCGGATGCCCTCGCACTCTCGGTAGCGGGGGCATCCGCATATCTGGGCTCGGATGGTGCCGTACGTGGTGTGGCACAGACTTCCTTCGGTCAACCTCAGTGCTGCCGCAACCAGCCGTTTGCGACCTGCTCGATCCCGCAGTCCTCGTCCTGGCCCGCGTCCGGGTCGTCCATCGTGACCGCGGCGTCGGTGTGCTGGTCGTCCAGGGGCGCCAGCCGGTCGGCGGGGAAAGGCCAGCTCGATGCGCGCGGCTCGTCCAGCGCTCTTCCCTGACGGGCCAGGCGGGCGGGAAGACCGCTGCCGCAGGGCCCAGTACCCGGGTGGCGGCACGCAGCCGATGAGCGGCAAGGGCCGCCGTCCACTCACCGTCGTCCAGGTCCTCGATCTCCTGTGGGACCGGCAGACGAGCGCGATCACAGCCGCGCTACTGGGCCGCGCCCGGGGCGAACTCGTCGTACCCGCCCGGCACCATCCCGCACCCAGCGGACCAAATCAGGCAGTGAGCGGGCCCCGGGTGCCGGGCGTGGAGCCGGGGCACGCCCGCACAAGCGCCGGGCGGGGAACGTGCACGTGTCTCCCGGAGAACGACGAGCCCGCAGTCGCTTGGTCACGGGAGGCCGGAGCCCTTCGCTGCCTACCACGGGGGTTGAGGAACATCGACGTCAAGACGTGCGCTAAGTCCTCCGGGGCCCGTTACCGCAGATAAGGGGGTCGCTTCACGTTTCACCGGATATCTGCCCGGCCGCCCCGAGCGGCTCCTACGCTGGATCACCTGCACCACCCGACAACGAAGGACACCGATGGACACCCCAAGCCAGCCCCAGTCACTGACCGGCCCGCAGACGTTCGTGCTCGGCACCGTTGCGGCGCTCACCGTCGCAGCGTTCTCGGCCGCACTTTGGGGAAACGCTGAGCAGAGCGAGCGCGGCTTCCGGTTGCTGAACTGGCTGCACAACCGCAGCGAGACCGAGCTCCCGTCCGCAGAGTCGGACCTGTAACGCTCGCAGGCCCCGTCTGTGTCATGCCGCGCCTGCGGGAGAGTGGACTTCTCCGCAGGCGTCGGTTTTCGTTCCAATGTTCCTCGTCCGCCTACGAGCGGTGCCAGGCAGCCGGAACACTCGGCGGCAGCGGGATCTCGTCCAGCCGCAGCCACCGCTCCCGATCGCTCTGATCGGGCAGGCAGAACCGCACGTCACCGGCCTCGTCCGCCTCGTATGGGGCGTCCCCGACCGCCCGCAGCAGCGCCCGCAGCCTCGGGTGGGGCGACTGCATCGCCCGCTTGCGCACACCCTCGCCGCGCAAGGCGACCAGCGCGAAGGAAGTGACGTTCACCCCGGTGCGACGGTGTTCGTCTGTATGGGCCGCTTCCTCCCGTTATCCCACAATGGAGGTCAGCGACTCCGGGCCGGCGACCGTGTACGGCAGCAGCAGTTCCCCGCGCTGGAGCACCACCTGCGCCCCCGGCTCCATCAACGAGCCGTTGCCGTCAATCGACAGCGCCACCTTGCTGACCATCGGGCTCATTCCGATCTCACGGGCCTCGTCGAACTGCTCCACCGTGGCGTCCACGAACCGCTCCGCGTCGGGCAGCACCAGCACGCAGTGCCCGTTCCTCGGCGCGAGCGAGCCGTAGCGGGTGCCGCCTCCGTCCTTGTGCTGAACCGCCAGGTCGACCGCCAGCGGTTCAGCCCTCACCCCCAGCTGGCCGTAGGGGTTCCGCAGCGTCATACACGCGTCCACGCACACATTCGCCGGCACACGACCGTCCACTAGAGCCACCCACAGGTACGGCAGCACCAGCTCCACCAGCTGGTCCGGTTTCGCGTGCTCCAGCATCCGCGCCGCATGGTCCGGGCTCCCCCGCAGCGGCAACTCGCCACCCGGCAGCACCCCAACCGCCGTACGCGGACGCGGTAACGGAGAACGGCCGGGGACCCGCTTCTGGGGCATTCGGTGCTTCCTGCCCCGCTTCTGCTTCGACATGAGCAGGGCCTAAAGATCCCAACCGGCTCCGCGACAGACCGCCTCCACAGCACCACCAGCACCGATCGGCATACCCGAACCGCTGTGCCGTAGCGCCACGGGGCCGGGACCGGACTACCGGCCCCCCAGATAGTCGGCGGCCCGCTCGGTAGCCTCTTCAACAGACCTTCGGTGGGAGCCGCAGGGGAGCCGGTTCTGGAAGTCGGCTCCCAAATGGCTTTCAAAACGGGGCGCCAAAGCAAATCAGGCCCGGTGCTGATCTCTCAGCACCGGGCCTGACCTGGTGTTTCTCTGTCGGGGTGGCGGGATTTGAACCCACGACCTCTTCGTCCCGAAGCAACTTGGGCGGGGGCGCTGCCTCGGGTTCGTAGGTCTCGTACCTGTGCTGATGGTTCGTAGCCGTCCGGGCTCGTCCGAGATTGTCGGTCGGCGTTGTCACGCAGTTAGACACTCACCCTCGCAACGGCAGCCCCTACTGCTTGGACCTCTGAATGGATCTCTACTGACCAGGTACAAGGGCCCGGTAGGCCGCCCAGCCTGCCTCGGTGAGCGCCCAAGGATCCCCACGCCTCTCATAAGGCTTGAGTAGCCCTGCCTTGACCATCCGGTTCCGCTGCCAAGCGGTTCGGTTCTCCCACTTGACTTCTCCGTTGGATGGTTGCGGCAAGTGGTCGGTCTCGGTCAGTTGGGAACCGTATCGCTGCTCGATCCTCCGAAGCACGGCCTGCTTGGAACCCGCACCGCCCATCTCACCAAGCGTTGTGAGGAGCCAACGGCCGAGTACCTCGTGGGGTGTCAGTTGCATGCCGGCGATCGTAGGATGCCGCTCTAATCCGCGTGGCGTCCTCTGCTGAGAACGTGGCACGGATCCGGGCCAGTTGGGGTGCTGCCCTCCGCTGGAAAGAAGCGCCCCACCTTGCCGTACGGCCAACACTGTGCGGAAACGCGTACGCCCCGGGCGCCCTGACCTGGGGCTTCGCTGCCGCGCGCTGCGGCTCGTCTGTCACTGTCGGTTGCCGTTGGTCGGCCTCGGGCACCCTCGCACGGGCAAGAGACGGCCCAGAGCTGATCACCAGGAACCCGTCGTTGGCCGACGGCGGCCACCACAGAACGGGTGCATGTACCCCAGCCGCCGACAGCTAGCCACCATGGCGGACGCGTTGACCGACCAGGCGCGCGTATGTCTCGCTGCACCCTCACCGGCCTTAGCCACGGTGCAGTGCCGTCGACGGGAGCAACCACGCCGGCCAGGCGGAAAGGGACGGCTCGGAGTCGATCGCCCCAAGCTGTTCTCTGGGAGCAGTTGTTGCGCTGACGTGCGGTTGAGTAGCGTTTGATGACTGGCCGGACTCAGCCATGCTGCCCGCGCCGTCGACTACAGCGAGCCTCGCTGGCCGCACCGCGTAACTGAGAGATCCCCCCCCGGGGGGCTGCGGCTGGTGTTGTCGAGTCAACAGAGGCCCGTATGCTGCTGATTCGCAGCGTGGCGACAGGTCCCGCAGGCCAGCCGGTGCTAGCATCGACGCTTCGCGTCGTTGAAGGCAGCGGGGAGCAGCGAATGCAGATCGAGTGCCTACGTTCTCACATTTCCAGCGGAAGCAAGGTCTTCCCGATCTACATAGGATTTGCATCCGCTGCCGAAATTACAAATATCGCAGTCGCTCCCGCCTTCACTAAGCAGACTGACCATCAACAGATCGCTGCAAATATCACTGCGGAGCCCGTGCGAGACTGGCAGCGACCTATCAACTATGATCGGGTCGATCAAATTGCGCAGGTGTTCAATAATTCTGGCGGCCTTATGCCCAACCCTGTGCTACTCGCTAAGAATGCCTTTACTTCCGGTATTACTATCGCACCCAAGCGGATCGACTCCACTTCCTACGATACAGGTACCTTCATTGTCAACGTCCCGGAGGACGTAGAAGATCCTGCACAGAAGCCGCTATGGATTCTTGATGGTCAGCACCGTATTGCTGGATTGAGTAAGTCGGCACAATCCGGTGATCCGGTACCTGTTGTGCTCCTGCTGGACGATGGCAGCAACTCTTATAGCAGCCCACTGCTGGCAAACCTGTTTGCCCAGGTAACAACAGCAGCCACGAAGCTGGACGAACTGCACAACGAGTGGCTAACCTACGCCTTTGACCTGGGAAAGTACTCTGCCGTAAGAAATCCTAGTGGCGCCGCAAAGCAGGCCTTCAAGACTGTCGTTGAGCTCTGCCGAACGCCCACTTTTCGAGGAGTCTCTAACCCATTCTTCAATAATGTGCAGTTCAACGAGCATCGTCCAGCTAACCCTACGTATGGTGGGTTTTCGTTCAAGTGCAATGCACTCGGTGATTTGATCAGTCGCCATTACTATAACCTCCCAGTCCAACACCACAGCCACCTCAATCCGTCCGAGTTGGCAGCGGAACTGAGCCATGCTTACATTGCTCTCCACCAAACCGTAGGTAACCATGCCGCTTCAGTGTTCTTCGGAAAGCCGCCAAGTCAGCAGACAATCATGCAGGAAGCCTTCCTGGTAGGTGTTCTGGCTCGGGCCCTGTTCTACGGACCGACGGCCGACTACCGTTCCCTGTTGCAGGAACTTAAGTTCCAAAATACCAACTGGGATTTCTCATGGGTTCGAACCCTTAGTGGGCCGGCTAACACCATCAGCAAGAAGATCGCGCGGAACGTCCTTGAAGATGCCTTGGTTCAAGGCACACTCCCAGAAGCAAGCGGCAATCTCGCCGATCACCTCAAGGGGAACGGTGCCGCAGTAGTCCTCGCCTTTAGCAAAGTAACTCCGGCGGGGCGTCCAGCCAAACAAGGGAAAGAACAGTACAGGATGCTCCGCGGCGCAACGGGGAGCCACAACGCTGGGACAACAACGCACGTAAAGGTAACGGAACAAACATCAAACGTCGGCGACTTTGAGATTCTGGACGCAAAGACAGTGGGACGCCCCTTGCGTTATAAAGAGATGGAGAGGAAGGGGCTAATTCTCAGCGACAAGTACTCGAAGCCTCTGGAAATTGTAGTCGTTATGAAGCATTATGGCGACCTGTCTAGTCAGTCAGAGTTGCAGATTAACTGGTGATCGGTCCAGATGTAATGCGGCTACGCTTCAGTCGCGCTTTCGATTACCTCCAGTCCGTGAGTGACCTCGAGGGGATCTCTGGCGAAGTTTGGAAGCTGCGATATGCCGACGCCCATGCTCGTCGTTCCCTCCCCGCAGCGCTTGCACTTCTTCATCCCAGAGTTGCCCCGATTTCTCGCGAATCTTGGATCAAGTGCATTGGACCTCGGTCCTTCAACATCACTCGCCCAAGAAGGACACTTTGCGCCTCTCGTTTGATATGGGGCTACGAGTGCCCGCAGGTACGTACTGCCCACCAAATCGATCACTTCTGGCCCTATAGCTTGGGTGGACGTAGTGTTGTGGAGAATGGCCTTTGGCTCTGCGATATCCATAATCGGGCGAAGTCGGACGATGTCCACTTTTACGCTTGGGAGGAAAGTCAGTTCCCTTCCTGGTTGTCCATCACTCTTTCTCATGTCGATGCGTACTTGGAATCGACATGAAAATGTAGAAATCCGTAGGCAGGCACCTAGGTAAGTAGGTCATCCTTGGCTCTCGGCCACTGACATTGCCCGGGGTCTATCAGTAGAGAGTCCTCCTCAGCCTCATCGTCCCCGGCGATGGGGCTGGGCCGCACCCGGCCGTCCAGGAAAGAGCCCAGCTGACGCGGTCGGCGTCCGAAAACCTAGTGCCGTGGCCACAGACGTTTGAGACCATGCCAACGGTCCTGTGTAGGGAGGGTCGTGTCAGAGAATCGAGGGCTGTTCGATGGGTTCGAAGCGCAACGTACACCTGCTGATGCCGATTACAGGTCTGTGCTGCGTCGAGGAATGGTCGCCCTAGACACGAACGTGCTGCTTGATCTTTATCGGATGAATGGTCAAGTCCGCACGGATATGTTGACCGTACTCAAAAGCGTATCGGAAAGGATTTGGATACCTCACCAAGTTGCCGTGGAGTTTTGGCGTAACCGGCAAAGTGAGGAGTTGATCTCATATCATGACAGGAAAGCGGGTGTCGTAAAAGACGCATTGAGGTCCGCCATGGATAAGGCGAACAGGGCTCTAGATGAGTGGGTTAGAAACGTCCATATTGGCGATAATGTCGATATCGCCGCCCCTATGTACGAGAAGCTCGATCGAGTGCGTAGCGTGTTCGAGGAAATTGAGGATCTTCTCGATAAGCAGGCCGGTAAAGATAGAGTTCCAGGGATTCGCGACACGAACGCGGATCCTGTTATCGCCGAGTTGGAAACTCTACTTGCGGGGCGTGTGGGTATCCCCTACGACCCTATGCGATACGCTGAGGAACTCGCTAAAGCCAAGGAGAGGGCGGATAGTCAGATTCCTCCTGGATACTTGGACTTTGAGGGCGGAAAGAAAGGGGACGAGGAAGCGGCCGGTGATTACCTGGTCTGGCGGCAACTGCTAGACGAGGCTCACGAGAGGAAGGTGGACGTTATTTTTGTCACTCGTGACCTAAAGGATGATTGGTGGCGCAGATCGTCTCCGAAGGCTATGCGGCTTCCTCGCGCAGAACTTGTTGACGAGTTTCGAGATCTGACAGGCGGCCGATTTTACATGGTCGAACCGAGTGTCTTGATGCAGCAAGTGAGTGCAGTATTCAGGCTCGAAAAGCAAGTTGATCGAAACTCTGTTGCTGCCTTGCAGTTCTTTGAATCGACTGAGTCCGATGCGGCCGAGAGGCGCTCAAGCGATGCAGATACGCGATACCGCCTTGCGCAAGTCCCGGGAGGCCGGAACGGGGACTATGTAGAGACCATCTGGACTATGGTGCAAATCGCTGACGAGCGACCACAGATGGAAGATTGCATTGGGGAGTTCATGCGATCCTTCCCTAGTGTAACGTTGGCTCCTGAAGCCCGTCGTCGTCTGATGAATCTCGTTTCCCTTGGTTTCGCTGTTGTGCAAGGGCAGCGGATATCTCTAACAGATGCTGGGAAAAAGTTTCTAAATAGCCGAGACGCTGAACTTCTGTCGAGGCTATTTATGGAGAGGATTGAAGGGGCTTTTGAGGCGCGTAGGTTACTTCGTGGTGGGTCTCAAGTATCTGAGCTGAAGGACCTGCTATTTGAGCATCCCGCCTTGGATCTTAGCCCGACCCAAATCGAGTTGCTATTGCGCTGGATGGGAAAGCTAGGCCTCCTAGGAACGTAACTGGCTGTCTGCGTTGCTCTCTGAGGGCGGCGGAGCGGGTTTGGCCGGTGGCCTGCCCGGTCTGGGGTCGAGCATGATTAGGGGGCCGTACGCTGGTTGGCAACTCGGGCAGGCTCTGGGCCTGACCGCAATTAGCACGAGTGGCCCCCTGGTCTTGCTCGACGCGGGACCCGGACCGGGGAGGTGGCTAAAGTCGTGGAGCCGACCGCCCCAGCCCCGGCGCATGCCTTCTCTGGCATTCAGGTGGCTGATTGCTGTGCGCGCGGCACGGGCGCCGGCCGGGCTGGAGCGGGGCGGAGACAGGAGCGCAGGCCCGGCCGGGGGCCGGGCCGCGCGCGGGGAGCGGAGCGAGCCGCCTTGAACCAGTAGAGAAAGTTGTAACTCAGTCGCTGGAGCTAAGGCGTTCATCAGGTTCCGGGCCTCGGGCCTCCGCTATGCGCCGGCCGTGGGCGGCAGCTCGTAGCAGGGACTGGGCCACCCGTTCGGCGTCGTCCGGGTGCAGGTAGATCTCCTGGGTCCACAGCACGGACAGGCGAACGATGCCGTTCAGCAGGTTCGTCGCCACGTCCACCTCGACGCCGCTGCCGCTGGCGTCCGTGACCGTCAGGTCCTGGTCGCTGCTGTAGGCGCTCATGTACCTGAGCATGCCTGAGGCCCGGCTTCAGGTACGAGGCCGGGCCTTCGGTGTCAGCTGAGAGGCGAGACCCTGGGATGGGGTCTGAACTCGTAAGCGCAGGGCGGGAGCTCTGTCCGGTGAGCCAGCGGTAAGTAGGCCACCGGTCGGATGGTCCACGTGATGCGTGTGGTCTCGTGCGTCACGGACACCGTGGAGGGCTCGCAGCGGAGCAGTGCGCGCCGGGTCTCGATGCGGCCGTCGTACAGCCATGCCCATGCGTCGTCTGATGCGTCGGCGTCGAGGGCGGGGGAGATCGTGCGCAGTGTGACTGCGACCCACCGGTCGGCCTGGGGTGCTGTGTAGGCGTCGAAGGATGCGAGGAGTGCCGGCCTTCGCTGTTCGGTGAGGTCTTCTGTCCAGCACTCGCACCAGTAGCCGCGGCGGAGCTTCGTCATCGCCACGGGTGGTCTCCTTGCGTCGCGTCCGCGTACAGCTCGGCGGTGACCGTGTGGCCGTAGTCGCTGTCGTGGACGACGACCCGGTGCGCGATGGCGCTGACCATGCCCAGTCCCCGGCCGTGCTCGGCTTCGGCCTCCTGGTCCTGGTGCTCGACCTTCGGCGCCGTGGTCGTGCCGCCGTCGTCCGTCACCGACACCGCCACCACCTGGGCTGTCACCGCGACGGCCAGATGGAAGCTGCCGTGTTCTCGACCGCTGGCCGTGTGGAGGATCGCATTCGCGCCCAGCTCGCTCACGATCAGTTCTGCGTCTTCGGCTAACGGGGAGCCGCGCAGGATGTCGCGGGTCCAGCGGCGGGCCCGGCTCACCTCCTCGGGGAAACCTGGGCAAGACAGTCCCCAGACCCTCGCGGTGCTCGTATACTCGTGCATACAAGTTCCTTCATGCTGGTAGGCCGCCATGTGCAGCGGGTTCGGGCTATACGAGTTTTACGCCGTCGTGCGCGCGGATGGCCGGCGGGGACGCCGCGTCCAGTGCGTCCAGGACGCGGATCGCGTACGCCTCGTCAGCGAGTTCGGAGACTTCCTCGCGGGTGACCCAGCGCAGTGCGCGGGTCTCGTCGCCGGTGGTCAGCGTGCCGTCGGCCGCCTCGCAGCGGAACACCAGCGAGACGATCAGACCCGTCATGTTCTTGTAGACGCCGGTGAGGGTCGCGGGAAGTGCGATCTTGATGCCGGTCTCTTCGAGGACTTCGCGCTGGAGGGCTTCGGGGATGGTCTCCTCGCGTTCGAGGACACCGCCCGGCGGTTCCCACTTGCCGTTGTCCCGGCGCTGGATCAGGAGGGCTCGGCCCTGGTCGTCGACGACGACCCCGGCCACGCTCACGGAGTGCGGGCGTTCTGTGCTCACGTTCCTCGGCCCTCTCGGATGGCTAGGCTCTCCACCGTAGCAACAAAGCTCGCCCACTCGTCTAGATACCTAAAGGAGTACACGTGAGCCCTCTTTCTTCGGGCCTGCTCGGTGATCTCGACCCCACGAGCGATCGTGCGGTCTTCCGGCAGATCGCCGACCAGCTGCGTGAGGCTATCGACCGCGGCCGATTCCGCGAGGGCGAGAAGTTGCCCTCCGAAGCCGAGCTGGTGGACCACTACGGGGTCTCCCGGATGACCGTCCGCAACTCCTTCTCCATCCTCCAGGGAGAGGGCCTGGTCCACGCCGAGCACGGCAAGGGTGTCTTCGTCCGGCCGCGTCCGCCCGTGCGGCGGCTCGCCTCCGACCGGTTTGCCCGTCGTCACCGAGAACAGGGCAAGTCCGCGTTCATCGTCGAGGCCGACGCCGCCGGCAGTCACCCCCAGGTCGACAGCCTGGAAGTGAAGGAAGAGAAGGCCAGCCAGGACGTCTCCGCCCGGCTCGGGTCCGTGCGACGGGTCCTCGCACGCCGGCGCCGCTACCTCCTCGACGGACGGCCGGTCGAGTTCGCCACCTCCTACCTCCCACTCGACATCGCTCGCGGCACCCCCATTGCCGAGCCCAACCCTGGCCCTGGCGGCATCTACGCCCGCCTCGAGGAACTGGGCCACCGCCTCGACCACTTCGAGGAAGAGATCCGCGCTCGCATGCCCTCGCCCTCCGAGGTCAAGACCCTGCACCTGGCGGCCGGTGTCCCCGTGATCCACCTGATCCGGACCGCCTTCGACACCGATGGGCGGCCCGTCGAGGTCTGCGACACGGTCATGGCGGCCGACGCCTACGTCCTGTCGTACCAGCTCCCGGCCAACTGAGCGGAGACGACCGGCATGACAACCGACCAGGCACATGGCCGCGAGTGCCACGAGCGTTGGCTGACCGCGCTCAACAGGCGCACGAACCAGCCTGGGTATCCGGAGAAGTGGTTCGACGAGCAGTGCGGCGGCTGCCGCTTCTGGGTCCCACTCACCGGTGAGTTGGGTTGGGACTGGGGGGCCTGCACCAACGGCAACTCGGCCTTCGACGGACGGGTCCGCTTCGAACATGACGGCTGTGAAGCCTTCGCGGTGCGCGAGGACGGCTCGTTCGGTTGACCGGGACAAGGGCCGACGCCGATAACTCGTACACCCGCACAGGCATACTCGTATAGACGAGTGGGCAAGTTGTGTGGCAAGGTGATCGTCGTGACCCCGAGGGATCGGGTTCACCGATCGCTGCACATATAGACGAGTAGATAGGACTGTGCACTGTGCGCACCATCCGCGTTGAGACCTCCGCCGCCACCATCCTGCTCACCGAGGCCCCCGAGCCGAAGGTCCGCGACCGGCAGACCGGCGAGATCGCCAAGGACGCCGTGAGCGGTGAGGCGCTGATGACTGTCGGCGTCGTCTACATCGAGGACGGGGAGTCCTCGCTGATCAAGGTGACGGTCCCTGAGGGCGGTGTCGCCGAGGGCCTGGTGCTCGGCTCGCCCGTCTCGCTGCCGGGGCTCGTCGCCCGGCCGTGGGAGTCCGTGTTCAACGGCCAGCAGCGGCACGGCATCGCCTACCGGGCCGCCGCCGTCACCCCGGCCTCCTTCCCCGCCGCCATGGGGGCCACCGCCTGATGACCGACGTGACGACACTCCTGGAGGTGGGTGGTCCGGTCGCCGCACTCGGCGGCGGGGCCGCCTACGCCCGGGCCAACCATCCGGCCCTGTACTGGTCGGCGGTCGGCGGGCCCATATCGACCGCGCGGTTGCTCAGCTCGTACGCCTCCGTCATGGAAGCCTGCGGCCTGACCGTCCCGCCGTCCCGGTTACGGGTCCTGGCCGTCAAGGCGGCCACTCGGCGGGAGGTCCGGCCGGTCCCACCCCGCCGGGGCATCGCCCGGCCCACCTCCACCGGTCTGCGGCTGCGGCTCCGCCTGGCGCCCGGGCAGGAACCCGCCGACGTCGCCGCCTCGGCCGAGCGGCTGCGGCACGCCTGGGGTGTGCACGCCGTCTACGTGCACACCATCAAGCCCGGCGTCGTCGAACTGCGGCTCGTCGGCTTCGACGTCCTGCGCAAGGTGCGGATGCCTCGTAAGGCCGGCGGGGACTTCCTTAAAGTGCCAGTAGCGCTGCGGGAGGACGCCCTGCCCTTCGTGCGCGACTACCGGACCGTCCCGCACCAACTCACCCTCGGCGCGACGCTATCCGGCAAGTCCATGTACCTGCGCCACCTCATCGCCGGACTCGCCGCGCAGCCCGTCGCCCTCGTCGGCATCGACTGCAAGCGCGGCGTCGAACTCGCGCCCTTCGCCCCACGCCTGTCCGCACTGGCCACCGAGCCGGACGAGGCGGCCGAGTTGCTGCCCGTCCTGGTGAAGGAGATGGAGGACCGCTACGACCTGATCAAAGCCCAGCAAGGCATCGCCCCCGGCACCCCGGACGAGGAGATCACGTCCGACATCTGGGGTCTGCCCGACAGCGAACGGCCCGTCCCGGTCGTCCTGTTCGTCGACGAGGTGGCCGAACTCTTCCTCGTCGGCACGAAGAAGGACGAGGAGCGACGCGACGAGATGGTCACCCAGCTCATCCGCCTCGCCCAGCTCGGCCGTGCGGCCGGCATCTACCTGGAGGTGTGCGGACAGCGCTTCGGCGCCGAACTGGGCAAGGGCGCGACCATGCTGCGTGCCCAGCTCACCGGCCGTGTCTGCCACCGCGTCAACGACGAGGCGTCGGCGAAGATGGCCCTCGGCGACATCGCCCCGGAAGCGGTCGTGGCCGCTTGCGCCATCGCTCCCGAGCGGCCCGGCCTCGCCGTCGCGGGCGACACGTCGGGCGGCTGGTCCCGCATCCGCACGCCATACCTCTCCCTCGGCGACGCCGCCGAGACCTGCCGGGAGTCGGCCCACATGGTCCCCGACCTGCACGCGCTGAAGCCCTTCCGTCCGACTGTTCCCGTGCGGCACGTCGAGACCCCGGCCCCGGCCGTTCAGCCGCGCCCCGTCACCGACTGATCCCGCCCCCACATGCACCGGTCGGCGTGACCACCTCACGCCACGTCCCTACCCCGCCCATGCCCGAACCCGGAAGGAGTCGCAGCATGCGCGCCCACCTGGCCCGTGTCGACGCGGTGCTCGTCCAAGCGGTCATCGCCGCCGCGCTGTCCTTCGCCCATCTGCACGACGTCGCCTCGGCGGCCGGACAGGACGGGTGGAAAGCGTGGGCTTATCCCGTCTCCGTCGACCTGCTGCTCGTTGCTGCCTGGCGTCGGCTGCGGACCGGCGACGCGAAAGCGGCCGGATGGTGCTGGTTCCTGATCGCCCTCACTGCGTCGCTCGGCGCCAACGTCGCCACCGCCGGACTGCTCGACCTGGACCAGGTGCCGGCCTGGCTCCGCATCCTCGTCGCGGGCTGGCCCGCGGTCGCCTTTCTAGGCGGAACGCTCCTCGTCCACTCGCCGCCGACTACGCACGACGAGTCCAGCGGCGCCGTGGGTGAGGAAACGCCCGAGGACATCGAGGACCAGGAGGACGCGCCCGATGCCGCGCCGGAGCCCTTGGTGCCTCCGGTGGTCGAGTCGGTATCGGCTCCGCTCCCGGCCTCGCCTCCGGTCGCCGTCCCCGTCGCCCTGGTCGAGCACGCCCGCAAGGTCGCGGCCGAGCACCACGCGCGCACCGGAACGGCGATCGACACCCCGACCCTGCGCGCTCGCCTCGGCGTCCCGCTGCCCATGGCCGACGCCATCGCCGCCCAGCTCTGAGAGGAGACCTCCTGTGAGCGCCAACCACCGCTTTCGCTCCGTCACCCGCATTGGCCCCGTCCAGGTCGGCACGTACTACGACGGTCGTGGCCGCGAGAAGCACACCGCCGCCTGCACGGCTCCGCGCTGCGGCTTCTCCGCCGACTACGACAGCCGCGCCGCCGCCGAGCTGGCCGCCCGTACCCACCGCTGCCCCGTCCGCTGAAAGGACCCGCACACCGTGACCGTCAGCCTGCCGCTCGTCGTCCTCCTCGGCTTCTTCGCCTGGGGGGCGGTCAAGTTCCTCGGCGTCCGTACCTGGATCGTCGTCCTGATCGCCCTCTTCGGATTCTGGCTCTCGGACACCTTCCTGGCTCCCGCCATCGAGTCCGGTACGCGCTCCGGCGTGGACATCGTCAACGGCTCACATGACTAGACGAGTAGGTAAGGAGAACTCCGCCGTGTTCCTGCCCAAGTACCCCGACAGCCCGACACCGCCGCCGGCGCACCCCCACACCAGGGCCGACCAGATATCCGCTGGGCGTCCGGCTCCTCAGATCTCCGTCAGCACGGGAGCGGTCGCGGCCGTCCTCGTCGGCGGCATCGTGCTGACCGCGCTCCTGGCCGCCGTCGCCGTCGCGGCCGTCTCCGTGGCCGTCGCCGCCGTGGTCCTGCGCTCGCTGCTGCGCGACCAGCACCGCCGCCGCTGACGCACCAGACCCCCGGGGCGGCCTCGATACCGCCAAGCATCCGCCGCCCCGGGGGCCGTCTCCCTCCAGCCGAACCAGAAGGAGAAAGCCATCATCGCCCGCGCCACTCCGCCCCCGCTCCACGAACTCGGCGAACTGGCCGCCCTCGGCACCATGCCCGCACTCCTGCGCCAGCTCGCCGGCCTCGGAGGCTGCACGCACCCGATCCGCCTCGACGGCCACCGCACCGAGTACGACGTGAACACCCGCACCGGCGAGATCGGCGGCGTCCTCCACCACCTCGCCTCCTCCAGCCTCCCGGCCGGTCACCTCCTGGTCCGCTGCAACAACCGCCGCACGACCCGCTGTGCGGCCTGCGCCGAGGTGTACCGCCGTGACACCTTCCACCTGATCACCTCAGGACTGCGGGGCGGCAAGGGCGTCCCCGAACGCGTCGCCGCACACCCCCGCGTCTTCGCCACCTTCACCGCCCCCGGCTTCGGCCCCGTCCACAACCGCCCCACCGGCCCAGCCGGTTCGGTCCGCCCCTGCCGCTGCGGCACCCGCCACGACCAGGACGACTCCGCCCTCGGCACCCCGCTCGACCCGGACACCTACGACTACGAAGCGGCCGTCCTCTGGAACGCGCACGCCGGTCCACTCTGGCGCCGCTTCTCGACCTACCTGCGCCGTGAGGTCGCCAAGCGCGCCGGCCTCACGCAACGGGCCTTCCGCGAGCACGCCCGCGTGTCCTTCGCCAAGGTCGCCGAGTACCAGAAGCGCGGGGCCGTCCACTTCCACGCCGTCATCCGCATCGACGGCCCGGATGGCGGTGACACCCCGCCTCCCGCCTGGGCCACCGCCGAACTGCTCACCGACGCCATCCGGGCCGCAGCCACGGCCGCTCGCGTGGATGGCCCGGTCATCGACGGCCGGGCCCACGCCTTCACCTTCGGCCGTCAGCTCGACGTCCGCACCATCCGATCCGCCGACTTCGACGGCGGCCAGGAGCTGACCGAGCGGGCTGTGGCCGCCTACATCGCCAAGTACGCCACCAAGGGCGCCGAGACGGCGACGGGAGCACTGGACCGGCCGCTGAGGTTCCTCGCCGAACTCGCCCAGCTCGACATCAGCGACCACGCCCGACGCCTCATCCGAACGGCCTGGACCCTCGGCGCCCGCAAGCAACTCGAACACCTCCGCCTGCGCTCTTGGGCCCACATGCTCGGCTTCCGCGGCCACTTCTCCACCAAGTCCCGCCGCTACTCCACCACCCTCGGCGCCCTCCGTGACGCCCGCGCCGAATGGCGCCGCGCACAGGCCCTGACAGCGGACGGGACCGACCCGGCCACGACCCTCGTGCTCGCGCACTGGGTCTACGCCGGGACCGGCCTCACCGATGCCGAAGCCTGGCTGACCGAAACCCTCGAACCCGCCCTCGGAACCGAAGGAGAACCAACACATGCGTGACGACGAGCTGTTGACCGTGGCCGATGTCATGGCTCGCCTGAAGGTCGGGCGGTCGACGGTCTACGACCTGATCCGTACCCGCCGCCTGCCCTCCGTCGCCATCGGCCGGTGCCGGCGCATCCCGGCCTCCGCCGTGGGCGAGTTTATCGCCGGGCAGTTGGAGCGTGCGGCCTGATGACCAAGCGTCGGAGCCGCGGTGACGGCGGCCTGCACTGGGACGAGAAGCGACAGCGGTGGATCGCCACGGCGAACCTCGGCTTCGACCCGAGCGGCAAGCGGATCGTGAAGCGGGGGAGTGGCAAGACCAAGACCGAGGCGAAGACCAAGCTCAAGGAGGTGCTGAGAGACCACGAGGACGGCCTTGCCATCGCGCCCACCAACTACACGGTCAAGGACGCCGTGGCCGACTGGCTGGAGTTCGGGTTGGCGGGCCTCGACCCCAGCACCGTCGAGACCGTCACGCTCCTGAGCCGGAATCACGTCATCCCGTCTCTCGGCGCACGCAAGCTGCGCGACCTGAGTGCGGAGGACGTGGATCGCTGGCTGGCCACCAAGGCGAAGACGCTCAGCACGCGCACGCTCCAGGGAATCCACTCCTGTCTCAACCGTGCGGTCAAGCGGGCCATGGCGCGGGACAAGGTGAAGCGCAACGTCGTCGAGCTGTGCTCAGTGCCGCAGGGACAGGCCGGTCGTCCGTCCAAGGCGCTCACCTTCGCCCAGGCCGAGGCCGTGCTCAAGGGCGCTGAGGGGACCTCGATGTACGCGTACATCGTCGTCGCCCTTCTGACCGGGGCGCGCACCGAGGAGCTGCGGGCTCTCACCTGGGACCACGTCTTCCTCAAGGGCCGGCCGGACCTCGACCCGCCGCAGCCTCCGCACATCGCGGTCTGGCGGTCGGTGCGGAGGAGTGGGGACACGAAGACCCGGAAGTCCCGGCGCACGCTCGCTCTGCCGGCGCGCTGCGTGGATGCCCTCTGGCAGCAGTTCGAGGACCAGGGGTGGGACCGGCTCGCCGCTGATGAGGAGTGGGAGGAACACGGCCTTGTCTTCTCGTCGGCCGTGGGCAAGCCGCTCGACGCGGCCAACGTCCGCCGCGCCTTCCGCCAGGCGCTCAAGGGCATCGACGGGATCAACGCCGAGGAGTGGACGCCGAGGGAGCTCCGGCACAGCTTCGTGTCCCTGCTCTCCGATCGGGGCGTCCCGTTGGAAGAGATCTCCCGGCTCGTCGGGCACTCCGGGACCGCCGTCACCGAGGAGGTCTATCGGAAGCAGATCCGGCCCGTGATCCAGACCGGCGCGGTGGTCATGGACGGCATCTTCGGCACGCAGGAACGACGCTCGTAGGCGCGCAGAATGCGGTAGTCACTCAGATAGACACGCAGGCAAAACAAGAAGACCACCTAGGAACGTCCCTAGGTGGTCTACCTGCTGTTTCGGCTGTCGGGGTGGCGGGATTTGAACCCACGACCTCTTCGTCCCGAACTATCGGCTGCACGGTCATTGCTGTCCAGAGCGCTGGTCGTGTGGCCTTCGGAGGCCTTTGCCGGTTGGCTGCGGTCATGGTGGTTGCTGTACTCCACTGCTGTACAGCAGCGGTTGATCGCGGTCTGAAGAAGTGGGAGCGGGTAACCGCCCCCGTGCTGGTCCCGCTGTTCCCTCATTGTCTATCCGGCGAAGTACTGGTCCCTGACCAAGGTTCGGCAGAAGGTCAAGGAGGGGGAGAACGACTGGGGAACCCGAGGGCAAGCTGAGCCCATCGAGGACACTGTTCCATCACCGGATCCTGGCTACGCCAAGGCGCTTGATCCGTTCGACGAGTCGACGCTGCAGATCCAAGCAGTACCGGGCGTCATCCCCGCTCTCCCGGCGATGACGCAGGCGCTCGCTCGCAGTCAGCATTGCGATAGGGGTCCGCCGGCCGTCGTTTACTGAAGTCGGCGGACTCCATGGGTTGGCCGCACTTAGAGCAGGCAGGGGCGTTGCTGGTCAAGTGGCGCCCTCTGAATGGCGAGACCGCTTCGTCTTGGGCGCCGGAGGGCCTGGACCAGTCTCCTGGCGTGCCGTCCGGGCCCTGTCTCGTACGTGCTTCTGGCCAGACAGCTAGTGCGCTGTGCCCGCCATAACCAGGATGTGGACGTCGAACTGCATATGTCATGCAAATGGCCTCAAACCCCTAGGCGAAAATCTTCGATCTTTTGACGGATCACCTCACTAGGGTCGTTACCGAAAGACTTGTCGGTCAGCATCTGCACAATGTCGGCATCAGTAAGAGCCACGATCATCTTGTCGTGTTGCATCCACTGGCTCTTAATTGCGTGGATTGCGGATTCCTGCGGCTCCATACGCGTCATAATTACGGCAAATAGCCCAGTTCCATGCCTAGACAGATAATTGGCGACCTGAATGATCTCCTGCTTCTCGATTCCGCGTGTGTAATTTTTAGCGTCTGCAACTATATAGTCTGCGAAGTATTTATCTCTGATGAATTTCCAGAAGCCAGCGTCGGCATAGTTGGGGAGGATGAAGTCTCGCCGGTTCATCTCGGCGTCATCCAAGCTCTCCCATACGGGGGATTTCAAGGGAGGGCAGAATAGATATTCTGCGATGTCTCGACAAAGACGCTGGTAGGCCGACCAGGTAGCTCGCCCGGAAGGCGTCTGCGTGAGCTTATCAATCAGGTTGAGGGCTTCACTCTGTGGAGCGGCCTCGAAGTACTCCTGAGCTAGGAACCTGGATGCCTCTTCTTGCAGACCCGCGGCCACCGACCTCTGGGCGATCCATGTCCCGTCCCATATTTCGATCCCGCTCTTTGTGAGTAGCTCCGTGCCCTTGTTTGCCAAGATTCCAGGAGCTGCTACAACGAGGCGCTGTCTACGATCTCCATACTGTGTTGCCCGGGCAAGGGTACCGTAATGCTTCATCTGGTTTACGGCATCTTCAATGCGAAGGTTCGTCTGCGGCGATACGCGTTTGACCTCAATTACGAGAACGGCGTCCTGTGACTCGGCGATAATGTCCGCGCGAGCTCCTGGGCCCAACAGAACGTCTTGCGATACGTTCCGGTGGCCGGTCTTAACGAGTAGCTGCACGAGAAAATGAGTGAATTCGAGCTCGCTGAAATCGGGTGCTCCGCCTTGGACTTGGAAGCCAAGTCGCTCCAACCAGGTCACCGCGTGCGCCTTGCCGCCGCTGAACTCGGAAGGCTTGAGAGCGCGTTCGTGGTCCCACTTGTGCGCCACTCCTGCGATCGCCTTCGCGTCATACTCTCTGCCCTCGTGCACGAGGACGTACGTACGGGCCTTGCTGTAGCCGTACTTCGTCAGGAAGGTCTCGCGCCCCAACTCGTCATATTGTGCGAGTGTGTTGAGCACGGACCGCCGTGTGATCGCTCCTCTGCGCATGACCGAAGACTACGGCCGGGTACTGACAGAGGCGGATGTTCAGCCGAGTACCTGAGGCTGAGAGGCGCAGGCGGCCCAGCTCGGCTCGTCCGGTTTTCCAGTCGGCACGGTGCCAGGTTTCCCTCCACCGACTGCTCGCTGACCTGTGGCACGACGCGCTGGCTGCCCGCCTCGTGCAGGGTTTCGACATGCTGTGGCGGGAAGGCCGGCGGTGGGTTGCTCGCATGAGCTGGTGCGGCTCTCTGCTCTGTTCACCCTGACTGGCCGATCTACTGATCAAGGGTCTCGCTGACCGGCGGGACTGACGAAGCCCGCGGCTCCGAACTGCTCGGATGCCGTGGGCTTCTGTCGTTGTTGGTCGGCGTCGGGCGTCCTCGCACGGCCCAGAGACGGCCCGGCCCATGCAGAGCGCTGGCCCAGGGGAGTGCCACTGCATAAGTTCGATCGCCGACTCAACCCACGTCGGGCGGCCCGCCCGCGGGGCTGCATCAGCTTCCGGGTCGTGACCGCCCCTGTGCGCTCCGGTCCGTCGTCGTTGATGTCGACCGGTGGATGTCAGGCTACGGGCCCCTACGTGTCGATGGGGAGCTCCCTGGCCCGCCGCCGTGCTCTGGCTCGGATCTCCTTGAGCTGAGCGTGAAAGGCATTGTGGCCGTTCTGGTCCAGGTTCAGCGGCAGGTCCAGTTGCGAGATGAGTTCTGACTCCAGCGTCCAGGGTTCGTCATGCTCTACCCAGCAAACGCGAGCGTTGTCGGCCATCCACTGGCTGAGCTTCGCCTCGCCGGCCTGGCCGAACGTCAGCCGTTTGCCGCTGCCCACTCGTCGCAGCTCCAGGTGGAGCAGACAGCCGAGAGAGAGCCGCAGTGTTGACCCTTCGGCGTTGCCCCGGAAGTGGTAGCGCACGCGGCTCCGAAGGTTCTGGGTGCTGGTTCGGTTGGCCATGTACCGCGGCGCTATGCCGACGTAGAGCAGGCGTCCGGCAACCAGGTCTGGGTGGGGTGCTTGCTCGAAGTACCACCCGTACACACCGGATGCCGCGGGGACGGGGTTCGACCGGTCCAAGACCTCCTGCGCCGTCCACAACCGAGTGGGATTCGTGAGAGCAGTAGTTGCCATGGAGCCTCCCGTGCGCCGACCTGATCGCCGCAGGCTACATGCCGCCTCTGACAGTGATCCGCTATAACAATCGGCCGGCCTGGCCAGGTGGGGAAGCGATGTTGTGGTCAGGGAGACCAGGCGCTTAGAAGATGCGGGCACGACCTGGTGGGTCGGCTAGATAGTCGTATGCCAGCACCGTGCCGGGCCGCCGAATGCCGCTGCCGTCCGCCTTCGTTGCCGTCAGCACTGCCGTCACTGCCGTCGGCAGCGCAGCAGTGTGACCACCGCATTAGGAGTTCGGTCCGAGTCCGCTCATGAGGCGCCGTCGTCGGCAGTGGCGACAGCCGGACAGGGGTGCTGGTGTACCCCTTCGTCCGGCGTCGTTGATGTCAATTGGTGATGTCAGACCGTGAGGTGTTCGTTCGGCTGATGGGTGCGTACGAGCTGGATACATCGCTCGTCACAAGCCCTCGTAGTGCGGAAGTCCCTTCGTGATCTACCGCATCCCCTCGCGCGATCTGGTGCCCAGGTGGTGCAACCCGCCTTCGGTGACCGCTCCGTCGACGTAGGGCAGCAGACTGGCTCCTTCAGGGTGCGTCACTGAGCTTCTTCGAGGTGGCCTCCGATCAGGTGACGGTCCGCGAGCCGAAACGGGCGAGGCCCCCGGGCTGTTGATCGTGATGTCTGACGTCTCAATCACGCTGCTCGGGCGCCTCGTTGGTCATCTATCCTGCCGCACTCGACCTGCCCCATGCGCTCGTGGAGTGGGTCACCATGCTCCTCGTCACCCGTGAGGGCGACCGGCGCTGCAAGCTCCGCCCGTCCCAACGCGCGATGGTGGCACTGGTGTACCTGCCCGAACACGTCACCCTGGCGAAGATCGCTGCCGGGTTCGGGATCAGCGAGTCCACCGCCCACGCCTACACCAGCGCGGTCATCCACCTGCTCGCTGAACGCGCGCCGGACTGCTGAAGGTCCTGCGTGAGAGCGACCCCAACTTCGTCCTGCTGGACGGCACCCTCGCCGAGTGCGACCGGGTCGGCGACTCACGCGCGGACTACTCCCACAAGCACCGTCGGCACGGGGCGAACGGGCAGGTGGTCACGGATCCGGACGGCCGGCTGCTGTGGCTCTCACCCGCGTTGCCCGGCCGGGCTCACGACCTGACCGCCGCCCGTACCCACCGGATCATCCGCATCTGCGTGCGCCAGGGCGTCCCCATCCTGGCCGATCTCGCCTACCAGGGCGGCGGCTCCTGGGTGACTACGGGCA
>NZ_JBEYXZ010000014.1:0-149133 GCF_040645305.1 Streptomyces sp. NPDC046831 | reverse complement strand
CCACGCGCGCGAGGAGGTCGTCGCCGGTCTGCATGGCCACCTTCAGCATGTGGCTGCCGTGGTTCTCCATGCGGGCGGTCACAGGTGCGGGGGCGTGGCCCGCGAGCGGCTGGTTCATGTCGGGCTCCCTCAGACCTCGTACGGCTGGACGACGACGAAATTGCCGGGCGCGGCCCGGAACTGCAGGTTCACGCCCTCCCCGGTGTGGCCCGGGTAGGCGTTGCGGCGCATGCGCACCTGGCTGGAGACGATGACCTGGGCGGCGGCGGACCAGGCGACGACGGCGTTGGAGTCGACGAACGTCGTCGGTGTCACGGGCAGCACCACGGGGATGCCGTGCGTCTTGACGACGACCGTGCCCGTCCCCTGGAACTGCATGGTGAACAGGGCGCCTCCGGGGATGCCGTGCCCCTCGATGCGGCGGACCTCGTACTGCAGGCTCTCGTCGAAGGCGAGGACGTTGTCCGCGGAGACGCAGATGGCGTCGCCCTGGAGTTCGACCGGGTGCAGATGGGCGGAGTCCTCGGCGAAGAACACCTGCCCCTGGCCGGTGCAGCGCATCAGCTGCATCTCCTGGCCGGTGGCGTTGCCCACGACCCGGCCGGTGAAGCCGGCGCCCTTGTAGCTGAAGTCGACCTTGCCCTGGTAGAGCACCATGCTGCCCTGGCGGGCCAGCACCGGCCGGCCGTCCGTGCCGAGGTCGGCGCGGATGAGCTTGCTGTTCTGCGGCGTCCAGCGCAGGCCGGTGGGCGTCTCCTTGAACTGCTGCAGCGCCGCGGCCACACCGGCGGCCTGGGGCGCGGCGCCCTGCGGGGCGCCGTAGGGCGCGGGATGACCCGGGGCCTGGCCGAACGGCGGCTGCCCGTAGCCCGGGGGCGGGGTGGGCTGCCCGTAGCCGGGCGGCGGGGCCGGCGCCGGCGGCGCCGGGGGCTGGGCGTAGCCGGGAGGCGGGGGCGCGGTCCGACCGGGAGCCTGGCCGTAGGGCTGCTGCGGCGGGCCGGGGTGTCCGGGGGCCGGGGGCGGGACGGTGCCGCCGGGCGGGGTCACGGGCGCCACGATCGTCGGCGCGGCGTGCACGGGCTGCGCGGGTGCCGGGGGCGGAGGCGGGGTGGCGCCGGCGGGTGGCGCGAAAGTGTGCCCGGCGGGCGGCGCGAAGGTGTGCCCGGCGGGCTGGGGAGCGGGGGCCGGCGCCGGCGCGGGGGCCGGCGGTCCGGAGGGGACGCCGAACGCGGGCGGGGCGCCGTTCTGGGCCGGCGGGGCGAAGGCGGGCGGGGCGAAGCCCGGCGCGCCGCCGGTCTGCGGCTCCGGCGGGGCGGAACTCTCCTCCTCCAGCACCTCGCCGCCGAAGTGCCTCAGCAGTGCCTCGAGACCGCCGTCGAAGCCCTGCCCGACGGCGGCGAACCGCCAGACGTCCTTCAGGTAGAAGTCGCCGAGCATGACGGCCCGCTCGGTGGAGAACTCCGAGCCGCTGAACGAGTAGCGGGCCACCTCCTCGCCGCCGGCCACGATGCGCAGACGTCCGGGGCCGATCTGCGACATCTGCCCGGCGCCGTCGAGGGTCGCCGTGAACGACAGCTTCTGGATCTGCGCGGGGATGCGGTCCAGCGTGACCCGGAAGGACTCCGTGTCGCCCGCCTGCGGGCCCAGCTGCTGGATGGCCTCCTCCGGCGACTTGGGCTGGTTGAAGAAGACGAAGTAGCGGTCGTCCGAGAGCCGCTCCTCGGCGTCCAGACCGAAGCAGCTGATGTCGAAGCTCAGACCGGGTCCGGAGATCTGCACGCCTACGTACAGGTCCGTGCCCGCGGTGAGGTCACTGATCCTGGCCTTGTGGCCGCGTTGGAATTCCCTGGGCATGCGTAACGACCGTCCCCCATCCCGAGTGCGAGTGCGTCGCGCCAGGCTAACGGCAAATTCCGGCACCGGATGAAGTCGGTACAGACCCGGTACACACCGCGGGACCGGCCGTGCCCCGCCGGGGCGAACGGTCACTCGCCGCGGCCGCCCGGCGGATGCGGCAGCCGGCCCGCGGCGGCGACGCCCTCGAGGTAGCCCCGGGCCCGCTCGGTGCGCGGATAGGCCTCCAGCAGCCGCCAGAAGCCGGGGCCGTGGCCGGGCACGAGCAGGTGGGCCAGCTCGTGCAGCAGGACGTAGTCGACGACGTACTCGGGCATCCCCTGCAGGCGGTGCGAGAGGCGGATGCTGCCCTCGGCCGGGGTGCACGACCCCCAGCGGGTGTTCTGGTTGGTGACCCAGCGGACCGAGGCGGGGCGGGCCCGGCCGTCGAAGTACTGGGCCGACAGCCGCTCGGCGCGCTCGGCCAGGTCGGCGTCGCCCAGCGTCCGCCTGTTCTCCTGGGCGGCCAGCTTGTCGAGCATGACGCCCACCCAGCGCTGCTCCTCCGCCTTCGACATCCGGGCGGGGATGAGCACGATGGTGCGGTCGCCCTCGCGGTACGCGGAGACCGTCCTGCGGCGGCGGGCGCTCCTGCGGACCTCGATGTCGCCGGTCGCGGCGCTGCCCGGCGACGCGCCGGACGCGGCGCTGCCCTGCGGCGGGCTCGTCGTGCCGCGCCGGGGCGTCCCGGCGCGGTGCAGTGGGTCGGCGGACACGCCCCGACGTTACCCGCTGCAGCGTAGGGACGTCCCGGGTCCGGTGGGTTCCGTGCCGTTCCCCCATCTGGCGTCCGTTTCGTACGACGAACATCCACCACCTGTGGACAACTTCCGGCACCGGCCGGCCGGACCGTGCATCCTGGCACTCGTCGGCGGAGCGTTGACCGGCTCCCCGGCACACCGGACGTCCGGCACCTTCCGGACTCTTCATCTCGGGGCTACGGGGGCCTGACATGCATCCGATCGTGAAACCCGCGCTCAGGCGCGGCTGGCGCGACCTCAACACCGTGCAGTTCGGGATGACCCCGGCGCACGCCATGACGCTGGGGCCGATGGACACCGCGACGGGCAGCTTCCTGGACCTGCTGAACGGCACCCGCGGGCTTCCCCTCCTCCGTGAGGAAGGCCACCGCATGGACCTGCCCGAGGGCCATGTCGACGCCCTCGTGGAGCGGCTGGCCGGTGCCGGTCTCCTCGACGACGCGCGGGGAGGCGGGGCGGCCGCCGACACCCTGCGCGGACGGCGGGAGGTCATGGACCGGCTGCGTCCCGACCTCGCCACGCTCTCCCTCACGGCACGGGCACCGGGCGAGGCGATCGAAGGACTGGCCGCCCGCCAGGGTCTGCGCGTGCAGGTCAGGGGCGCGGGCCGGGTGGGCGCGACGGTGGCCGCCGTGCTCTCCGGCGCCGGCGTCGGCGAGGTCGACGTGCGCGACGGCGGCCGCGTCGAGCCGTGGGACGTCGCGCCGGGCGGGCTGCCCCCGGACAGCGTGGGCGAGCGCAGGGACGAGGCGGCGCGCCGGGCCGTGCGCCGGGCGGCACCGGCGCGCCCGCAGCGCCGGGGATCCCGCGCCCGGCAGCAGGAGGGGAGCGATCCGGGATTCTCCCTGGTGGTCCTCGCCCCTCGGGACGACGTCGCCGTGCACGCCCCCGATCCGTCGGCCGCGGAGGACCTGGTGGCGTCGGGAACACCTCATCTGTACGCCGGTGTGGTGGAGGGCACCGGCGTGGTGGGCCCCCTGGTCCTGCCCGGGGAGACGGGCTGCGCCGGCTGCCTCCACCGGCACCGCACGGACCGGGACGGGGCCTGGCCTCGGCTGGTGGCCCAGTGGCGCTCCGGCAGGCGGCGCCCCGTGCCGCCCTGCGACCTTGCCCTCGCCACGGCCGTCGCCGGACTGGCGGCCGCGCACGCGCTGGCGTACCTCGACGGCCGGTCGCCGTCCAGCGCGGGCGCCCGCTGGGAGACGTCCGTGCCCGGAATGAACTGGCGTGCCCGACCGTTGTGGCCTCATCCCGGGTGCCCGTGCGGATCGGCCGCGAGAGCTGAGAGGGAAGACACCTCCGAGGAGGGCGCCCCACGCGAGACAATGGCGAAGCAACGGCCGTCACCGGAGCCATGCCGTCGGGCACGGACGGCACGGCTTGCTGGGACTTGGAGGGCGCATGTCTGATCTTCCGCGGAAGGCGGTCACCCGTACCGCCAAGCTCGCCGCGCTCCCGCTGGGGTTCGCCGGGCGGGCCACCTGGGGACTCGGCAAACGGATCGTCGGCGAGTCCGCGGAGATCGTCGGCCGCGAACTGCAGCAGCGCACGGCCGAGCAGCTGTTCAAGGTCCTCGGTGAGCTCAAGGGCGGGGCGATGAAGTTCGGGCAGGCCCTGTCCGTCTTCGAGTCGGCGCTGCCCGAGGAGGTGGCCGGCCCCTACCGGGCCGCGCTGACCAAGCTCCAGGAGGCGGCACCGCCGATGCCGACGCGCACCGTGCACGCCGTCCTCGAGGAGCGCATCGGCGCTGACTGGCGGGAGCTGTTCCAGGAGTTCGAGGACAAGCCGTCCGCGGCCGCCTCGATCGGCCAGGTGCACCGGGGTGTCTGGCACGACGGCCGCGAGGTGGCCGTCAAGGTGCAGTACCCGGGCGCCGGCGAGGCCCTGCTGTCCGATCTGAACCAGCTCAGCCGCTTCGCCCGCCTCCTGGGCCCGCTGATCCCCGGCATGGACGTCAAGCCCCTGATCGCCGAGCTCAGGGACCGCGTCTCGGAGGAACTGGACTACAGCCTGGAGGCCCAGGCCCAGCAGCTGCACGCGGAGGAGTTCGCCGAGGACCCGGACGTCGTCGTGCCGGCCGTGGTCCACCAGGGCGAGCAGGTCCTGGTCACCGAGTGGATCGACGGCGTCCCGCTGTCGGAGGTCATCTCGGACGGCACCCCGCAGCAGCGCGACCGCGCCGGCCAGCTCCTGGCCCGCTTCCTGTTCTCCGGCCCGTCCCGCACCGGCCTGCTGCACGCCGACCCGCACCCGGGCAACTTCCGCCTCCTGCCCGGGGGACCCGGTGGCGCGGACGACTGGCGCCTGGGCGTGCTGGACTTCGGCACGGTCGACCGCCTGCCCGGCGGGCTGCCGGCTCCCATCGGCCAGTCACTGCGCATGACGCTGGACGGCGAGGCCGAGGCGGTCTACGACATGCTGCGCGCGGAGGGCTTCGTCAAGGAGTCGGTCGCGCTCGACCCCGACGCCGTCCTCGACTACCTGCTGCCGATCATCGAACCGGCCCGGGCGGAGGAGTTCACCTTCACCCGCGGCTGGATGCGCAGCCAGGCGGCACGCATCGCCGACCCCCGCTCGCCCGCCTACCAGCTGGGCCGAAACCTCAACCTGCCGCCCGCGTACCTGCTCATCCACCGGGTGACGCTCAGCACCATCGGCGTTTTGTGCCAGCTGGGAGCGACCGTGCGGCTGCGGGAGGAGCTGGAGGAGTGGCTGCCCGGATTCGTCCCGGACACGGACGAGGACGAGCAGTCCGCCGCCGGGGCGTGAGCGGGCCCTACCACCAGACCGAGTCGAGGCGGCCCTCGATGGATCTCAGATGGTCCCGGGAGCAGCGGTCGCAGAAGTAGCGGCGCACGCCGTTCTCCACGGAACAGGTCCAGGTGACAGGCGGGCCCTCCGGCACGGCGCCGCAGCGTGCGCACGGCGGAAGCGGGGGCTCCGGGGTGGAGCCGCCGCCGTCGCCTCCGGGAAGACTCGTCATCCGGTGATCATGACGCGGCGGCGGACGCCCGGGCCACGGCGCACCGCGGGGGCCGGTCCGTTCGGCCGGACCGGCCCCCGTGTGAGGAACTGCTTGCCCTGCTGACCGGGCGGTCACCGCTTGGCGGTGTGCCCGGTTACTGCATCACCGCGATGGCGAGGGCGCGGCGGGCGCGCATCGAGGCGCGCTCGGCACGGCGCTGCATCCGGCGGGCGGCCGCCAGACGCAGGGCCGGGCGGTCGCGCTCGGCCTCCCGCAGTCGCGCGTCCATATGCGCACGGGCCAGGGCTTCTGGGATGAGTTGCATCTCTCGGGTCCTGTTCTGGCGCGAGTCGTTCGCGCCGGTGGTGGTGACGTCTTCGGTCGCGGAGCCCGCGGGCTCGGTGGCGGACGGCTTCATCGGGGCCTGCTTCTGGGGGTCGTGCGTGAGGGGGCGGTCGATCGTTCCTGGGCTGTTCATGCCATGACCGGGTTCTTCCGCGGGCGGCCGCGCGGCCGCTTCCGGGCGACGACGACACCCTGGACGAACAGCTCGCCTCCCCAGACGCCCCAGGGCTCACGCCGCTCCTTGGCGCCGGCGAGGCAGGCCTCCATCAGCGGGCAGGTGCGGCACAGGGACTTGGCGTACTCGACGTCCGCCGGCGACTCGGCGAAGAAGACCTCCGGGTCGTAGGAACGGCACGGGACGGGTACGCCGAGGTTCTCGATGGCGTCGTCGAGCGCGGTGAGCGCGGTGAGCGGGATCAAGGCGGAGTCCTCCGTGGGGCCGGGCGGGGGGATCGTTTCGGAAGGCGGTACGGACGGGGCGTGCGCTTCGAGTTGCACGGTTCGTCTTCCTCGTCTGGTCGGTCCGGCCGGTCGGCCGGGTGTCGGCGTGGTACCGGGTTCTTTTCTTGTCCCGAGGCCCCTTCGCGCCGTCGTCCCCGTTCGGGGAAAACAGAAGGGCCGCGGATCCCGGATGGGGTTCCGCGGCCCTGAAGGCGCCGGCCTGATCGGCGATCAGGCTGGATCACTCCAGGGTTCTGGCCCACGGAAGGCCCACATCAGGTGGTGCTGCGTCGTCAGCTTCCGGTTACCGGCACCGGCTGCCGCGAAGGCATAGGCCTGCGCCTGTGCCTCTACTGCTTCCAGTGCCTTGGTCGGTCGCTCATCGCGCTCACGGACGGGAAGGCCCGCGACGGGAGACACGGAGGACGCCGGACGCACGGCACGAATGCCGGACAGACCGGTGCCCTGGAACGAGGCGCCGAGCATGCACAGGGAGACGGCCGAGCGATCGGTCATTTTGGCGGTGCTGAAGGAGCTGCTGTTGATGCTGATCACTGGACTCGCCTCCTCTCGGCGTCTCGTGGACCGGGGTGAACCGGCCCGTTCGGGTGTGCAAGTACAACACGGAACCAGGGCCTCAGGAAGGCCGCCGTTCCCGTGACCAAGAACCTATGGGGATTGCCGGGGCGTGCGCAAACTATTTTTTCGACGAGTTGGCGTCAGTCTTCGCCTTCTTCACCCCCAGGCTCTTGGCCTGCGCAGATGGCGAGAACATCGGCTCCGTGGCGCCTGAGCTTGCGCATGCCGACCCCCGGGATGCGCGCCAGTTCCCGCTCGTCGTCCGGGGCGGCCTCGGCGATCGCCATCAGCGTCTTGTCGGTGAAGACGCAGAAGGCGGGCTGGCCGCTGCGCTGGGCCTGCACCGCCCGCCACGCGCGCAGCCGCTCGTAGAGACCCTCGTCCATGTCGGAGGGGCAGTCCTCGCAGCGCATCAGCTTCATCTCACCCGCGTCGGTGAGCGTGCGGCCGCAGACCCGGCAGCGCGCCGGGGTGCGCCCGCCGCGCCGCACCACCGGAGCCGTGCTGCCCACTACCGGGTGACCCCGCTCGATCCCCCCGGTGAACCCCGGGACGGTACGGCCGACGGTGGCGGTCGTACCCGGGCGCAGTCCGTCCAGGAAGCGGCTGGGACGGCGGCTCGGACGGCCGCCCGGTGACCGGGCCAGGGCCCAGGACAGGTGGAGGCGCTCGCGTGCGCGGGTGACACCGACGTAGAGGAGGCGGCGCTCCTCCTCGATCTGCTCGTCGGTCCTGGCGTAGGTGATCGGCATCATGCCCTCGGCGACGCCGACCAGGAAGACGACGTCCCACTCCAGTCCCTTGGCCGAGTGGAGGGAGGCGAGGGTGACGCCCTGGACGGTCGGGGCGTGCTGGGCGTTCGCCCGCTCGTCCAGCTCGGCCACGAGGTCGCCGAGCGTGGCGCCGGGCCGGGCGGCGGCGAAGTCCTGCGCGAGGTTGACCAGGGCGGCCAGTGACTCCCAGCGCTCCCGGACGGCTCCCGATCCGGCCGGCGGCTGCGGTGTCCAGCCCTCGCCGGACAGCACGGCGCGCACCTGGGAGGGCAGGTCCACGACGTCGTCGAGCAGGGAGTCGTTGCCCCCGAAGCGGGCGGCGCCGCGCAGGGCGATGCCCGCCTTGCGGACCTCCGGGCGGTCGAAGAAGCGCTCCGCGCCGCGCAGCTGGTAGGGCACGCCGGCGTCCGCGAGGGCCTGCTCGTAGGTCTCGGACTGGGAGTTGGTGCGGAACAGCACCGCGATCTCGCTCGCGGGCACACCGGAGGCGATGAGGTCCCGGATGCGGCGGGCGGCGCCCTCCGCCTCGGCGGGCTCGTCCGTGTACTCGGCGTAGACGGGTTCGGGTCCGCCGGGCCGCTGGGAGACGAGCTCCAGCCGGTGGTCGGCGGCGCGGCCACGGGCCTGGGCGAGCAGCCCGTTGGCGAGGTGGACGACCTGGGGGGTGGAGCGGTAGTCACGGACCAGCCTGATCACCGTGGCACCCGGGTGGCGGGTGCGGAAGTCGAGCAGGTGGTCGGGCGTGGCTCCCGTGAACGAGTAGATCGTCTGGCTGGCGTCGCCGACGACGCACAGGCTGTCGCGGCCGCCGAGCCACAGTTCCAGCAGCCGCTGCTGGAGGGGGCTGACGTCCTGGTACTCGTCGACGACGAAGTGCTGGTACTGGCCGCGGACCTGCTCGGCGACGTCCTGGCGGTCCTGGAGGACGGCGACCGTCAGCAGCAGGACGTCCTCGAAGTCGATGACCCCGCGGTCCCGCTTGAGGTCCTCGTAGGCGGAGTAAAGGTGGGCGATCTCCGCCGGGTCGCGCGGGGCCTCCCGGCCGGCCTTCGCGGCCGCGAGCGGATAGTCGGCGGGGACGGTCTGGGTGACCTTGGACCACTCGATCTCGCCGGTCACGTCCCGCAGCTCGCCCCGGTCCAGCCGGATACGGCAGGCGGCGGCCGCGTCCGCGACGAGCTGGATCTTGCGGTCGACGAGCCGGGGCATGCTGCCGCCGACGGCTTTCGGCCAGAAGTACTGCAGCTGCCGCAGGGCGGCCGAGTGGAAGGTGCGGGCCTGGACGCCGTGCGCGCCGAGCTGCCGGAGCCGGCCGCGCATCTCGCCGGCGGCACGGTTGGTGAAGGTGACGGCCAGCACGCTGGAGGGCTGGAGGATCCCGGCACGCACTCCGTAGGCGATGCGGTGGGTGATCGCCCGCGTCTTGCCCGTGCCCGCGCCCGCCAGGACGCACACCGGACCGCGCAGGGCGGTGGCCACCTCGCGCTGCTCGGGGTCGAGCCCTTCGAGCACCGCGTCGGCCGAGTCCGGTACGTGCGGGAAGAGGGTGGAGTGCGTTGCTGCTGTCACACAGCCATGCTGCCAGGTCGCCCGGGACGGGTGAGCGGGTTGTCCACAGGCGGGCCTGCGCGGTCGTACCAATACCCAGGTGGCGCCGGGGAACAGGTACGGGACGGACGGCGCCCGCCCCGCCGGGTGCGGTGAGGGTCACGTCCGGCCGCATACCCCCCGCGGGAATGCGGTCCCCCTTCCCGTATGTTCGCACCACTACGAGAGACATCGCCGAGCCGTTGACGAGGAGCGCGAGAGACATGCCGGGCACTGTGACGATGTACAGCACCACTTGGTGTGGCTACTGCCGCCGGCTGAAGAGCCAGCTGGACCGCGAGGGCATCACGTACGACGAGATCAACATCGAGCAGGACCCGGAGTCCGCGGCGTTCGTCGAGAAGGCGAACGGCGGAAACCAGACGGTGCCGACGGTTCGGGTCGTCCCCGCCCAGGGAGGCGCCGAGGTTGTCATGACCAACCCGAGCCTCGCCCAGGTGAAGCAGGCCCTCGGCGCCTGACCCCCGCGCCGCACGACCCCCGACGGCCCCGAGGGCCGCTCGGGGGTTTCCTGTGTGCGCCCCGTGCGCGGGGCTACTCCAGAGCACGCTTTTCGCTCACCTCGTCCGCCGGCCCGTCCGTGGCCCCGGCTCCGGTCACCCCGGCTGCCGGCCCGTCCACGGCCTCGGCTTCCGGGCGCCCGGTTGTCAGACCCTCCGGCTACCGTGCGCAGCATGGACATGAACAACCCGCAGGACGTGGGCGCGGCCTTCTGGGCGCAGATGCTCGGCTTCACGATCAGCGAGGAGCCGCCCCCTCCGGACTCGCCCCTCGGCCGGGTGCTGGCCTTCATCGCCGAGCACGGCCAGGACGCGCTCAGGGACGAGCACATCGAGGCCGCGATGGAGGGGCGCCCCCTGCTCGCGTGACCACCCGGCCGCCATGAGCGCCCGGTCCCGGCAGTGGCTCCCGCTCGGCGCCCCGGTGGGCCCGGACCCCGCCGGGGACGGGCGCGCGCAGCGGTGCCCTGCCCGCCCGGGCCGTCGTCGGCGGTGCGGCAGAGCCGGCAGCCCCCGGATGACCCGGGAGCCGCCGCCGTTCGGCGTCCCGGGGTCACACGCTCCGCGTCGGGAGCGGCTTGCCGTACCAGAGTTGGATCAGGCGGGCCGCGATCGAGATGCCGTACGGCGGCAGCACCTCGCCGGAGTCGAACGCGGCGCCCAGTTCGTCACGGGAGAACCAGCGGGCCTCGTGGATCTCGTCGCCGTCGACCTCGATGCCGGTGGTGGTGGCCTGCGCCATGAAGCCCAGCATGAGGCTGGACGGGAACGGCCAGGGCTGGCTGGCGACGTACTCGACCTCGCCGACGGCGATGCCGACCTCCTCGTGGACCTCGCGGCGCACCGCCTGCTCGATGGACTCCCCCGGTTCGACGAAGCCGGCGAGCGTGGAGAAACGGCCCTCGGGCCAGTGGACCTGACGGCCCAGGAGGATGCGGTCCTCGTCGTCGGTGACCGCCATGATCACGGCCGGGTCGGTGCGCGGGTAGTGCTCCGCGCCGCAGGCCGGGCAGCGCCGGATGTGGCCGGCCGCCGCGATCACGGTGCGCTCGCCGCAGCGGGAGCAGAAGCGGTGCAGCCGCTGCCAGTTCTCCAGGGCGACCGCGTGCACCATCAGGCCGGCGTCCCGGGGCGACAGGAGCAGGCCGGCCTCGCGCAGCCCCGCCGCACGGGCGGACTGGTCCATGCGGCCGGGCAGGGAGTCCTTCTGCAGGGCGAAGTAGCTCACGCCGTCCGCGTCCGTGCCCAGGAAGTAGCGGTGCGCCTCGGTGAGGGGGGCCTCGAAGGAGGGCGTCATGACGAGCTCGGTGCGCCCGTCGGGCGTCTCGTCGATGAGGACCTGACCGCCGGAGACCACGAAGCAGCGGGTGGTGGGGTGGCTCCACGCCGCGGCGAGCCAGGCCTCGTCGAGCCGGTGGTGGGCGGCCCGGTCGATGCCGCTGGGCGCGGTGAGCGAGATGGGTCGATCGGCGTTGTGGTCGGTCCAGGTGGTCACGAGTGCTTCCAACTCCCCCGGTGCAACGGTTGTTTCGGCGGCGGTTCAGCAGGACGTACGGCGGGAGGCGACCACGTCCGGCGGGGCCTGGCGGTACGGGACGGCCTCTCCAGTGTGCCTCCCGCGGCGCACCGCTTCGGACGGCGGCCGTCCCTCACGGCGCATGGCGGCAGTGCTCCGCGAGGTCGCCCCACAGATAGGCGCTGGTCTCGGCGCCCTTGAGCAGGAGGGCGAGCTCCACCTTCTCGTCGGGGGCGTGCCAGCCGTCGGACGGGACGGAGATGCCGAGGAAGAGCACGGGGGCGCCGAGGACCTCCTGCAGGTCGGCGGCGGGTCCCGAGCCGCCCTCGCGGGTGTGGCGGACCGGCTGCTCGAAGGCGCGGCCCATGGCGCGGACCACGGACTGCAGGGCCGGGTGGTCCAGCGGTGTCAGGCACGGGCGCGTGGCCGAGCCGAAGACGATGTCGTGCCGGATCCCGGCGGGCAGCTGTTCGGCGGCCCAGGCGCGGACGGCCTTCTCGATGTGCTCCGGGTCCTGGCCGGCGACCAGCCGGAACGACAGCTTCACCATGGCGGTGGACGGGACGACCGTCTTGCTGCCGGGGCCCTGGTAGCCACCGCCGATGCCGTTGACCTCGGCGGTGGGACGGGCCCAGACGCGTTCCAGGGTGGTGTAGCCGTCCTCGCCGTGGGTGGCGTGCGACTTGGCGGCGCGCAGCCACTGCCGCTCGTCGAAGGGCAGCTCGGCGAAGAGCTCACGCTCACGGTCGGTGAGTTCCACCACACCGTCGTAGAAGCCGGGGATCGCCACGCGCGCGTGCTCGTCGTGCAGGGCGGCCACGAGCCGCGCCACCGCGGTCGCCGGGTTGGGCACGGCGCCGCCGAAGGAGCCGGAGTGGATGTCCTGGTCGGGGCCCTGCAGCCGGATCTCGCACTCGGCGAGGCCGCGCATGCCGGTGCACACCGTGGGGGTGTCCTCGGACCACATGCCGGTGTCGGAGACGATGACCGCGTCGGCGGCCAGGCGCTGCGCCCGGCGCTCGACCAGGGCGCGGAAGTGCGGTGAGCCGGATTCCTCCTCGCCCTCGATCAGCAGCTTCAGGTGCACGGCCGGGCAGGTGCGGCCGGTGGCGGCGAGGTGTGCGCGGACGCCGAGTGTGTGCAGGAACACCTGGCCCTTGTCGTCGGCCGCTCCGCGCGCGTACATGCGCCCGTCGCGGATGACGGGCTCGAACGGTTCGCTGTGCCAGCCGTCCTCCCGGGCGGCGGGCTGCACGTCGTGGTGCCCGTAGACCAGGACCGTGGGGGCGTCGGGGTCGTCGCACGGCCACTCGGCGAAGACGGCCGGGGCGCCCGGCGTCTGCCAGACCTCGGCGGTGGGGAAGCCGGTCTCCCTCAGTTTGGCCGCGAGCCAGTCGGCGCTGCGCCGCACGTCGTCCCCGTGGTCGGGCTGCGCCGACACGGACGGGATGCGCAGCCACTCGGCGAGGTCGTCGAGGAAGGCGGCACGGTGCTGCTCGATGTACGTGCGGACGGCGCTGTCCGGGGTCTGGCTCATGCTCCCGACCCTATCCGCCCGTGCCGGTGCCCTCGCCGGGCGGTATGTCACACGACGGGGCACTTGACGGCTCCTCCAGGAGCAGCCGCTCCAGTGCGGCCCGGTCCGGGAGGCGCTGCGGCCGTACGACCTCGCCGGTGCGGACGTAGAGGAAGCCGGCCGTGACGCGCTCCAGGGGCACACCGTGCTGCTCGGCCCAGGCCAGCCGGTACACGGCGAGCTGGAGCGGGTCGGCGCTGCCGCCGCGCCCGGTCTTCCAGTCGACGATCTCGTACGTCACCTGCTCGCCCTCCCCCTCCTTGTAGACGGCGTCGATACGGCCCCGGACCACGCGGCCGGCGAGGGCCAGCTGGAAGGGGGCCTCGACGCGGTAGGGGGTGCGGTGGGCGTACGGGGTGCGCTCGAAGGCGTCCTTGAGGGCCTCTAGGTCGCGCTCGTCGGCGATCTCCGCATCGCTGCCGGGGAGCTCGTCGGGCTCCAGCAGCGGCAGGGTCAGCTCTTCGAAGCGCGACTCGATCCAGGCGTGGAAACGGGTGCCCCGGCGCGCTGCGGGCTGCGGGGGGCGCGGCATGGGGCGTGCGAGCTCCCTGGCGAACCCGTCCGGATCGGCGGCCAGGCGCAGCAGCTGCGAGGCGGTCAGCGTCACCGGCAGGGGCACGTCGGTGACGCTCTGCCGCGCGCGCCTCAGCTCCCCGGTGAGCGCGTCGAGGTCGCGGTCCCAGGAGGCCACGACGCGGGCCTCCTCCGGGGTGAGCGGCGCGGGCCGCGGTCCCGGTGGGTGCGGGTGGGGGCGTGCGGGCGGCAGGGCGGTGCCGTCGTCCGGGGCCGTCGCCTGGTGCGGCACCGCCGGGCGGCCGCTCGTCCGGGCGTCGCCCCGGCCGGCGGGATGCTCCCGGCCCGGGCCGTCCCCGACGGGGGTGCCCGTGCCCGTGGTGCGGGCGCCCCCGGTGCGGGCGTCCTGAACGGGGGCGTCCTGCGGGGCTGCGGGCCCGCGGGAGTCCTCGAAGGCCTCCGCGCCGAGCGGTTCGGCGTCGTCGGCGGACCCGGCACCGAGCGGTCCGTCGTCGAACAGCGCGGCGTCGAAGGGGTCGTCCCGGTCACCGGCGACGGAATCGGCGTCGAAGGGGTCGTCCGGGTGGGGATCGGCGTCGAAGGGGTCGTCCGGGTGGGGCTCGCCCGCGAAAGGGTCGTCCGGGTACGGCTCGTCCGCGAAGGGGTCGGGCTCGTCGTGGGGTGGTGCGTCGTCCTCCGGGGGCGGGGGCCAGTCGGGGTCTCCGTGGGCGGCCGGGTCGTGCGCCGCCGCCGGGTGGCCGTCCGCGGCCGAGGCCAGGTCGTCCAGGTGGGCGAGGACCGTCGCGGCGGCGGCGCGCCGGCGGGCGAGGGCGGCCTCGTCCAGCGGCAGGGGCCAGAGCCGGTCGGCGGCCGCCTGGTGCAGGGCCGGGTTCTCCTCGCCCTCCTCCGGCTCGTCCGCCCAGACCTCGATCTCGCCGTAGCCCGCGGCGCAGTGGTCGTACAGGGCCGTGAGGAAGGCGGACGGGCCGCGGGGCTTCTTCTGGCTCGGGCCCCACCAGTGGCCGGAGCCGAGGAGCAGGGAGCGGGGGCGGGTGAAGGCGACGTAGCCGAGGCGCAGTTCCTCGGTGTGCTGGTGCTCCTTCATGGCCTCGTGGAACGCCTTCATGCCGCGGGCGTCCCAGCCGGCGACGTCGGGCAGGGTGTCCGCGTCGCCGCGCAGGGCGTGCGGCAGGACCTTGCCCTGCGCGGTCCACTTCTCCCGGCCCTGGCTGCTGGGGAAGGTCCCGGTGACCAGGCCGGGGACCACGACGACGTCCCATTCCAGGCCCTTGGACTTGTGGGCGGTGAGCACCTTGACGGTGTTCTCGCCGCCGGGCAGCGCGTTGTCCAGGCCCTTCTCGTACTGGGCGGCGGTACGCAGGAAGCCGAGGAAGGCGAGCAGCGTGGCCTCGCCGTCGCCCGCGGCGAAGGAGGCGGCGACGTCGAGGAAGTTCGACAGGGTCTCGCGGCGGCGGGCCGCCAGGGCGTGCGGCGACGCCGACAGCTCCACCTCCAGGCCGGTGACGGCGAGGACGCGGTGCAGGACGTCCATCAGCGGGTCCGCCAGCGAGCGGCGCAGGTCGCGCAGCTCGGCGGCCAGCCGGGCGAACCGCACGCGCGCGTCCGCGGAGAACGGCAGCCCGTCGTCGTCGCCCCCGCGGTCCAGCGGCGTCTCCAGGAAGGTGTCGAGTGCGTCGGCGAGCGAGATCACCTCCGCCGGGTCGGTGCCCTCGACGGCCTGGGCGAGCCGCCGGTCGGGGTCGTCGCCGGCGTCCGGGCGGGCGCGGGAGACGATCAGCCGCGCCCGCCGCCCGAGCAGGGCCAGGTCGCGGGGGCCGATGCGCCAGCGCGGGCCGGTCAGCAGACGGACCAGGGAGGCGTTGGCGCCGGGGTCCTGCAGGACCTCGCAGACGGCGACGAGGTCGGCGACCTCGGGCAGGTGCAGCAGCCCGGACAGGCCGACCACCTCGACGGGGATGTCCCGGGCGACCAGCGCGCCCTGGATCTCCGCGAAGTCCGTGGCCGTACGGCACAGCACGGCGATCTCGCCGGGCGTCTTCCCGGTCCGCACCAGGTGGGCGACGGAGTCGGCCACCCAGGCGATCTCCTCGGCGTGGGTGCGCAGCAGCGCGCAGCGGACCGTGCCGTCGCGTTCGGCGCCGGGGGCGGGGCGCAGCGCCTCGACGCCTTCGTGCAGGGCGCGCAGCGGCTCGGCGAGGGTGTTGGCGAGGTCGAGGAGGCGGCCGCCGCTGCGGCGGTTCTCGCTGAGCGCCTGGCGGGTGGCGGGGCGGCCGTCGGCGTGTGCGAAGTGCTCGGGGAAGTCGTCGAGGTTGGCGACGGACGCGCCGCGCCAGCCGTAGATGGCCTGGCAGGGGTCGCCGACGGCGGTCACCGGGTGGCCCGTGCCGCCGCCGAACAGGCCGGCCAGCAGGATCCGCTGCGCGACCGACGTGTCCTGGTACTCGTCGAGCAGGACCACGCGGAACTCGTCGCGCAGGACGCGGCCGACCTCGGGCAGCTGGGCGAGCCGCGCCGCGAGCGCGATCTGGTCGCCGAAGTCGAGCAGGTCGCGTTCGCGTTTGGCGGTCCGGTAGCGGAGCACCAGCTCGGCCAGTTCCCGGCGGGCTGCCGCCGCCTCGGGGACCTTGCGCAGGTCGGCGTTGCCGAGCTTGGCGCCCTCGAGGGCGCCGAGCAGGCCGGCGTCCCAGGTGCGCAGGTCCTCCGGGCGCACGAGGTGCTCGGCGAGTTCGGCGTCGAGGGCGAGCAGGTCGCTGACCAGGTCCGGGAAGGAGCGGGTCAGTGCCGGGTAGGGTCCCGGGGCCTCGCGCAGCACGCGCGCGGCGAGCTGGTAGCGGGTGGCGTCGGCGAGCAGGCGGGCGGTGGGTTCGAGCCCGATGCGCAGGCCGTGGTCGGTCAGCAGACGGCCGGCGAAGGCGTGGTAGGTGGAGATCACCGGCTCGCCGGGCGGGTTGTCCGGATCGATGGCTTCCGGATCGGTGACGCCCGCTCTGACCAGCGCCTTCCGGACACGCTCGGCGAGTTCGCCGGCGGCCTTGTTGGTGAACGTCAGGCCGAGGACCTGCTCGGGGGCGACCTGGCCGGTGCCGACCAGCCACACCACACGGGCCGCCATCACCGTCGTCTTGCCGGACCCGGCACCGGCCACGATCACCTGCGGGGCGGGCGGGGCGGTGATGCACGCCGTCTGCTCCGGGGTGAACGGGATCCCGAGGAGCTCCTTGAGCTGCTCGGGATCAGTGATGCGGGCTGGCACGTCCAAGAGGCTAGCCCCGGGCACTGACAGCGCGGGCCCCGATGGGCCTCGCGGCCGGGGAAAGCCCAGGTCAGGGCGTGTGGTGCGATGCGTCACGCCGGTACGAGAGGGGCCCGCCTCGCGCGTGCCCCCGCCGGGGCTCCGCGGGGAACTCCCGCCGAGCCTCGGCCGGGGCTCCGCGGGGAACGCCTCCCTGCCCGGCCCGTGCCGCGGCCGCCGGGCGGGCGTCCCCGGGCCCGTGCCGCTGCCGGCCGTCAACGCCGCCCGCACCCCCGCGGCCGCCGGCCGGGACGCGCGCTTCGAGCGGCCGACCCGGACCTGTGGCGCGTCTCGCCGCCCCGCCCGCGCCCGGAACCCGCACCCGGACCGCGCGCAGGGGTCCGCTCCGCGCCGGTCACTCCACCACGTGCCGCCCCTCCGGACGCGCGCTGCAGGACGCCCGGAAGGAGCAGTGGGCGCAGTGCTGCCCGGCCGTCGGTGCGAACCGTTCGTCGAGCACCTTCCCGGCGGCGGTGGCCAGCAGCTCGCCGACCCACTCCCCCGACGGCGGCTCCTGGGCCTGCACCTTGGGCAGGGCCTCCCCGCCGTCCCGTTTCGCGGCGCCCTGGCGCAGCTGGACCAGCTCGGCGCCGCCCAGTTCGGGCCGGTTCCCGTCGAACAGCTCGTCGACTGCGCCCTCGCGGACGGCGAGCTGGTAGACGGCGAGCTGCGGGTGTCGGGCGACCTCGGCGGACGTGGGCGCCTGCTTGCCGGTCTTGAAGTCGACGACGTAGGCGCGGCCCTCGCCGTCGGCCTCCACCCGGTCCATGGACCCGCGGACGCGCACCCGGTACTCGCCCGCCATCAGGGTCACGTCGAAGTCGTGCTCGCCGGCCACCGGGGTACGGCCCGTGCGCTCCAGCACGTGCCACTTCAGGAAGCGCTCCAGGGCGACGCGCGCGTTCTCCTTCTCCTGCGCCGACTTCCACGGCGCGTCGAAGGCGAGCGCGTTCCACACCGTCTCCAGGCGCTCCATGAGGACGGCGAGGTCGGCGGGGGTGCGTCCGGAGGCGACCTCGTCGGCGAGGACGTGCACCACGTTGCCGAAGCCCTGCGCGGCGGTCGCGGGCGCGTCGGCCTTGACCTCACGGCCGAGGAACCACTGCAGGGAGCAGGTGTTCGCGAGCTGGTCCAGGGCGCTCCCGGACAGCACCACGGGCTGGTCGCGGTCGCGCAGCGGCACCTTGCTCTCGGTCGGCTCCTCCAGGCCCCACCAGCGGTAGGGGTGCGCGGCCGGCACCAGTGGACGGCCGTCCTCGTCGGCGAGCGCCGCCAGCCGGGCCAGCCGGTGGGCGGCGGCCTGCCGCAGGGTGTCCGACACGCGCGGGTCGACCGTCGTGGCGCGCAGCTCGGCGACCAGCGCCGCCACGGACAGGGGACGGCGCGGACGGCCCGTGACGTCCTTGGGTTCGACGCCGAGTTCGGTGAGGAAGCGCGAGGGCTGGTCGCCGTCGTCCGCGGGGGCCTTCACCGCGGTGACGACGAGGCGTTCCCGTGCGCGGGTGGCGGCCACGTAGAACAGGCGGCGCTCCTCGGCCAGCAGCGCCCCGGGCGTGAGCGGCGCGGCGAGCCCGTCCCGGCCGATGCGGTCGGCCTCCAGCAGCGAGCCGCGGCGCCGCAGGTCCGGCCACAGGCCCTCCTGGACGCCGGCCACGACCACCAGCCGCCACTCCAGGCCCTTGGAGCGGTGCGCGGTCATCAGGCGCACGGCGTCCGGGCGTATCGCCCGCCGGGTGAGCGTGTCGGCCGCGATGTCCTCGGCCTCGATCTCCTCCAGGAAGTTCAGCGCGCCCCGGCCGCCGGTGCGCTCCTCCGCGCGGGCCGCGGTCGCGAACAGCGCGCACACGGCGTCCAGGTCCCGGTCGGCGTTGCGGCCGGCCGCGCCGCCGCGCCGGGCCGCCCGCTCCAGGCGGGTGGGCCACGGCGTCCCCTCCCACAGGTCCCACAGCGCCTCCTCCGCCGTGCCACCGCCCGCCAGGCGCTCCCTGGCCTTGCGGAGCAGCGCGCCGAGGCGCTGGGCGCCCCGCGCGTACGTGGGGTCGTGCGCGACGAGCCGTTCCGGTTCGGCGAGCGCCCGCGCGAGCAGGTCGTCCGAGGGGGGCGGCAGCGGATTGCCCGCGGCCCGCTCCTCGTCGCGCAGGGCGCGCCCGAGCCGGCGCAGGTCGGCGGCGTCCATGCCGGCGAGGGGCGAGGCGAGGAGGGTGAGGGCGGTCTCGGTGTCGAGCCAGCAGGCGTCCTGTTCCGGCTCCCCGGACGTGTCCTGCTCCGCCCGGGTGTCCGGCCGGCCGGACGGGTCCTGCTCCCCGGGGCCGGGAGGCCGCTCCGTTGCGTCACGATCCGCCCTGGAACGATCCGTTCCGGAACGATTTGTTCCGGAACGATCCGCTTCCGCACGACCCGCGTCGGGACGCCGGGCCGCCTCCGCCGTGGCGACGGCGCGCAGCGCCGTCAGCAGGGGTGCCACCGCCGGTTCGCGCCGCAGCGGCAGGTCGTCGCCGTCCACGTCCACGGGCACCCCCGCGGCCGTCAGGGCGCGCCGCACCGCCGGGAGGGTGCGGGCGCCGGCCCGTACCAGGACGGCCATCTCACGCCAGGGGACGCCGTCCTCCAGGTGGGCGCGGCGCAGGATGTCGGCGATGTTGTCCAGCTCCGTGCCCGGCGTCGGGTACGTGTGGACCTCGACGCGGCCGCCGTCCCGGGCCGGTGCGAGGTCGCGGTGGGCGCGCACCTTCTCGGCCGGCAGCCGGGTCAGCGGCATGCGCCGGGTCAGCAGCCGTGTGGCGGCCAGGAGCGCGGCGCCGGAGCGCCGGGAGGTGCGCAGGACCTGCACGGGCGCGGGGCGGCCGTCCGCGCGGGCGAAGGTCTGCGGGAACTCCAGGATGCCGTTCACGTCCGCGCCCCGGAAGGCGTAGATCGACTGGTCCGGGTCGCCGAACGCGAGCAGGGTGCGGCCACCGCCGGCCAGGGCGTGCAGCAGGCGCACCTGGGCCGGGTCGGTGTCCTGGTACTCGTCGACGTAGACGGCGTCGTACCGGGCGGCGAGCGCCTCGGCGACGCCGGGGCGGCGGGCGAGGAGCACGGCGCGGTGGACGAGCTCCGCGTAGTCGAGCACGCCCTGGAGGTCGAGGACGTCGAGGTACTCGGCCAGGAAGGCCGCCGCGGCCTGCCAGTCGGGGCGGCCGATGCGGCGGGCGAAGGCCTCCAGGGCACGCGGGCCCAGCCCGAGCTCACGGCTGCGGGCGAGGACCGCGCGGACCTCGTCGGCGAACCCGCGGGTGGTCAGGCAGGCGCGCAGCTCGTCGGGCCAGCGCACGTGCGCCAGGCCGAGCTTCTCCAGGTCGAGCTGGCCGGCGAGCAGCTCCCGGACGGTCACGTCCTGCTCGGGGCCGGACAGCAGCCGCATCGGCTCCACGAACAGGTCGCTGTCCTGGTGGGCGCGGACCAGGGCGTAGCAGAACGAGTGGAAGGTGGTCGCCCGGGGGGCGCGGGCCGCTCCGACGCGCAGGGCCATGCGGTCGCGGAGCTCGACGGCCGCCTTGCGGCTGAACGTCAGGACGAGGATGCGCTCGGGGTCGCCGCCGCGTTCCAGCCGCGCGGCCACGGACTCGACGAGGGTGGTGGTCTTGCCCGTGCCCGGCCCCGCGAGGACGAGCAGCGGGCCGGCCTCGTGGTCAACCACGGCGCGCTGTACGGCGTCCAGACGGGGGGGACCCGGCCGGGCCGGCGGAGTACGCACCAGCCGGTAGGCGCCACGGTTCCCCTGGCGCGCCCGGGGGTGCGTCAGGTGCCTGGTGGAGGAAGAGGAGCTCACGTGGTTCGCCGGTCCTGGTGGGTGTGCTGGGGTGTGTCGCTCGCACGGCGCGGCGGCGCCGCGCGGCCGGACGGCCGCGGGTGGCGGGTGGTGACCGCGGGGTGAGGGGGACACGCGCAGCCGACGCTACGCCGCGGCCCGGTGCGGAAGCAGGGCTTCCCCTCCTTCGCTCCCGGCGCTGCCGTCCCGTGCGTCCCCCCACGCACGAACGTACGGCATGCGCCGGGCGTGCCCCGGTTCGCCCGTACGGGGCAAGGGCTCCCCGGCGGCCGCTCCGATGGCGGAAGCTGTCAGGTGTGACCTGCCGCACGTGCGCCGCCGTCCCACCGGGCCCGCCTCATGTCGATGCGCGGCACGTGGCCGTCGGCCGTTCTGCCCGCCTCCCTCAGGGGCGTGCCCTCCGCGCGGTAGTGGCCGAGCGCGCGCAGCTCGTGTCCCGGGAGCAGCACCCCGTCGGCGCGCACCACGCGCCACCAGGGGACGGCACCGCCGTACAGGGCCATGACCCGGCCGACCTGGCGGGGGCCGCCCTCCTCGAGCCATTCGGCGACGTCCCCGTACGTCATGACACGCCCCGGCGGAATCAGCTCGGCGACCTCCAGGACCCGCTCGGCGTACGCGGGCAGCGTGTCCGCGGGCTCGCCGCGCACGTCGTGCGGACGTTCCGGACGGACCTCGTCCGGGAGGCTCTCGTGACTCATCCGTCCCATCCTGCCCCACCCCACCGACAACGCGGCGCCCGCGGGACCGCGCGCGGCCCTCGCCCGGCGGCGGCGCTTCGGGCAGACTGTGCGCTTCCCCGCATGTGCACCCTGATGCCCGCGTGTGCCGGTGGGGCATGCCACCATCGTGCGGGCGGTGACCGGTGATACGAGACCAAGAAGAGATCATGAAGCAGCAGGGTGTGCACCCCGACGACGCGGAGGGCACCTCTGGGGTCTCGTCACGCCCTGACACCGCCGGCACGGCCGGGCCGGACGGCGATGAGGCGCCCATCGGGGCGGACGCGCGGGCCGCGCGTGAGGACGGCGGCGAGGCGGACGGGACGCCCGCCGAGGGCGCCGCCGCCGCGGACACGGACGGGGAGCCGTCCGAAGCCGGCACCGGCGCGGACGGGCAGCCGGCCCGAGCCGCCACCGGCACACCCCGGAACCCGGCCCGGGCCGTCACCGGCGTGGACCCGGAGCCCGCCGAGACCGCGACGGGCTCCGACCGGAAGCCCGGCCGGGCCGGCACGGGCCCGGCCCCGGAGCCCACCCGGGCCGCCGCCGGCGCGGACGGGAAACCGGCCCGGGCCGCCGCCGCGGACCGCAAGCCCGCCGACGGGGCCGATGTCGCGCACATCGACGAGGTGGAGGGCGACGAACCGCTGCTCCCCGCACGCGTGCACCGTCCCTCCGACCTCATGCGGCTGCTGGTCTCCGTGTTCGCCATCGTGGTGCTCCTGGCGATCGCCGCGTTCGCGCACGGCACCACCTCGGGCCTCGAACAGGACATCAACAAGGGCACCGGGCAGGCACCCGACCTGCTCATCAAGATCGCCGGGCTGGCGTCCAGCATCGCGATCCTGCTCGTCCCGGTGGCCTTCGCGATCGAACGGCTGATCAAACGGGACGGGCTGCGCATCGCCGACGGCGTGCTCGCGGCCGTCCTCGCGCACGGGGTGACCCTCGCCACCGACCTGTGGGTCGCCAAGGCCGCCCCGGACTCGATCCAGGAGGCGCTGACCCAGCCCTCCCCCGGCGACATCCACGCCCTGACCGACCCGGTGCACGGCTACCTCGCCCCGGTCATCGCGTACATGACGGCCGTCGGCATGTCCCGCAGACCGCGCTGGCGCGCGGTGCTGTACATCGTGCTGGCGCTCGACGCCTTCTCGATGCTCGTCACCGGCTACACGACCCCCTTCTCGATCGTCCTGACGCTGCTGATCGGCTGGTCGGTCGCCTACGGCACGCTGTACGCGGTCGGCTCGCCCAACGTCCGTCCCACCGGGCGCACGCTGATGGCGGGCCTGCGCACCGTCGGGTTCCGCCCGGTGACCGCCTCCCGGGAGGACGCGGCGGAGACGGCGGACGCCGGCGACCGCGGACGGCGCTACTTCGTCACGCTGGATGACGGTCCGCCGCTGGACGTCACGGTGGTCGACCGGGAGCAGCAGGCCCAGGGCTTCTTCTACCGCCTGTGGCGCAACATCACGCTGCGCGGCTTCGCCACCCGCAGCAGTCTGCAGTCGCTGCGCCAGGCTTTGGAGCAGGAGGCGCTGCTCGCCTACGCGGCCATCGCGGCCGGCGCCAACGCGCCCAAGCTGATCGCGACCTCCGAGCTCGGCCCCGACGCCGTGATGCTGGTCTACGAGCACACCGGCGGCCGCACCCTCGACTCGCTGGCGGACGAGGAGATCACCGACGAGCTGCTGCACCACACGTGGCAGCAGGTGCAGGCCCTGCAGTCGCGCCGCATCGCGCACCGCAGGCTGGCCGGCGACGCCATCCTGGTGGACCGTTCGGGCCGGGTGATCCTCACCGACCTGCGCGGCGGCGAGATCGCGGCGGGTGACCTGCTGCTGCGCATGGACGTCGCCCAGCTGGTGACGACGCTGGGGCTGCGGGTGGGCGCCGAGCGTGCCGTCGCCTCGGCGGTCGGCGTGCTGGGCCCCGACGCCGTCGCCGACTGCCTGCCGATGCTGCAGCCCATCGCGCTGACGCGCTCCACGCGCGCGACGCTGCGCAGACTGGCCCGGGAGCGGGCGAACCGGGAGCGGGAGGCGGTGCTGGAGGCGTCCCGTCAGGCCAAGCAGGCCCGCCTGGAGGCGGCCACCGCCGAGGCCGGGCCCGTCGCTCTGGAGAAGCCCGACAAGAAGACCGTGCGCGCGGAGGCGCGGGCGGAGAAGCGGGCCATCGACGAGGCGCTGGAGGAGGCCCGCGAGGAGGACCTGCTCACGCAGATCCGCCACCAGGTCCTCCTGATCCGGCCGCAGGCGCCGGTCGAGCCCGCCCGGCTGGAGCGGATCCGGCCCCGCACGCTGATCAGTTTCATCGCGGGCGCCATCGGCGCGTACTACCTGCTGACGCAGCTCACCCACATCCAGTTCGGCACCCTGTTCGCCCACGCGCAGTGGGGCTGGCTCGCGGCGGCGGCGCTGTTCTCCGCGCTGAGCTACGTCGCGGCGGCGATGGCGCTGCTGGGGTTCGTGCCGGAGCGGGTGCCGTTCCTGCGGACCGTCGCCGCACAGGTGGCCGGGTCGTTCGTGAAGATCGTGGCGCCGGCCGCCGTCGGCGGCGTGGCCCTGAACACCCGCTTCCTCCAGCGCGCGGGCGTGCGCCCCGGGCTCGCGGTGGCGAGCGTCGGCGCCTCGCAGCTGTTCGGACTCGGCTGCCACATCCTGATGCTGCTGTCCTTCGGCTATCTGACGGGCACCGAGAAGACGCCGTCGCTGTCGCCGTCCCGGACGGTCATCGCAGGTCTGCTGACGGTCGCCGTGCTCGTGCTCGTGGTCACGTCGGTGCCGTTCCTGCGGAAGTTCGTCGTGACCCGCGTGCGGTCGCTCTTCGCGGGTGTCGTGCCGCGCATGCTCGACGTGCTGCAGCGGCCGCAGAAGCTGGTCACCGGCATCGGCGGCATGCTCCTGCTGACCGCCTGCTTCGTGATGTGCCTGGACGCGTCGATCCGGGCGTTCGGCGACGACTCGACCTCGATCAGCATCGCCAGTGTCGCCGTGGTCTTCCTGGCCGGCAACGCCCTCGGTTCCGCCGCCCCGACGCCGGGCGGCGTCGGGGCGGTCGAGGCGACCCTCACGGTCGGCCTGATCGCCGTGGGACTGCCCAAGGAGGTGGCCGCGCCCGCGGTGCTGATGTTCCGGCTGCTGACCCTGTGGCTGCCCGTGCTGCCGGGCTGGCTCGCCTTCAACCACCTCACGCGCAAGGGCGCCCTGTAGGCGGCCGCGGCCGCCGCGCATGCCCCGGACGGCGTACGTCCCGCGCGGGGTGCCACCCGGGGCGTGAGGATGGACGCATGCAGAACGCCCGCGGGCTGCGCGCCGCCGCCCTGACCGCCACCGCCGTCCTGCTGTCCTCCCTGCTGGCGGGCTGCGGCGGCGACAGCGAGGCCGAGGACCTGACCGTCCAGAAGCTGAACTGGGCGGAGTGCCCGGCCCCGTCCGAGGCGGAGGGCGGCGGTCCGGCCCCGTCACCGCTGCCGAACGGCGGCACGTGGCAGTGCGCCACGATGCGGGCGCCCCTGGACTGGGCGAAGCCCGACGGCGACACGATCGGGATCGCCCTGATCAGGGCGACGGCGAGCGGCCCGGGCGCGCGCATCGGCTCGCTGGTGTTCAACTTCGGCGGCCCGGGCGGCTCCGGCGTGACCACGCTGCCCGCCTTCGCCGGGGACTACGCGGCGCTGCGCACGCGCTACGACCTGGTGAGCTTCGACCCTCGTGGCGTCGGCCGCAGCGCGCCGGTGACGTGCGAGAGCGACGCCCAGCTCGACCGGTACTTCCAGCAGGACTCGACGCCCGACAACGCCGCCGAGCGCACCGCGTACCTGAACAACACCAAACAGTTCAACGCCGCGTGCGAGAAGAACTCCAAGAAGGTCCTGGGGCACGTGCGCACCACCGACGCGGCCCGGGACATGGACCTCATGCGCCAGGTCCTCGGCGACGCCAAGCTGCACTACTTCGGCATCTCCTACGGCACCGAACTGGGCGGCGTCTACGCCCACCTGTTCCCGCGCAACGTGGGGCGGGCCGTGTTCGACGCGGTCGTCGACCCCACGCAGAACCCCGAGCAGGGCTCGCTCGGCCAGGCCGAGGGATTCCAGCTCGCGCTCGACAACTTCGCGCAGGACTGCACCTCGCAGGTCTCCGAGTGCCCGATCGGCGACACCCCGCAGGACGTCAAGAACCGCATCGCCAAGCTGCTCGCCGACCTGGACGGCAAGCCGATCCCGGGCGTCCCGCCGCGTCGGCTGACCCAGACCGCCGCGACCAGCGGCATCGCGCAGGCCCTGTACTCCGAGGACTTCTGGGAGTACCTGACCGAGGGGCTGGAACAGGCCTACGCGGGCGACGGCCGGATACTGATGACGCTGTCCGACGCGATGAACGGCCGCAACGAGAACGGCGAGTACAGCAACCTCGCCGCCGCGAACGCCGCCATCAACTGCTCCGACGACAGGCCCCGGTACTCGCCCGCCTACGTGGAGGGGAAGCTGCCCGCGTTCCGCACCGCCTCCCCGCTGTTCGGCGACTTCCTGGCCTGGTCCCTGCTCAGCTGCACCGACTGGGCCGTGCCCGGCGCGGCCGACCATCCCGACGTGAGCGCGCCGGGCGCGGCGCCGATCCTGGTCGTGGGCAACACCGGCGACCCGGCCACACCGTACGAGGGCGCGCAGAAGATGGTGAACGCCCTGGGCAAGGGCGTCGGGGTCGAACTGACCTACCGGGGGCAGGGGCACGGCGCCTACGACAGCAGGAACCGGTGCGTGCAGGGCGCGGTGAACGGCTACCTGCTCGACGGACGGCTCCCGGCGGCCGGCACGGTCTGCTCCTGACCCGGTTCACCACCCGTGGGACCGGTCCCGGTCATGACCGAGAAGTCTCCGGATCAGCAGGTACGCGCCCATGCCGATGAGGGTCATCCCCATGAGGACCAGAATCGCCCCGACGGCGATCAGGAACATCCCGACGAGGATCACCAGCGCCCCGATGAGGACCAGGAGCGTCCCGATGATGAGGAGAAGGATCGCGAGGACGGTCACAGTCGTCTCCTGTACTCCCTCCCGCTCCGACTCCTTCCCCACTGCGCTGCAAACACTCCGCGGAACGAGGGGCTACAAGCCCCGGCTGCGCCTGCCGGGCAACGGCAGAAGCCCACGGCTCCGAACTGGTCGGAGCCGTGGGCTTCGTCAGCCTCGCTGGTGGGCGAGACCCTTGATCAGTAGACGGGCGAGTCAGGCGATGTAAGGCGTGGCCTGCTGGTTCCCCGCATGATCGCCCCTCCTGGGCCGTCGTGGGGCCGTCATCGGTGTCCGGGCCGTCCGCGAAGGCACGGTTCACTGCCTCTCGGGTCCGCTTCTCGCTGCTCGGCATCAGGTGCGTGTACGTCCGGAGCGTGAAGCCGGGATCGTGGTGCCCAAATACTCGGACAGGGCCTTGATGCTCTCGCCCGCGTCCAGGAGGACGGAGGCGTAGAAGTGCCTCAGCGCGTGCATTCCGCTCGCCCGACCGAGAGGGACGCCCGCCGCATCGAGAGCCGGGCGCCAGGCCTGGCGGTTGAAATCGTTGCGGTTGATCGGGCGGCCCTGGTCCCTGTGAAAGATCAGTGATGCAGTCACCGGTGCTCCGCCAGCCCAAGCGAGCCACGCACCATGAAGTCAGCCCACAATTGCATGAGCTCGCCGGCGTCCTCGATACGCAGGGCCACCAGGCCGAGGCTGCTGCGTGATCACATCCGTGCCCCGGTGCGCTCCCACCACACCAGTGCCCTGCTGTCAGCCTTCTTGGGGCACCCTCGGGCGCGTGACCGGCACGACGGTAAGGAGGTCGTCCAGCCCTTTGAAGTCGTCGGGGTTAGTGGTGAAGAGGGGAAGGTTCTCAGCCACGGCGATGGCAGCGATCATCAGGTCGGCCACCCGGCGGCGTGGCTTGCGGCCGGCGCTGATCACTGCAGCACAGATACGGCCGTAGATCCGGGCCGCTTCGGCATCGAAGGGGATGGGATCGAACTCGTTCTCGGCGCGTTGCAGGACGTCGAGCCTGCGGGCGCGTTCGGCGTGTTCGTCGTAGCTGCTCTGTTCGTCGTTACGACGGACCTCGTGCGGACCGGCGGACAACTCGGCCAGGGTGATGGCGGTGATCGCCATTTCGTCCGGTAGCTCCTCGGGTGCCACCCAGCGGCGCAGAATCATGATGTTGGTGTCGAGGAGGCCCTGCTGAGGCGTCGAGCGGTCAGCGCTCATAGGGATCGTCCGAGTAGGTGTCGGCCGTGGCGTCCTGATCGGCGCGGAACCTGTCAAGGTCGATGCCGGGGGCGGTCCTGGACATAGCGGCGAACTCCTGGCGGGAGACGAACCGGCGGCGTCGACGCAGCGGGACGAGCTGGCCGATCGGATGTCCATCGCGAGTGACGGTGAACGACTGACCGCCCTGTATGGCATCCATGATCTCTCGGGACCGGCTGCGTAGATCCCGTTGGGTGATTTCGGGCTGAACGCTCATACCAACCAATGTAGCACCAGGTGCTACTGGGTGACACATGACGGCCGAAGACTTACGACGACAGACGTTCGGTCGGAGCGGCCGGGTATGGCCTTCGCTGATCGATCCGGCTGGAGCTACGGATGAGAAGGCATCTGACATCCACAGCTGACATCAACGACGTCGGACGGGGGCACACGCCGGCGACTCCCGCCGGCCGTCGCGCCGGTTGACGACAGCAGTCGGACCGCGCTCGGACCGAACTCCTAAAGCGGTGCTCACCCCCAGCCAGTTCAGAACGAGGAAGAGAAGCCGGCGGACTGGTCGAGGTGAAACGGTGAGCCCGCATGAGTGGGGACCCAACCCTGTAGTAGGGCGACCTGGATAGCGTCGGCAACATCGGAGGGCAGTACCGGATTGCCCGAGCGTCCAATCCAGTTGCCGGTGTGAGGCTGGTTCGTGGTGACGACGAGAGTCGTCCCAGGATGATCCGCATGCTCCACGGCGTAAGCACACGGCGACCAGCAGAGGGCCTGGCTGTAGGTGGGCCTGCGACGCAGCCGCCAGCGGTAGATCGCGCCGTCGACGACTATGCGCCGCGCTCCCTTACGGCCCAGTGCCATGTCTGCCCCCTCGATGCCGGGATGCTAGCGGACCCAGCCCACAGCGGCGGCCCGGATGCTAGCGGACCCAGCCCACAGCGGCGGCCCGGTGCGATGTCCGGGCCGTCCCTGGGCCGTACGATGTCACCCGACGTCGACCGACAACGACAGAAGCCCACAGCATCTGAACTGGTCAGAGCCGTGGGCTTCTTCAGTCCCGCTGGTGGGCGAGACCCTTGATCAGTAGACGGGCTTGTGCGGTTCGATCTGGTTGACCCAGCCGATCACGCCGCCGCCGACGTGGACCGCGTCCGCGAAGCCCGCGGACTTCAGGACGGCGAGGACTTCCGCACTGCGGACACCCGTCTTGCAATGCAGGACGATCTTCTTGTCCTGCGGCAGGCCCTCCAGGGCGGTGCCCATCAGGAACTCGTTCTTCGGGACCAGCCGGGCGCCCGGGATCGAGACGATCTCGTACTCGTTGGGCTCGCGCACATCGATGATCTCGATGTTCTCGCCGTCGTCGATCCACTCCTTGAGCTGCTTGGGAGTGATCGTCGAGTCGGCGGCGGCCGCCTGGGCCTCCTCGGACACGGCGCCGCAGAAGGCCTCGTAGTCGATGAGCTCGGTGACGGTCGGGTTCTCGCCGCAGACCGCGCAGTTCGGGTCCTTGCGGACCTTGACCTGGCGGTACTGCATCTCCAGGGCGTCGTAGATCATCAGGCGGCCGACCAGCGGCTCACCGATGCCGGCCAGGAGCTTGATCGCCTCGTTGACCTGGATGGAGCCGATGGACGCGCACAGCACGCCCAGGACGCCGCCCTCGGCGCAGGAGGGAACCATGCCGGGGGGCGGGGGCTCCGGGTAGAGGCAGCGGTAGCAGGGCCCGTGCTCGGACCAGAAGACGGACGCCTGACCGTCGAAGCGGTAGATCGAACCCCACACGTACGGCTTGTTCAGCAGCACGCACGCGTCGTTGACCAGGTAACGGGTGGCGAAGTTGTCCGTGCCGTCGATGATCAGGTCGTACTGGCTGAAGATGTCCATCACGTTGTCGGCCTCGAGCCGCTCCTCGTGAAGGACCACGTTCACGTACGGGTTGATGCCCTTGACGGTGTCACGCGCGGACTCGGCCTTCGAGCGGCCGATGTCGGACTGGCTGTGGATGATCTGACGCTGCAGGTTCGACTCGTCGACCTCGTCGAACTCCACGATGCCGAGCGTGCCCACGCCCGCCGCCGCCAGGTACATCAGGGCGGGCGAGCCCAGGCCGCCGGCGCCGACACACAGCACCTTGGCGTTCTTCAGCCGCTTCTGCCCGTCCATCCCCACGTCCGGGATGATCAGGTGGCGGGAGTACCTGCGAACCTCGTCTACGGTGAGCTCGGGAGCGGGCTCGACCAGGGGTGGCAACGACACGGGGACTCCGTTGGTCGGTCGATCACTATGGTTGTACTTCCCGTAACACTGCCACGGCCTTCTTCATTCCGAGACACCTGTTCCGAGACGCGAGACGATGTCGTCCCAGTAGCCGGGCAGGGACTCCCAGGGGTCGGCGCGGCCGCCGCGGTCCGTGCGGTCGGTGAACCAGATGGTCGCCGCGCCCTGCCAGCGGGCGATGCGCAGGGCCTCGTCGAGATGCCCGCGCGGGACGCCGTGCACCAAGTGGCAGAACCGCTCCGGGGGATGGTCGGCGGTCCACTCCGCGACCTGCGACCAGCGGTAGTCGCTCCAGGGCCCGGAGAAGGTCACCAACTGGTCGCCGACCGCGGCGTAGTCCGGGTGCGGGTGGGTGCCGTGGCCGAGGACGATGTGGGCTCCCTCACGCAGGGCGCGGAGCGCCCCGGCCAGGCGGCGGACCGCCGGCAGGGCGGCACGGTCGGCCGGGCAGCGGTCCAGCAGGAAGCCGTCGGTGCGGTACCACTCGGCGTACCGGTGCGCGTCGGCGGCCAGGTCGGCGAGGGTCCGCAGACCGTACGCGGCGTCGAGGTGGCCGAGCACCCGCACGCCCCCGTTGCGCAGGCGCCCGGCCGCGTCCAGGCAGTGCGGGTCGGGGCGGACGCCGGGACCGTCGGCGACGTTCAGGACCACCCAGTGCAGTGGCCTGCCCGGCCGGGTGAGCTCCGTCCACTCGGCCGGGGCGAGCAGGGGGTGCGCGCAGCCGGGCACACCGAACCCGGTGCGGACCTCGGTGCTCGCCCTGCCCGCCGGGGTGCTGGTCAGATACGGCATGCCGCCTCCATCCAGATGTCGGCGAGGGACTCCTCCAGGCTGATCCGGGGGCGCCAGCCCAGCCGGTCGCGAGCGGTGCGCACGTCGGCCTGCTGCCAGCTGCCGCAGCCGTCGGGGTACGGGTACGGGACCGGCGCCGGGTGGTCCGGCTCGCTGCGGGGGTGGCCGATGGTGGGCCTGAGGTGGCCGCCGGGCGGACCGTCCAGTTCGTTCAGGGCGCCGCCGTACCCGGCCACCCGGGCGAGGACGGCGGCGGCGTCCCGCAGCCGTACGGCGCGGCCGGAGCCGATGTTGATGACGCCCTGCGCCGCCGACAGGGAGGCGGCGTGGACGGCGCGGGCCACGTCGCGGACGTCGACGAAGTCGCGCTGGGCGCCCAGGCCGCCGAGTTTGAGTTCCCCGTCGCCGGACTGCATGGCGCGGCGCATCGCCTCGGCGAGCCGGCCGAGCGGGGAGCCGGCCGGGGTGCCCGGCCCGGCGGGCGAGAAGACGCGGAGCACGACGGCGTCGAGTCCGGAGCCGAGGACCAGCTCGGTGGCGGCGAGCTTGCTGACGCCGTAGGGCCCGCCGGGGCGGGGCACGGCGTCCTCGGCGGTGCACGAGCCCGGCTGGCTCGGGCCGTACTCGGCGCTGCAGCCGATCTGCACCAGGCGGGCACCGCAGCCGCTGCGCCGCAGGGCCTCGCAGACGGTCGCGACGGCGACGGTGTTGTGCCGGGTGAGTTCGCGGGCGCCGCCCCGGGTGGCGCCGGCGCAGTTGATGACGACGCCGGGGTGAACCGCGTCGAGGAAGCGGGTCAGCGCGCCGGGGCTGCCGGTCGCGAGGTCGAAGCGGACGTCCGCGTCGTCGCCGCGGCCGAGGGCGGTGAGCTGGACGGCCGGGTCGGCGAGCAGGCGGTCGGCGACGAAACGGCCGAGGTACCCGTTGGCTCCGATCAGCAGGACTCTCATCGGCCGGCTCCCGGGGTGTGCGCTCCGGTGGCTGCGGATGCTCCGGATCGGGAGGTGGTCATCTGGCGTTCTCCTTCAGGGGATGGTGCGCGGGAGGGTGCCCGGGCTCGGGGTGGCGATCGGGGGGTCGAACGGAGTCGGCGGCCGCGTCGCGGGCAGCGCCCGGTGCCGTCGGCCGCGCCGGGCCGCCCCGGCGTGCGGCCCGGGCCGACGAGGGGGCGCCCCGCCCGCCCGGCGTTCCGCACCGGACGGGCGTATGCGCGGGAGCAAGGGCACTGGGCACCGCGCCCGCCGGCGTTCCGCACCGGACCGGCCTACGCGCCGCGACCTGGACACCCGGCACCGCGCCCGCCGGCATTCCGTACCGGACCGGCCTACGCGCCGCGACCTGGACGCCCGACACCGCGCCCGCCGGCATTCCGTACCGGACCGGCGTGCGCGCGGGCGCAAGGGCACTGGGCGGCGCGCCCGCCGGCATTCCGTACCGGACCGGCCTACGCGCCGGCGCCTGGACGCCCGACACCGCGCCCGCCGGCATTCCGCACCGAACCGGCCTACGCGCCGCGACCTGGACGCCCGACACCGCGCCCGCCGGCATTCCGTACCGGACCGGCGTGCGCGCGGGAGCAAGGGCACTGGGCACCGCGCCCCCCGGCGTTCCGGCGCCCCTCACGGCGGATCCTCCGCCGGGGCGTGGGCCGACGCCCTGGTCAGCCTGCGGGTCGCGTGGACGAGGAGCAGGCAGGCGGCCGCTCCGCAGGCGAGCGCCGGGACGCTTCCCGGGCCGAAGCGGGCGACGAGGGCGTCGACCGGTACGGCGAGGGCGTCGCAGCCCGGGAGGCGGGCGGCGAAGACGCTCGCCTGGGCGGTCGCCTCGGCTCCGGCCGCGACGCCGAGGCCCACGACCGGCGCGTGGTGGAAGCCGTGCGCCGCGAGGAGCCGGGCGAGCAGGAGCAGGGCGCCGAGGGCGAGGGTGCCGGCGTAGGCGGCGGGCTCGTGCAGCACCGCGCCGCAGGCGGCTGTGAGGGCGGTCAGAGCACACAGGAACAGGACGAAGGTGCCGAGCAGGAGCGGACGTACGGAGGCGGCGAACTCCTCCAGGCCGTGGCTGGCCTCCAGCCGGCGCCGGGCCCCCACGGCGAACAGGTGGGCGGCGACCGCCGCGGGCGCGCAGGCGAGGGCGAGGGCCAGGACGGGTGCGACGGTCAGGGGCCAGGGACCGGCCGCGGTGCCGTCGGGCAGTCCGTCGGGGCCGCCGGCGACGGCGACGCCCAGCAGGCCGTCGCCGAGGAGGGCGTAGGCGGCGAGCCAGTACGTCGACCTCCGGGCGCCCGGCGTGTGCGGCCCGCGCGGCACGGTCCTCCTGATGCCCAGGGGGCCGCGGCGGAGCACGGCGTGCACGGCGAGGACGACGGCGAGGACGCCGGCCGCGGCCACCAGCAGGCGGGGGCGGCCTTCGGTGAGGCGCGCTCCGGTCACGGCCGCCGCGCACAGCGCGCCGGGCAGCAGGCCGAGCGCGAGCCGGCGGGCGCCCGTGGAGGGAGCGGCGGCGGTGCCGGGGCGGGCGGGCGCGTCGCCGTCCCGGGGCACGCGGGCGTACATCTCCTCGGCGAGTGAGAAGACGTCGCGGTGGCGGAACCGGGCGGCGGTGCGGTCGCTGACGCCGTGGGCCTCCAGGCCGGCGGCGATCTCCAGGGGGTCGACGGCCCGTTCGCACAGCGCCTGGTGGCGATGCATCAGCACCTTCACCGGGTCGGCGGCGCCGCGGTGGAGGCTGCCGCCCCGGGGGCGGCCGGTGTCGCCGGCGGGCCGCGTGTCCTCCCGGGGCCACGGCTGTGTGCGCGCGTCCGTCGCGGCGGGAGCGGCCGGGGTGCCGGGGTCGTCCGGCCGGGCCGGGCCGGTCGCCGGGCCGGTCGCCGGGCCGGTCGCCGGGCCGGTCATCGTGCGGCCTCCGCGGCGGTTCCGGGGGTCGTGGCGCGTAGCGGTGCGCCGGCCGCCCACGCGGGTGCGCCGCGCGTCCCGGCGGGCGTACCCGTCCAGTACCCGGGCAGGTGGGCCTCGGCCGGGTCGGCGAAGGGCAGGGGGGCGCCGGTGACGTCGAGCACGACGCGCCGCACTGGGCAGCGCGAGGCGATCTCCAGGTAGATGCCGTGGAACGCGGCGACGCTCTGCTCGACGGTGAAGAGTTCGAGCGCGCGGGCGCGGGCGGCCGCCCCGAGGCGCGCACGGCGCTCGGGGTCGCGCAGCAGTGCCACGCACGCCTCGGCGAGCGCCCGCGGGTTGCGCGGCGGCACGACGAGCCCGGTGCCGCCCACCACCTCCACGACGGCGCCGACGTCCGTGGACACCGTGGCGCGACCGCAGAACATGGCCTCGACGAGGCCGCGCGGGAAGCCCTCGACGACGCTGGACAGGACGGTCACCGCGCCGGACGCGTACACGTCGGCGACGGTCCGCGCCTCCGGGCCGCCGACCTCCTCGAAGGAGACCGGGTTGTCGCCGGCGGTGTGCGGTCCCTCGGCCTCGTCGGGGAAGAGCTGGGCGGCCAGCGCCCGGCAGTGGCCCAGGTACTCGGCCCCGTCGGGGCCCGCCGCGGCGCCCACGATGCGCAGGCGGGTCCCCGGCTGCCGCCGGCGGACCTCGGCGAAGGCGTGCAGCAGGGACACCAGGTCCTTGGCGGGCTCCACGCGTCCGACCCACACCAGCGTGCCGGGGTCGGCGGCGTCCGGCGCCTCGCCGGCCTCGGCGAAGGGGGAGGCGTCCATGCCGGGGTGGACGGTGCGCAGGACGGCGCGGTCCGCGCCGCAGCGCTCCTGCCAGCGGCGGGTGTGCGCGTTGCCGTGGGTGACGACGGCGGCCCGGCGGTAGGCCTCGGTGGCGAGCCGGCCGTGGAAGGCGGCGAGCAGGGCCCGCACGGGCGGTGCGGTCTCCTCGGCGCCGGGGGCCAGGTAGTGCGAGCGCAGCCGCACGCCGTACTCCGTGACCAGCAGGGGGACGCCGCAGAAGTGGCGGGCGAGCAGCCCGGGCAGGGCGGCCGTGCCGCCGGCCGCGGTGTGGCAGAGGTCGGCCGCGCCGAGGTCGTCGTCCCCGTACCAGTCGAGTGAGAGGGGGCGCAGGGCGCGTTCGAGGTGCGCGGCCACCGTGAGCAGATCCGGCACGCGCGCCCCGCGCGCGGCCCGTACAGCGCCGGGGGCGCGGCAGGCTCCCTCCAGGGCGCGGACGGCGGCCTCCGAGCGCAGCGCGGCCCCCAGGCCGCCCTCGTCGCGGGCCAGGTCGGCCAGCCCGTACAGCGCCCTGGCGAAACGGTCCGCCTGATCGTCCGGAACGCCGGGACCGGTCCTGTCACCAGGGTCGGCGTTGCTCGTGGAGGCCAGGACCGCGGCGAGCTCCCGGTAGCACTCGGCGAAGCGCCGGCGCGCGCGGCGCCCGTGGACCACTCCGTCGTCCTCGGCGCGCCACAGCGGCGCCGTGCGGACCCGGCCGGCCTGGGGCGGAAGCGGCACCCGGCCTTCTTCCTCCTGCGCCCGGCTGCGGCTGAGTGCGTAGAGGTCGAACTCGTGCTGCCCGAGCCCGCGCACGAGCCGGTCGCACCAGGTTCCGGACTCACCGCCCACATACGGGTAGCCACCCTCCGTCACCAGTCCGATGCGCACGAGTACACCCCGCTTCCTCCGTCCGGGGAGCCGCCGTCGCACGGGCGGCTCGCAGCGGGACGAACGTATGCGGACATGCCGGTGGCGCGACGGACGGTTGTCCGTCGTGCCACCAAAAGGGGTGAACGGCCGTAACTTTCCCGCGCGGGAGGCGTTCCGTCGCGCTAGGGGATCACTCACCGACGCACCGTGACGAAGGAGCGTCTGCGCCCGCTGCGCGCGACGCGCGGTCGCGCGTCAGCCCTCGGGGTGCACCCAGGCGTTGGGCAGGCAGTGGATCCCGTCGTGGTCGAGGAACTTCGTCTGCTGCTGCATCACCGGTGCCAACTCGCCGTCCTTCTCGCAGTCGACGTGGCCGTGGCCGAGCCGGTGGCCGACCTCGTGGTTGATCAGCATCTGCCGGTAGGCGTGGATCCGCTTCCCGTAGGTCGTGGACCCCTGCGCCCAGCGGTAGGCGTTGATCATCACGCGCTCGGTGGCGGCCGAGTCGCACGAGACGTTGTCCTCGGTGGTGTCCAGCCCCGACTTGGCGCACCACTCGGCCGTGGTTCCCGGGCTGGCCAGCGTGATCACGAAGTCGGGCTCGCCGGAGGAGACCCGCTCGAAGGTGCGTTCGCCGCCGTGGGCCCAGCTGCGGTCGTCGTTGAGCGTCTTGTGCACGGCTTCGGCGAAGAGCTCGCCGTCCAGTCCCAGCCCCCGTTCCACGTCCACGCGGTAGGTGTACTTCCGCCCCTTGCCCGGCGCCTCGGCGAACCCGGGCACCACGTCGAACGCCCCAGAACCCTTCAGCGTCGGACTGAGCGGGTACGTCAGGTTCATCTTCTGCTCGTACGACAGGGGCGTGGCGCCGGGCGCTCCGGACGAGCCGTCGGGGCCGCCCGCGGCGATCGCCTCACCGGCGCCGTCGGCGGCGGACTGCGGCTGCGCCGCGTTGCCGGTGCGGCCGTCGGTGACCTGCCCGGCGACGACGACGGCGAGCACCGTGGTGACGGCGGCGGCCGCGATGCCGGTGAACGTCCGCCCCTTGGTTCCCCTGCGCTCCGCCGGCTCGCCGGCCGGCGACGCGGCGCCGTCGCCCCCGCCACCACCGGGCTCGGCGGTCCGCCCGGACCCGGCGCCCCGTCCGGGCGGGATGTTCCGTCCCGTCTCCGCGTACCGCCCGGACGCGGCGTTCCGCCCGGGCGGGATGTTCCGTCCCGTCTCCGCGTACCGCCCGGACGCCGCGTTCCGTCCGGGCGGGGGGGACGACGGGTCCGAGGAGGGCACGGTGGCCGGACTGCGGCGCGCGAAGGCGTCCTCCTCCTCGTCGAAGGCGTCCAGGTACGCCTGCCGGGGTCCGGCGGGCGGCGCCTGCCGTTGCCGGGGAAGGGCGACATCCGGGCGGGCGGCCCGGCGCTCCCGCGCACCGCTGACTCCCCCACGGGCCTCGAACGCGCCCCAGGCGCCGCCCGCTTCACGCTGTTCGGGATGACCGCCACGGGCCCGGCCGCCGTGGGCCGGGGCCGTGTCGGGCGCGCCCGGGACACCGTGGGCCGGGGTTCCCGCGGGCGCACCCGGGACACCGCGAGCCGCTGCGCCGTCCGGCACCCGCGGAACACCACGGGCCGGGGTCCCGTCGGCGAAGCGCGGCGCCCCGTGCGCGGGCGTCCCGCCGCCGGCTGTCCTCGGCGTCCCGTGCGCGGGCGTCCCACCGCCGGCCGTCCTCGGCGTCCCGTACGCGGGCGTCCCACCGCCGGCCGTCCTCGGCGTCCCGTACGCGGGCGTCCCGTCGGGCAGCCGGAAATCTCCGTAAGCCTGTCCCGGCACCGCGCCCCGCGGCTGCTGCCCCGGCGCCGGCGCGGGGCCCGGCCGTCGGCCGGCCGGCGCGGCACCCTGCGGCTGCCGGCCGTCCCGGACCGCGCCCGGACCGGGCCGGCCGGCCCCACGGTCGCGGCCCTCGCCGCTCTCCCGCCGGTCGCCGTCCTCGCGCCGGTCCCGGACTTCCCGTCCCTCGCGGCCCGTTCGGCCGTCGCGGCCGTCCCGTCCTGCAGTTGTCTCCGCGGTGCCGCCGTCCTTGGCGGCCGGCCCGCGGCGGCTGTGGCGTCCCACGTCGCCCCTCAGCCTCCCGTACCCGCATCGGCGCTCGCGTCGGCATCAGCGCCACCGGGCCGCGCACCGTCCAGCCGCGCACCGTCCAATCCCGCACCGTCCGGCTGCGCACCGTCCGGCCGCGCACCGTCCGCTCTCGCACCGCCGCCCGGCGGTCCGCCGTCCGGGGAGACCCCGCGCACCTCACCGCGCGCGGAGCCGGCCGTGGCCCCGTCACCCGGAGCGGTACGAGCGGTCGCGTCGCCCTCCGGGGCCTGCCCCGCGTCCCGCAGCAGGTCCCGGAAAGCCAGCGCGACCGTCTCGGGGTACTCCATCATCGCCACGTGCCCGGCGTCGGGCAGGGTGAGCAGGCGGGCGTCGCGGAACGCGCGGGCCGCCTTCTGCGCCATGCGGAAGCCCACGAGCTGGTCCCGGCCGCCGTAGACGAGGAGTGTCGGCGCCAGGACGCGTTCGGCCTGGCGCCACAGTCCGTGCTGGCCGCCGAGCGTGTAGGCGTTCACGATGCCGCGCGCCGAGCGGGCCATCGCGTCCCAGTGGTACGGCAGCCGCAGCCGCCGCTCCATCTCCTCCACCGCGTTGCGGAACCCCTCGGGCGTCACCCGTCCCGGATCGCCGTAGCACAGCGCCATGACCCCGCGGACGCGCTGCTCGACCGTCCACTCCCTGGTGATGCGTGTGAAGAGCGGCGCGATGCCCGGCACGGCGAGCAGTCCCGTCGGCACGGCGCTGCGCTGCACGCGGATCTCGGGCAGGGCCGGGGAGACGAGGGTGAGCGTGCGGACGAGGTCGGGCCGCACGGCGGCCACACGCGTGGCGATCGCCCCGCCCATCGAGTTGCCGAACAGGTGGTGGGGACCGCGTCCGGAGGCGTCGAGGTAGCGGATGACCGCGCGCGCGTGGCCGGTCACGGAGTAGTCGCCGTCGTCCGGCGGCGGGGAGTCCCCGAAGCCCGGCAGGTCGAGCGCCTCGCCGTCGACGACCCCCTTGAGCAGGGCCATGAGCGCCGACCAGTTCTGCGAGGACCCGCCCAGCCCGTGGACGTACAGGGCGGGCGGCAGGCCCTCCCGCGCGGGCGGCCTGGACCGGACGCTCAGGGTCACCCCCGGCAGTCCGACGGTCCGCAGCCGTTCACCCTCCTCGACCCTGACGGGCGCCACCTTCGGAAGCACGTTGGCGGGCGGCACGGAGGGCAGCTCGGTCGAAGACATGCGGCAATGTTACGAGACGATCACGCGGCGAATCACGTGTTCGCCGTCACACGGACCGGACCGGTCCGGCCGGCCGGACCCCCGCGCCCGCAGACGCATGGCGTCCACTTGGGGTGTCTCCTACGCTCGTACACAGGGCACCCGCATGTGGCCCCCTGATTCCCAGGGACATACGTAGGAAGGGAGCCCAGTATGACCATCGATCCCACCGACCCCGAGACGTTCGAGGACACCGAGGACGCCGAGGCGGGCAGGGAGATCGGCGTCGAGGCCCCCGAGGGCGACGCCGCCGAGCAGCTGGCGGACGTCGCGCCCGACCGCGACGAGCCCCTCACCGGTGTCGCGCCGGACCGGGCGAATGAGGCCGACCTCGCGGAGCAGGCGCGCGTCGTCTCCCTCGACGAGGACGACTACCGGTGACGCACGGGACGGGCGCGCGGTGGCCCGCGGGCCGGGTGCCGGACGCCGGGCCCGCCGCCGTCCGCGGTGACGCACGGCGAAGACCGCTGCTGAACAGGAGCGGAGCCGCGCTTTGCCCGGCATGATCCCGTTTGAAACCTTCCGCGCCGCCGTCGGCACCGTCCGGTCCGTGAAAAACTGCGCTCGCACCGCGCACAGCACGGTTACCGAAAAGTACGATGGCGGCGCGGTCCACACCGCACAGGGACGACTTTGGGAGGCGGCGTGACAGCCATCGAGCAGACAGAGGCGGTACGCCCGCGCGGTACACGCCTGCCGCGCCGCGCCCGGCGCAACCAACTGCTGGGTGCCGCCCAGGAAGTCTTCGTGGCGCAGGGCTACCACGCGGCCGCCATGGACGACATCGCGGAGCGCGCCGGCGTCAGCAAGCCGGTGCTCTACCAGCACTTCCCGGGCAAGCTCGACCTCTACCTCGCCCTGCTGGACCAGCACTGCGCCTCGCTCATCCAGTCCGTGCGCAGCGCGCTCGCGTCGACCTCGGACAACAAGCAGCGTGTGCGCGCCACCATGGACGCCTACTTCGCGTACGTCGAGGACGACGGCGGCGCCTTCCGGCTGGTCTTCGAGTCCGACCTGACGAACGAGCCCGCGGTGCGCGAGCGCGTCGACAAGGTCACGAACGAGTGCGCCGAGGCGATCTGCGAGGTGATCGCCGAGGACACGGGTCTCTCGCGCGCCGAGTCGATGCTGCTCGCCTCCGGTCTCGGCGGCCTCGCCCAGGTGGTGGCGCGGTCCTGGCTGCACAGCGACCGCAGCGTCCCGCGCGATCAGGCGGTGCAGCTGCTGACGTCCCTGGCGTGGCGCGGCATCGCGGGCTTCCCCCTCCACGGCAACGAGCAGCACCACTGAGCCGGCCCCGGCCGGCCGGAACGGGTGCCGGCCGGTTGTCATTCCCGCCGGCTGTTCGCTCCTGGCGTGCCCCGCCACAGCGTTTACGTCCCCTCACCGGGCTAATGTGTGCTGGTACGGCGCGGAAGGTCGCGCACTTCACTGACCGTCGGAGGGACATAGCCGTGGAGGTCAAGATCGGCGTGCAGCACGCGCCCCGCGAGATCGTTCTGGAGAGCGGTCAGACCGCCGAGGAGGTCGAGCGCGTCGTGGCCGAGGCGCTGGCCGGCAAGTCGCAGCTGCTGAGCCTCGTGGACGAGCACGGCCGCAAGCTCCTGGTTCCGGCCGACCGGCTGGCATACGTGGAGATCGGCGAGCCCGCCCCGCGCAAGGTGGGCTTCGGCGCGCTGTAGTCCCGGACGAGACGAGCGGGGGCCCGGCGGTTCTGAGGACCGCCGGGCCCTTCGCGTGCGCGCGGACTCCCCTCGGCACCGTCCGCCCCCGTCCCGTCTTCACGGGTCTCACACGAACGACCCACAGGGAGGGTTGCCTTCCGCAGGTCAGGGGTATGACGGGTCACGATCGTCGGGCACGGGCCGACCGTGCGGGAGGGACCACTCATGATCTTGGAAGCGTTCGGCTCGGCCGTCCTCGGTCTGCTGCTCGCGTGGGCGGCGCTCCACCGGCTCTCGCACCGCCTGCCCTCCACGCCGCTGGTGCTGTCGACCGGCGTCGCGGGCGCGCTCTTCGGCGACTTCGTGACGCACAGCGCGCTGGGCACCGGCGGTGTCCTGCCGAGCCTGGTGGGCGCGGCGGTCGTCTCGGCCGCGTCGCTGTCGCTGCTGCTGCGCCCCGCGGGCAGACTGCGCCGACGGTCCGTGCCGGCCTGATCCGGCGCCGGCGTCGGCGCGTCCCCTGACCACGCGGCCCGCCCGGGCCTCGGGCCGTCAGGCCGCCAGGCCGAGCGCGGCCATGCGCTTGGTGTGCGCCTCGGTGATCCGGGAGAACATCCTGCCGACCTCGGCCAGGTCGAAGCCGTCCGCGACCCCGCCGACGAGCATGGTCGACAGCGCGTCCCGGTCGGCCACGACCCGCTGGGACTGCGACAGGGCCTCGCCCATCAGACGCCGCGCCCACAGCGCGAGCCGGCCGCCCACGCGCGGGTCCGCGTCGATGGCGGCGCGCACCTTCTCCACCGCGAAGCCGGCGTGGCCGGTGTCGTCGAGGACGGCCAGCACCAGCTCGCGGGTGTCCGCGTCCAGGCGGACCGCGACCTCGCGGTAGAAGTCGCTGGCGATGGAGTCGCCGACGTACGCCTTGACGAGGCCCTCGAGCCAGTCCGAGGGCGCCGTCTGCCGGTGGAAGCCGTCGAGCGCCGCGACGAACGGCTCCATGGCCACGGTCGGCTCCTCGCCGATCTCGGTCAGCCGGTCGCGCAGCCGCTCGAAGTGGTGGAACTCGGCCGAGGCCATCTTCGCCAGCTCGGCCTTGTCCGCGAGGGTGGGCGCGAGCTTGGCGTCCTCCGCGAGCCGCTCGAACGCCGCCAGCTCCCCGTACGCCAGCGCGCCGAGCAGGTCCACGACCGCGGCGCGGTACTGCGGGTCGGCGGACGCCGACGTCCAGTCCCGGGCGGAGACCCCGGTGCGCGCGGCCGGTGCGTCGGAGACGTTGTCAGGCTTGTCAGAGCTCGTCATGCAGCGCACAATAGCTCGCTCCCCGCGTCATGCACGGACATGGTCATTCAGTGTGACGACGACTACGTGACCGAATCGGCCATCGCGTGTGCGCGAATCCAGGGTATGGTGGTAAGTGCGCCCGGCGAGTACTCCGAAGTACCTCGACAGGGCGCACGCATGAGGATGCCCGGTCGGTGGCCCGATCGGCTCCGACCCGACAGCCCTCCCCGGCCTGCCGTACGCCCTCGCGTGTACGACGGCCGGAGGGACCCTCAGCGGTTCGAGCGCTAGAGCGTCGGCTGTGGTCCCGTGCCACACGGTCCGCCCGTGAGAGCGGCCGTCCGTTCCCGGCACGGTCGGACGACACGACCCCCGCGCTCGCCTCGCGCCGCGCACACAGAAGAGGCAGCACCCTGACTACGACGTTTCGTGAACTCGGAATCCTTCCCGAGACCGCCGAGGCCCTGGAGGCCGTCGGCATCACCACTCCCTTCCCCATCCAGGAGATGACGCTGCCCGTGGCCCTCTCGGGCACGGACGTCATCGGCCAGGCCAAGACCGGCACCGGCAAGACGCTGGGCTTCGGCCTCCCGCTCCTGGACCGCGTGACCGTACCCGCCGACGTCGAGGCGGGCCGCGCGAAGCCCGAGGACCTCACCGGAGCGCCGCAGGCGCTCGTGGTCGTCCCCACGCGCGAGCTGTGCGTGCAGGTCACCAACGACCTGCTCACCGCCGGCAAGGTGCGCAACGTGCGGGTCCTCGCCATCTACGGCGGCCGGGCCTACGAACCCCAGGTCGAGGCGCTCCAGAAGGGCGTCGACGTGGTCGTCGGCACCCCGGGCCGCCTGCTGGACCTGGCGGGCCAGAAGAAGCTTGACCTGAAGCACATCAAGTCGCTCGTCCTCGACGAGGCCGACGAGATGCTCGACCTGGGCTTCCTGCCCGACGTCGAGAAGATCATCAACATGCTGCCGGCGAAGCGGCAGACCATGCTGTTCTCGGCGACCATGCCGGGCGCCGTGATCGGTCTGGCCCGCCGCTACATGTCCCAGCCCACGCACATCCGCGCCACCGCGCCGGACGACGAGGGCGTGACCGTCGCGAACATCAAGCAGTTCGTCTACCGGGCGCACTCCATGGACAAGCCGGAGATGATCGCGCGCATCCTGCAGTCCGAGGGCCGCGGGCTGGCGATGATCTTCTGCCGCACCAAGCGCACGGCGGCCGACATCGCCGAGCAGCTGCAGCGCCGCGGCTTCGCCTCGGGCGCCGTCCACGGCGACCTCGGCCAGGGCGCCCGCGAGCAGGCCCTGCGCGCCTTCCGCAACGGCAAGGTGGACGTTCTCGTCTGCACCGACGTCGCCGCGCGCGGCATCGACGTCGAGGGCGTCACCCACGTCATCAACTACCAGTCGCCCGAGGACGAGAAGACCTACCTGCACCGCGTGGGCCGTACCGGCCGCGCGGGCGCGAAGGGCACGGCGGTCACGTTCGTCGACTGGGACGACATCCCGCGCTGGCAGCTGATCAACAAGGCGCTGGAGCTGGACTTCAACGACCCGGTGGAGACGTACTCCACGTCGCCGCACCTCTTCGCCGACCTCGACATCCCCGCCGGCACCAAGGGTGTCCTGCCCCGCTCGGAGCGCACGCGCGCCGGGTTGGCGGCGGAGGAGCTGGAGGACCTCGGTGAGACCGGTGGCCGCGGTGGACGCGGTCGCGGCGGCCGGGGTGACCGTGGCGACCGGGACGCCGCCCGCACGGCCGACCGCGAGCGCCCGGAGCGCGCGCCGCGCCGCCGGCGCCGTACCCGCAGCGGTGAGCTGCTGGACTCGGCTCCCGGCGGCACGTCCGCCGTCACCGCGCCGGCGGCCGGCGAGACCCCCGCGGCCGACGAGGCCTCCGGCACGCGCACGCCGCGCCGCCGCCGGCGGATGCGCGGCGGGGTGCCGGCGCAGCCGGTGACCGCCGAGGCGGCTGCCGCCGCCGAGCCGGCCGCCGTGGCTGCCGCGCCCGAGACCGCCCAGGCCGCGGTGACGACGGCGGAGGGCCCGGCCCTCGACGCCGCCGATGCCCCGGCCGCGCCGCGCCGCCGCCGTACCCGCAAGTCGGCGGAGCGCGCGGTGACCGCCGCTGAGGCCGTCGACGCCGCCGCACCGGCCGCGTCCCCGGACGCGATCGGCGACACGGCACCGGCCGGGACGCCGGAGGCCGCGGAGACGACGGCCACCGAGCCCAAGCCGCGCAGGCGTACCCGCAAGGCCGCCCAGGCCGCCGACGCCGCCGAGGCCGTGGTCGCCACGGCCGAGGGTGCCGAGGAGCCCGCCGCGCCCGAGTCGAAGCCGCGTCGTGCCCGGAAGGCGGCCGCCGCTGCCGGAGCGGCCGCGGACACGGCCGAGGCCACTGCGGAGGCGGTCGACTCCGCCGAGGCCGAGCCGCGCCGCCGCACCCGCAAGGCGACGGCCACCGCTGACGCCGCGAGTGCCGTCGACACCGCCGAGGGCGTGGCGGAGGCCAAGCCGCGCCGCACCCGCAAGACGGCGGCCGCGACGGCTCAGGCACCGGAGACCGACGCGGAGGCGGAAGCCAAGCCGCGCCGGCGTACCCGCAAGGCCGCCGAGGCCCCCGAGGCAGCGGTCGACACGGCCGAGGCCGCCGAGGCCAAGCCGCGCCGCACACGGAAGAAGGCGGTCGCCGCCCAGGCAGCGGTCGACACCGCCGAGGGTGCCGCCGCGGAGGCCGAGGCCAAGCCGCGCCGTCGCGCCCGCAAGGCCGCCGAGGCTCCCGAGGCCACCACGGCCGACATCCCGGCGCAGGCGACCGGGGAGCAGGAGGCCAAGCCGCGCCGCCGCACCCGCAAGGCCGCGGAAGCCCCCGAGGCGACCGGTGACACGGCCCCGGCGGGCGAGCCGGCCAAGCCCGCGCGCCGGACCCGCAAGGCCACGGCCGCCGTGGAGGCCGCGGAGGCCTGATCGGGCTCACGCGCATCCGGCCGTACGGCCCGCCCGTACGAGCCACCGCACGACCGGACGGCCCGGTCCCACCTCGCGTGGGGCCGGGCCGTCCGGTCGTTGCCCGCGGGGGACCTCGCCCCACCCGGCCTGCGCGGCGCGGCGACGGCTCGGACGCGCTGCGCCCAGCCGAGACGCCGTGACCCGCGCGCCCCTCGGCAGGCACGGGCAGTGCGCCGGGACGCACCACCGGACGTCCCGCGTGGCGCGGCGCGGGCCTGGAAACGCTGCACCCGGCCGAGACGCCATGGCCCACGCCCCTCGGCAGGCGCAGGCGGTACACCGGACACACGACGGTCCGGCCCGGCCCCACCTCGCGTGGGGCCGGGCCGTCCGGTCGTTGCCTGCGGGGACCTCGCCCCACCCGGCCCAGCCCGGCGCGGCGCGGCGCGGCGACGGCTCGGACGCGCTGCGCCCAGCCGAGACGCCGTGACCCGCGCGCCCCTCGGCAGGCACGGGCAGTGCGCCGGGACGCACGACGGGACGGCCCAGCGCGGCGCGGCGCGGGCAGGGACACGCTGCACCCGGCCGAGACACCATGGCCCACGCCCCTCGGCAGGCGCAGGCGGTACACCGGACGCACGACCGGACGGCCCGGCCCCACGCTGAGGTGGGACCACGCGCCCCTCGGCAGGCGCGGGCGGTGCACCCGGGCGGCAGGCACGGCCGCGGCGTGCAAGCCTCCCGCTGCTCTCGGCCGAGGCCGGGCCCCTCCCCGCCGCCGCCCGGGCGACCGATAGCCTCGGCGCATGAGCCGGCCCCCCACCTTCGTCCCGCCGCCCGGCGCCCGGGCCTACCGTCTGCGGACCGCCCGGGGCGAGTTCGCCGTGGTCGACGCGCCCGCGGACGCCCGCGCGGAGGCGAGGGGCACCGTCCTGCTGCTGCCCGGGTTCACCGGGAGCAAGGAGGACTTCAACCCGCTGCACGAGCCGCTCGCGGCGCGCGGGTACCGGACGGTGGCCGTGGACGGGCGGGGGCAGTTCGAGTCGGACGGCCCCGCTGACGACGAGTCCGCCTACGCGCAGCAGGAGCTGGCGCTGGACGTGCTGGCGCAGGCGACGGCACTGGGCACGCCCGTGCACCTGCTGGGCCACTCCCTGGGCGGCCAGATCGCGCGCGCGGCCGTGCTCCTCGACCACTCCCCCTTCGTCTCGCTCACCCTGATGGCGTCCGGCCCCGCCCAGATCTCCGCGCCCCAGCAGCAGCGTGTGAAGCTGCTGCGGGACGCGCTCGCGGTGATGTCGATGGCCGAGGTGTGGGAGGCCATCCAGGCCGCTGAACTGCCGGAGGAGACCGACACCGGCACCGAGCTGGACGCCGGCCTCGACGACCGGCTGGACCTGCGCCGCCGCTGGCTGAGCAACAAGCCCGCCCAGCTGACCGCCACGGGGCGCCAGTTGTGCGTCGAGCCGGACCGCGTCGCGCAACTCGCCGCGCTGCCCCTGCCGTTCCACGTCCTGTCGGGCGCGCGCGACGACACCTGGCCGCTGCCGCTCCTCGACGACATGGCCGTACGGCTCCGGGCCCGGCGCACGGTGATCGACGGCGCCGAGCACTCCCCCAACACCGACCGGCCGCTCGCCACCGCCCGCGCCCTGGCCGACTTCTGGGACGGCGTCACCCCGGGCGGCGACGGCTGAAGCCGGGTCTCAGTACTGCGTCTGCAGGTGCTCCCAGAAGCCGTCCCGCAGGGCGCGCCGCAGGTCCGCCTGGCCGCGCAGGGAGTACTGCAGGACGCCCTCGGCCTCCACGAGCAGGTCCTGGTCCACGGAACCCGGCAGGTAGGGGTGCCCGGGCAGCAGTTCCACCAGCGCCTCCCGGCCGCGTGCGGCCAGCCACTTCGCGGCGATCTGCGCACCCACGAACCGGACGTCCTCGCGGGTCGGCCGGACCCCGGCGGTCGCCTCGTAGGTGGGCGCCGTGCGCCGGGAGACATAGGGCTTGACGAAGTCGAGGCCGAGCGTGCGCTGGCTGTCGACCTCCCACAGCAGCGGCTCCGCCTGGTTGCGGCCCTCCGCGGCCTCGATGCCCCACAGGTGGACCCGGGCGCCGTAGCCCTGGGCCGCCTCCACGGCCGAGACGAGGTCCTCGTCACCGCCGAGCAGCGCAGCGTCGCTGATGGCGCGGTGCCGCGCCAGCGACTCCAGATCGGAGCGGATGAGGGAATCGACGCCCTTCTGCTGGTTGTTGGCGTTGAGGTTGCCCAACCGGACCTTCACGTCCGGGAGTTCGGCGATCGACTGCTGCTCCGCGGTGTGGATGCGGCGGCGGGCTCCGTCGTACCAGTAGACGCGGAGCAGGCGGCTGTCCGCGAAGACCGTGCGGGCCCTGTCGATGAGCGCGTCGATCAGCCCCTCGGCGTCCAGGTCGAAGGCGCGGCGGTCCTCCGTGCCCGCCACCAGCCGTCCCGCCGCCGCGTACAGATACCCGGCGTCGACGAAGATCGCGTGGGTCGAGGGCGTCTTCGCCACCTCGACGAGCATGCGTTCCAGCAGCCCGTTCGTGCGGTCGATGCGGTCGGAGAGCGCCGCCAGGTCGTCGTTCATCGCCTCCATTGTCCCGGCGGTCACGCTGTGGACACAACCGCTCCCGGTTGGTCCACCGAGACTCCCTTACCGGTCAGTAGTTAGCTGTTCGAAAATTTTCTTTAGCGTAGGGAATGGATGTAACACGGATGGGGTTGCATACCTATGGAGCACGGGGCACCGACGGCCCGTGCGCCGCACCGAGCAATTCTCCGCAGGAGGATGACCAGACGAAGGGAGAAGCCCGTGCGCTTCGAGATCATGCGACTCGACGAGGTCGACGGCACCACCGTGGACAGCACCGTCGTGGACGCCGCCTCCGTCAACCGGATCGTTCAGCAGGCCGCCGCAGTCGGCCAGCGGCTCTGGATCCGCCCGGCCGACAGCCCGGCCTCGTAAGAAGCGGTTTCTCACTCACAGCGTTCACTCTTCACAGGCCCCGTGCGGTACGACACCGCACGGGGCCTGCGCCGTGCGGGGGCGCGGACGGGCGGGGTCCGCGCAGAGGCGGCTCACGCGCCGCGGACGGAGGCGGCGCCTCACGCCCCGCGGACGACCTGCAGCACGCCGTTGATGATCTGCTGCACGGCGATCGCGGAGAGCATCATGCCCGCCAGCCGCGTCACCAGGACGACACCGCCGTCCTTGATGACCCGGATGATCAGCAGCGAGTACCGCATGACCAGCCACAGCACGACGTGGATGGCAAGGATCGCCGACCACACCGACACCTGCGCGGTGACGCTGCCCGCCCTCTGCACGGCGAGGATGACGGACACGATCGCCCCGGGCCCGGCGAGCAGCGGCATGCCGAGCGGGACGAGCGCGACGTTGACGTCCTTGGTCTGCTTCGGCTCGTCCGTCTTGCCGGTGAGCAGGTCGAGCGCGATCAGCAGGAGCAGCAGACCACCGGCGATCATCAGCGCCGGCACGGAGACGTGCAGGTAGTCGAGGATCTGGTGCCCCAGCAGGCCGAACACGGCGATGACGCCGCCGGCGACGCAGACGGCCTGGAGGGCCATCCGCTTCTGCACCTTGCCGGGGCGTCCGGCGGTCAGTGCGAGGAAGATCGGGGTGATCCCGGGCGGGTCCATGATCACGAAGAGGGTGAGGAAGAGGGAGCCGAAGACGGCGACGTCGAACATGGGTGGAGAAGGCCTTGCCGAAGAAGTGAGGGCGCACGAAAGCGGTACGCCGGTACGAACAGGAGGGTGACGTGATGGTGGGGCGCGGCCCGGCCGGTCCCCTGACCCCCAGCCCCCTGCCCGCTTCATGCGGGCGACCCGGTCACCGCCGACCGGGCTTCCGGGCCCGCACCGTCCGGGCGTCGGAGGCTGCGGTCACGGGGTTTCCGGCTCGCGAGCGCACAGATCTGCCCGCGAGGGGGCGTAGGACCGGGCGCGACGGGACGTGGGGCCCGCCGAGCCGGGAGGCCGGGGGACCCACCGGGGGGCAGAAACCCCACCGGTCCGGGCCCGGGCCGCGCGTGCCGGCGCCGGAGGGGCCGCCGGCCTGCGGACTCAGGCCCCGCCGGTCCCCGGCACCGGGAACGCCCCGGTCGCCCGCCGGGTGATCTCCCCGTAGACCTCGGGGTCCGTCGCGTACTCGCCGAGCGCGACGGTCTTCCGGCTGCCGTGGTAGTCGCTGGACCCGGTCGCGAGCAGTCCCAGCTCCTTCGCCAGGCCGCGCAGCCGCGCGCGTGTGTCGGGGTCGTGGTCCATGTGGTCGACCTCGATGCCGTCGAGCCCGGCCGCCGCCATCTCGGCGATCGAGGACTCCGGCACCGTCCGGCCCCGCTTGGCGGCCGCCGGATGCGCGAACACGCAGACCCCGCCCGCGTTCTTGACCAGCCGGATCGCCTCGAAGGGGTCCGTCTCGTGCTTCTGCACGTGCGCCCGGCCGCCGTCGGCCAGCCAGTCGGCCGTGAAGGCGTCACTCACGGTCGGCACGACGCCCAGCTCGACGAGGGCGGAGGCCACGTGCGGCCGGCCCACGGAACCGCCGCCGGCGATCCGTGCGACCTGCTCCCAGGTGACCGGCACGCCCAGCGCGTTCAGCTTGGCGATCATGGCCTTGGCCCGCGGCACCCGGTCGTCGCGCACCAGCTCGCGCTCGGCGAGCAGCGCGGGCTCCTCGGGGTCGAAGAGGTAGGCCAGCAGGTGCATGCTGACGCCGTCGAGACGGCAGGACAGCTCGGCACCGGTGACGAGGGTCAGCCCCCCGGGCAGCGCGGCGAGCGCCTCGGCGTGCCCGCGGGTGGTGTCGTGATCGGTGAGCGCGACCACGTCCAGGCCGGCCGCGGCCGCCTTGCGCACCAGCTCGGCGGGGGTGTCCGTACCGTCGGACGCGGTGGAGTGGGTGTGCAGGTCGATACGCACGACGGACTCCAGGCGGTGACGGGGCGGAAGGGACACCCCAGCATAACGGGAGCCGGGAGACGCCCTGTCACACCCGCTGCCCCGCTGCGCCCCCTACAGCGCAGCCCCGCGCGCATCCGGAACCGGCCGCAGGCCCCGACGCCACGGAGCCCCCAGGTGGGCCCTACGGCTCCAGCAGCCGCGGAGACAGCGCCCCGCACGGCACCAGGTCCAGCTCGGCCCCCGCGTCCCGCAGGTCGGCCAGCACCAGTTCGTCGTACATGAGCATCCCCGACTGCTCCGGCCACACCACCGCCCACAGCCACAGTCCGCGCGCCTCGCCGGCGAAGACGGCGCGGTCGTCGGGGCTGCCGGTGACGAGCCACAGCGGCGTCGGGCGCCCGCCGGCCAGCACCTTGACCTGCGGCGGCTTCTCGACGTTCATGTACGGACCCGGGTCGGGCCCGGCGATGCCCGCGTACCGCGCGCCGAGCCCCACGCCGAGCTCCTCGGCCACCAGGACCAGCTCGCCCATCCCGCCGAGCGGTCCCGGCCCCGAGCACGCCACGGCCGTGGCACGGCCGCCGCTGCGGTCGTCGCCGGCGGAGGCCACCCCTGTGAACAGCCAGCCGACCGGCAGGGGCCACGGCATCCACACCGGCACGTGCGCGCGGCTCACCACGACACTGAGCGCCTCGACGCTGGGCGGGATCACGGGCTGCAGCGGATGCACGGGCCCGTGCACCTCGCACTGCCAGGAATCACTGAAGAGTCCGGGAGCCCTGACCCGGCCACCGCACCTCGGGCAACTGGGTTCGCCCCTCATAGGCCCCCACGGTCCTACCCGAGATGCGCCACGTCAAGGACGATCACCCGTCCGGCGGGGAGAACCGTCCACGCTCCGCCCCGCCGCCCGCCGCCGCCCGGCCCCCCACCCGAGCCACCCGAGCGCGCCGGGTCCGCCACCACGGCCCGGCCCGCCACCCGGGTCGCCCGAGCGCGCGCCGGTCCACCACCCGGACCCGACCGCCGGCGCGGCCTCGACCCCCACCGGGCCCGCCCGCCCGGCTCGATCCCGCCGGCCGCAGCGCGACCCCCCAGCGGCCACGCCCCGCCGGGAAACAAACTAGATGGCACTTGCATTCATTAGCCCAGCTAACTTATTGTGTGTAAACAGCAACGATTGCCGGGGAAGCCACTCCCGCACCCCCGATCCCGAATGGAGCAGGCATGGACACCAAGACAGGAGAGCCCTCCGACGGCGACCCCTTCGACGCGGGCGCGGGCAGCATCCTGCGTCAGCCCAAGGCCGTCTGGGCGACCGCCGGCGCGTCCGTCGTCGCGTTCATGGGCATCGGACTGGTCGACCCGATCCTGCCGTCCATCGCCCAGGGCCTGCACGCCACCGCCAGCCAGGTCTCCCTGCTCTTCACCTCGTACTTCCTGATCACCGCCTTCGCGATGCTGCTGACCGGCTTCGTCTCCAGCCGCATCGGCGGCCGCAGGACCCTGCTGCTGGGCCTCGCCCTCGTCGTGGTCTTCGCCGCGCTCGCGGGCACCTCGGACTCGGTCGGCCAGCTGGTCGGCTACCGGGCCGGCTGGGGCCTCGGCAACGCGCTCTTCGTCTCCACCGCCCTCGCCGTCATCGTCGGCGCGGCGGCCGGCGGCAGCGCCGCGGCGATCCTGCTGTACGAGTCCGCGCTCGGCCTCGGCATGGCCTGCGGCCCGCTGCTCGGCGCGCTGCTCGGCGACGCCAGCTGGCGCTACCCGTTCTTCGGCACCGCGTTCCTGATGGCCGTCGGCTTCCTGTGCATCACGGCGTTCCTCAAGGAGCAGCCGAAGCCGGCCCGCAAGACCTCGCTGCTCGACCCGGTCCGGGCGCTCGGCCACGGCGGACTCGCCTCGGCGGCGGTCTCGGCGTTCTTCTACAACTACACGTTCTTCACCGTGCTGGCCTTCACGCCGTTCGTGCTGAACATGACCCCGTACAAGTCGGGAGGGGTGTTCTTCGCCTGGGGCGTGCTGCTGGCGGTCTTCTCGGTGATCGTGGCGCCGCGCCTGCAGGAGCGGTTCGGCTCGCTGAAGGTGCTGGGCGGCTCGCTGGTGCTGCTGGCGGCCGACGTGGTGGTCCTCGGCTACGGCGACCACACCACCGCCGTCGTCTGCACGATCCTGTCCGGCGCCTTCATCGGCGTGAACAACACCGTCTACACCGAGCTGGCCCTCGGCGTGTCGGACGCGCCGCGCCCGGTGGCCAGCGCCGGCTACAACTTCGTGCGCTGGTTCGCGGCGGCGGCCGCGCCGTACCTCGCGCCGAAGATCGAGGAGTGGACCGACCTCCACGTCCCGTTCGTGGTGGCCGGGGTCACGGCGGTGCTCGGCGCGCTGGTCGTCCTCGTCCGGCGCCGCGCGCTCACCCACGAGGCGGAGGAGCTCCAGCCGCAGCACGCCACGCAGGACGGCGTCACGGTGTTCGCCGAGTAGCCGGCCGACCGCCAACCGGCGTCTTCCCCGGGGGCCTTCGGTGAGCCTGCTCACTCCAGCGGGACGGACGTCCGGGTGGGATCCCGCAGGTCCGTCCCGTGCGTCAGCCAGCGCTCCTGGAGGGCCTGGGCACCGTGCACCCGCTTCCAGGCGGCCTCGTTCGGGGTCATCGGCAGCAGCGGCAGGAACCGTACGGGATCCAGCGGCTCGTCCAGCGCCAGGTCCTCGACCAGTCCGCCCGGTTCGGCGACGAGGACCGAGGTGAAGGGCGCGCCGGGCCACAGCGGGTCGCCCACGTCCAGCGAGGCGCCGGGGGCCACGACCACTCCCTCGACCTGCGGGGACGCGGCGAGCACGGCGAGCGGACGGAGCACCTTGTCGGTCTCGGCGCGGCCGGGGCGGACGGAGAGGACCAGCTCGGCGCGCGGCCCCTTGACGGGGTCGGCGAGCATCGCCGTGGGGTCCGCCATGGGCTGGGCGGACATGCCGAGGGTGGCGTAGCGGACGATGTCCCCCTCGTGGAACCGCAGGACCTCGATCCGGTCCGCGCCCAGGAAGGTGACGGCGGCACGCGCGTCCGGCTCGCCCAGCGCGGAACGCAACCGGGCCTCGACCAGAGGAAGAACATCTGCCATGCGGCGAGCATAGAACTCGTCAGCAGCGGGCAAAGCTGCGCCTTGACACATCAGTCGGCTGATAGTCTTGCCCGGTGGTTTTGGGGCAGCCCGCAGAAGCGGTGCGCATCGAGTCCCGACACCGTTGATTTTCCCCTGTAGGGGCACCCTTTTCAGCAAGGGCGTGGATCGTCCCTCACGAGGGACCGGCCGGAGGAGGTGGGGCTGTCATGGATCGAAGTCGACCGTGCAGTACCACCCGCTCTTCCGGCCGCTGATGCACCGTTCGGGTTTTTTCCGGCTGCCGCCTCTCGCATCCGTGCCACCACGGAAGAGCACTTCGTTTCGTTTTGCCTGATCTGTCTGATCTGTCAGTAGCGAACCCCGCTACCGCGACGGTGCGGTGCTCCCCGCTTTGTGGACGTGTCAAACATGCGGAGTCTGAACGTCCTCATTCCGGGCAGTTCCAGCCGTCGTAGCGGCCTTTCGTTGCTCGCTGCGAAGGAGCCTGCCATGTCGATGATCCGTGACCTGCGTGCCGCGGTCCGCCCCACCCGTCCGGCGCCGCGCAAGGACACCGGCACGTACGACACCACGCGCGACCCGGCGACGCCGTCGGCCGTCGTCGACTGCGCGGTCTACCGCGACGGGGCCCGCGTCCAGACGGACGCGCCGCTCGGGCCGCACGAGGCGATGCGCCTGGTGCGGCGCGACGGGGGCTTCGTCTGGATCGGGCTGCACGAGCCGACGCAGGAGGAGTTCGCCGGTATCGCCCGTGAGTTCGGGCTGCACCCGCTGGCCGTCGAGGACGCGGTCCAGGCGCACCAGCGGCCGAAGCTGGAGCGGTACGACGACTCGCTGTTCACCGTCTTCAAGACGATCCACTACGTCGACCACGACCGGCTCACCGCCAACAGCGAGGTCGTCGAGACCGGCGAGGTGATGTGCTTCACCGGCCGGGACTTCTTCATCACCGTCCGGCACGGCGGCCAGGGCTCGCTGCGGTCGCTGCGGCACCGGCTGCAGGAGGACCCGGAGCTGCTGGCCAGGGGCCCGTCGGCCGTCCTGCACGCCATCGCCGACCACGTCGTCGACGGCTACATCGCGGTCGCCGACGCGCTGCAGGACGACATCGACGAGGTGGAGACGGAGGTCTTCTCGCCGGGGCGCAAGGGCACGCCGCGCGGCACGGACGCCGGGCGCATCTACCAACTCAAGCGCGAGATCCTGGAGTTCAAGCGGGCGGTGTCGCCGTTGCTGCGGCCCATGCAGCTGCTGAGCGAGCGTCCGATGCGGCTGATCGACCCCGACATCCAGAAGTACTTCCGGGACGTCGCCGACCACCTGGCCCGGGTGCAGGAGCAGGTCGTGGGCTTCGACGAACTGCTGAACTCGATCCTGCAGGCCAACCTCGCGCAGGCCTCCGTGGCGCAGAACGAGGACATGCGGAAGATCACCTCGTGGGCCGCGATCATCGCCGTGCCGACGATGGTGTGCGGGGTGTACGGCATGAACTTCGAGCACATGCCCGAACTGCACTGGCGGTACGGCTACCCGGTGATCATGAGCATCACGGTCGCCATCTGTCTGGGCATCCACCGCACGCTGAAGCGGAACGGCTGGCTGTGAGCCGGCTCGTTACCCTTCTTCCATGACTAGCGAGCTGCTCGGCCAGGCCCTCGTCGAGGAGGCCACCAAGAAGTCCGGCCTCATCTGGGTCAAGGGCCCCGCCGGCCCGGCCCGCGCCCTCTGGCACGTCTGGCACGAGGGCGCGGCGTGCCTGGTCGGCGACGGACCCGGTGAGCAGCCGCTGCCCGGTCTGGCCGACGGCGCCGAGGCCGAGGTGACCGTGCGCAGCAAGGACAAGGGCGGCCGGCTGGTCGTGTGGACCGCGCGGGTCGTGGAACTGGCGCCGGACTCCGAGGCGTGGCAGGCGGCCGTGGCCGACCTGAAGGGCAAGCGCCTGAACGCGCCCGACGGCGAGGCGATCACGCAGCGGTGGGCCCGCGAGTGCCGGGTGCTGCGGCTGGAGCCGGAGGGGACGACGCATCCGCTGCCCGAGGGCTCGCTGGCCGCGGCGCCGGTGCCGACGCCGGCGACGACCCGGCGACCCGTCCCCGCTGGACTGCCGCGGCTGCTGCTGAAGCGGCGCCGGCGGAAGTAGCGCGAGCGCCGGGACGGCTCCGCTGCCGGGACCGTCGGACTGTCCGGGCGGCCGGTTCAGGACGTCGGCAGCTGCTTGCCGTAGTCGACCGTGTCGCTCTTCTCCGGCTCCCGCAGGGGGAAGTCCCTGCCCCAGTCCGAGAAGGTCAGCGTGCCCGCGCCTCCCGCGCGCACCAGGCGCAGCGGGTACGGCCTGCCCTCCAGGGAGACGTCGAGGGTCCCGCCGGAGCCCTGGTCGCCGGTGACACGGACCGTGCGCACGCCGGACTGCTTGTGTCGGCCGTCCGTCGCCAGCGTGCCGTGCAGCGTCAGCAGGCCGTCGAGGAGGACGGTCTTGTCCGTGAAGCCGCTGAACTTCCTGTACGCGGGATCGTCCTGCGGCACCTTCACGTACTTGCCGTCGAGCTTGTCGGCCGCCCCGGTGTCGCCGCCGCCGTCGGCGTGGTTCCAGAACTCGGCGTCCGCCTTCAGATAGAGCTGGGACCCGATCCTCAGCAGCCCGAACGTCGCCCCCTGCGAGGTGACCGAGCCGGAGCCGCCGCCGGACTTCAGGCGCATGTCGATGCGGTACGTGCGGCCGTTGGTGACCACGTTCCCGGACAGGTGCACGGCGTCGGCGGTGTCCGCGGCCGCCCGGGTGCGGGACTGGATCTGCGCGGCCGGCAGCTTGCCGACGCCGTTCGTGCCGGCGTCCGGGTCCTCCCCGGCGCATCCCGTCAGCGCGGTCCCCGTGACGACCAGAGCGCACACCGCGCTCGTCAGCGCGGACCGGCGGGCACGGCCCTGGGGCATCGCAGTCACAGGTGAGGCTGCCTTTCTGACGGGTGTCCTGAGCGGCGTACGGCAGCGTACCGGGGTCGCCCGGGCCGGGCGGAGCCAGATCGTCCGCACCGCCCACCAGCGCGTATCCGAAGAGGACGGGCTAGCCTGAAGCCCACCTCAGCGGGCAATCGGGAAACGACGCCCACGACACACGTCGGGCACCAAACGCATCACGGAGCACACAAAAGGAGGCGCGGACATGGCAGCGGGCACCCCCCGCATCTTCGTCTCCCACCTCGCCGGCGTCGCCGTCTTCGATCCGGCGGGCGACCAGGTCGGGCGGGTGCGCGATCTCGTCGTCATGCTGCGCGTCGGACGCCGGCCGCCCCGCCTGCTCGGGCTGGTGGTCGAACTCCCCACCCGGCGCCGCATCTTCCTGCCCATGACCCGGGTGACCAGCGTCGAGTCCGGTCAGATCATCACCACGGGCGTGCTCAACGTCCGGCGCTTTGAGCAGCGGCCCACCGAGCGGCTCGTCTTCGGTGAGCTGTTCGACCGGCGGGTGATGCTGGTGGAGACGGGCGAGGAGGTGACGGTCCTGGACGTGTCGGTGCAGCAGCTGCCCGCCCGCCGGGACTGGGAGGTCGACCGCGTCTTCGTGCGCAAGGGCCGCAAGGGCGGTGCCCTGCGGCGTGCCGGGGGCGAGACGCTGACGGTGGAGTGGTCCGCGGTGACCGGTTTCTCCCTGGAGGAGCACGGCCAGGGGGCGGAGAACCTGCTCGCCACCTTCGAGCAGCTGCGCCCCGCCGACCTCGCCAACGTGCTGCACCACCTGTCCCCCAAGCGGCGCACCGAGGTCGCCGCCGCCCTCGACGACGACCGTCTGGCCGACGTCCTGGAGGAGCTCCCCGAGGACGACCAGATCGAGATCCTCGGCAAGCTGAAGGAGGAACGCGCCGCCGACGTCCTGGAGGCGATGGACCCCGACGACGCGGCCGACCTGCTCGGCGAGCTGCCGGAGGCGGACAAGGAGCGCCTGCTGAGCCTGATGCAGCCCTCCGACGCGGCCGACATGCGCCGGCTGATGTCGTACGAGGAGCACACGGCCGGCGGCCTGATGACGACGGAGCCGATCGTGCTGCGTCCGGACGCGACGGTCGCCGACGCCCTGGCCCGCGTCCGCAACCCCGACCTCTCCCCCTCGCTCGCCGCCCAGGTCTACGTCTGCCGCCCGCCCGACGAGACACCGACCGGCAAGTACCTGGGCACCGTGCACTTCCAGCGTCTGCTGCGCGATCCGCCGTACACCCTGGTCAGCTCCCTGGTCGACCAGGAGCTGCAGTCGCTGGCGCCGGACGCCGAGCTGCCGGTCGTCGCGGGGTTTTTCGCCACGTACGACATGGTCGCCGCGCCCGTCGTCGACGAGGCCGGATCGCTGCTCGGCGCGGTCACCGTGGACGACGTCCTCGACCACATGCTGCCCGAGGACTGGCGGGAGACGGAGTTCCACCTGGACGAGGGGGCGGGTACCGATGGCTCCTGAGCGCGAGGGCACCCGCGAGCGCCAGCCGGCCGGGGCCACGGCCACGCACCGGCCGCGGGTGCCCCGGCTGGACCAGCCGGGCCCGCGCCGACGCCGACTGCTGCCCGAGTACGACCCGGAGGCCTTCGGACGGCTGTCGGAGCGCATCGCGCGGTTCCTGGGGACCGGGCGGTTCATCGTCTGGATGACGTTCGTGATCATCGCGTGGCTGACGTGGAACCTGACCGCGCCGCCCCACCTGCGCTTCGACCCGTACCCCTTCATCTTCCTGACGCTGATGCTGTCCCTGCAGGCCTCCTACGCCGCCCCGCTCATCCTGCTCGCGCAGAACCGGCAGGACGACCGCGACCGGGTCAACCTGGAGCAGGACCGCAGGCAGAACGAGCGGTCGATCGCCGACACGGAGTACCTGACCCGGGAGATCGCCGCGCTGCGCATGGGCCTCGGCGAGGTGGCGACCCGCGACTGGATCCGCTCGGAGCTGCAGGACCTGGTCAAGGAGCTGGACGAACTGCGGGTCGACGGCCATCGCCCGGCCGGCGTATTCCCGGCGGAACACCCACGCGGACGTGACGCGGACGACCACTGACGGGGGTCCCGGCGCCGCCACCGCGCGCCGTACCATCGTCCTATGGTTACGGAAGACGCGGTGCGCGAAGCGCTGGCGACGGTTGACGACCCCGAGATCCACCGGCCCATCACCGAGCTGGGGATGGTCAAATCGGTCGACATCGGCGCGGACGGTGCGGTCGCGGTCACCGTGTACCTGACGGTCTCCGGCTGCCCGATGCGCGAGACGATCACCCAGCGGGTGACCGGCGCGGTCTCGCGTGTCGAGGGTGTCACCCGGGTCGACGTCGCGCTGGACGTGATGAGCGACGAGCAGCGCCGCGAGCTGGCGGCCGCGCTGCGCGGCGGCCAGGCCGAGCGCGAGGTCCCCTTCGCCAGGCCGGGCAACCTCACCCGCGTGTACGCGGTGGCCTCCGGCAAGGGCGGCGTCGGCAAGTCGTCGGTCACGGTGAACCTGGCGGCGGCGATGGCGGCGGACGGCCTGAAGGTCGGTGTCGTGGACGCCGACATCTACGGCCACAGCGTGCCGCGCATGCTGGGCGCCGACGGGCGTCCCACCCAGGTCGAGAACATGATCATGCCGCCGTCCGCGAACGGCGTGAAGGTCATCTCCATCGGCATGTTCACCCCGGGCAACGCGCCGGTGGTCTGGCGCGGCCCGATGCTCCACCGCGCGCTGCAGCAGTTCCTGGCGGACGTGTACTGGGGCGACCTGGACGTCCTGCTGCTCGACCTCCCGCCGGGCACGGGCGACATCGCGATCTCCGTCGCCCAGCTCATCCCGAACGCGGAGATCCTGGTCGTCACCACGCCGCAGCAGGCGGCGGCCGAGGTGGCCGAGCGGGCCGGCTCCATCGCCGTGCAGACCCACCAGAAGATCGTGGGCGTGGTCGAGAACATGTCCGGCCTGCCCTGCCCGCACTGCGGCGAGATGGTCGACGTCTTCGGCACGGGCGGCGGCCAGATGGTCGCCGACGGCCTGACGCGGACCACCGGTGCGACGGTGCCGGTCCTCGGCTCCATCCCGATCGACGTCCGCCTGCGCGAGGGCGGTGACGAGGGCAAGCCGGTGGTCCTGACGGACCCGGAGTCCCCGGCCGGCTCCGCCCTGCGGGCGATCGCGGGCAAGCTCGGCGGACGGCAGCGGGGGCTCGCGGGGCTGTCGCTGGGCATCACCCCGAGGAACAAGTTCTGACACCGCCACGACGAGGGGGCGCCGTTCCACCGGAACGGCGCCCCCTCGTCGCATGCGTTGCCCGGCCGCGCGCGGGCGGGCGGCGCGAGCGCGGGCCCTCCTCCGGCGGCACGCACTCGCACGGCTTGTCGTAGGCCCCTTGTCCGCGTCATGCGGGCGGGCGGCCGGAGCAGGCCCTTCTCCGGCAGCAGGCAAGCGGTCGGCCCGTCGCGGAACCCTCTCCTGCATCGCGCCTTCGGTCAGTCCGTCGTGCGCCGGTCTTCCGGCGGCACGCAGGCGGGTGGCCCGACGCCACACAGGCGGGCGGTCGTCCCAGGCCTTTCGCCGGCATCGCGCGTGCGGTCAGCCGGCGTGAGCCTTCCTCCGGCGCCGCGAACACGGGTCAGCCCGGCGCGGGCCTTCTCCGGCGCCGCGGACGCCCGTGGGCGGTCCGTGACGGGTCCGGCCGCCCCCGGCGTCCTGTGCGCGCGGGCCGCGCCCGGTGCGCAGCCGGGCCCGCCCGGCCCGACGGGCCTCCGGCCTCTCCGGACGTCCCCACGCCGCGCCAGGCGCCGTGCGGCGGGCGCGGCAGCCGTGGGTGCGGGCGGCCTGCTCAGGACCCCGCCTGGCGCCGCCGGCCGGTGCCGCCGCGCGGTGCCTCCCGGCACGGCCGCGGATCCAGCACGGGCCGGAACGTGGCAGCGGAGCACCGGCCGGCCCGACGGCTGAGGGCAGCGGCCGGCCCGGGGGACCGCCTCGACGTCCCGGCGGTCCCCCGGAGCGTCAGGCGTACGCCGCGATGTCCTTGACGACCGCGAAGCCGAGACCGTACGCGCTCATGCCCCGCCCGTACGCACCCACGTGCACACCCTGGGGCGTCGACCCGGCCAGCACCCAGCCGAACTCGGACTCCCGGTAGTGGAAGGACGTGGGGACGCCGTCCACGGGCAGCGACAGCGTCGACCACGCCGGGCCCGACAGGTCGTCGGCCAGCACCCACGCCGTCTCGGTCTGCTGCTCCAGCCAGTCGTCACGCAGGCTGTGGTCCATCTGGCCCGGCCAGGTGAAGGACAGCAGCCCCACCCCGGCGAGCCAGGCCGCCGAGGACACCGAGGTGGCCTCCAGCAGGCCGGTGCCGTCCGCGCTGCGGCGCACCGGGTTGGCCGCGACGGTGACCACGACCGCGAACTTCTCCCTGGGCTCGTTCGGCGCCGCGGCCAGGTGCTCGTTGCGCACGGACGGCTCGTCGCCGTGCCCGATGGAACCGTGCTCCACCACCCCGTCGGCCGAGGTGCCGACCTGCATCAGCCAGCGCGGCCCCGTGAAGGCCTCGTCGAGGCCGTACCACGGGAAGGGCGCCAGCAGGTAGCCGTCGACCGCACGCCGGCCGGAGGGGACCTGTTGTCCGCCTTCCGCGGCCGGCGTCTGCGCGACTGCCCGACTCGTCGTCTCCATGTTCCCGGACGCCTCCTCGCTCTCGTCGGACCGGTCGGCCCGCCCCCCTTCGGGCGTACTCGTCCGGTCCGCACAACAACTCGGCAGCATATCGAGCCCGCCGCGGGCAGCCGGGAACGCGCTCGGCGCGTGGCTCGCGGGAACGAAGGGTTCCGGCCGCGCGCGGCGGCCGCGGGACATGAGACGCGTCACGTCCGGCGGCGCGGCACCGCCCGTGACGTGCGGCGCCGGCGGCGCAGGGGGCTCAGGTCGCGTCCGCGTCGAAGGGCGGGCGCTCGGCCGGGGCCGGGACCTCGGGCTTCTTGGTCATGTCGATCCGGCCGCCGGACGGGGCCGCCGGCGCGTCGGATTCGCGGCTGTGGACCGCGTCCGTGACCTCGGCCATCTCCTTCTTCAGGTCGAAGCCGTTGCGGATCTCCTTCAGACCCAGGTCCTCGTTGTCCAGGTGCTTGCGGATGAACGTCTTGGGGTTGAGGTCCTCGAACTCGAAGTCCTTGAACTCGGGGCCGAGCTCGCTGCGGATGTCCTGCTTGGCGCTCTCCGAGAACTCTCGGATCTTCCGGATCGTGCGCATGACGTCCTGGATGACCTTCGGGAGCTTGTCCGGACCGAACACGAGCACGGCCAGGACGACGAGCGTCACCAGCTCGAGCGGTCCTATGTCATTGAACACCTGAAGCTCCTTGCGATGTCCTCGGTCCGCGGCCCTCGGTGGTCCCTGCGGTCTTCCGTGGTCCGGGCCGGGTCCACGGTACCCGCCGCACATGGCCGGCGGGTACCGTGCCGCCGCGCCCTGGCTGCGTGTACACCGGGGGTTTCCGGCCCGTACGCCCGGCGCGGTGGCCCGCCGGGTCAGTCGCCGCCCGAGGACCCGAGTACGAGCGAGAGCGTCCGCCGCCTCCCGTCGCGCTCGACCGTCAGCTCCAGCCGGTCGCCGGGGCGGTGCGCGCGGGTCCTGACGATCAGCTCCTCCCCGGTGTGCACGGGCCGGCCGTCCACCGCGGTGATGACGTCGCCCGCCCTGATGCCCGCCTCGGCGCCGGGCCCGCGCGGGGTCACCGGGGCTCCCCCGCCGCGGCTCCCGGCGGCGACCCGGGCGCCGTCGCCGGTGTACGCCATGTCGAGGGTGACACCGATCACCGGGTGGGTCGCCCGGCCGGTGTTGATCAGCTCCTCGGCGACGCGCCTGGCCTGGTTGACGGGGATGGCGAAGCCGAGCCCGATGGAGCCGGCCTGCCCGTCCTGCACGTCGGCACCACTGCCGGCGGACCGGATCGCGGAGTTGACGCCGACGACCCGGCCCCGCGCGTCCAGCAGGGGGCCTCCGGAGTTGCCGGGGTTGATGGGGGCGTCGGTCTGCAGGGCGTCGACGTACGACACGTCGGTGCCGTCGCCCTTCTCGCCGCCCGCCGTGATGGGCCGTTCCTTGGCGCTGATGATGCCGGACGTGACGGTGTTGGCCAGGTCGAAGGGGGCACCGATGGCGACGACCGGGTCGCCCACCCGCACGTTGTCGGAGTTGCCCAGCGGCACGGGGGTCAGGCCGCGGACCCCGTGGACCTGGACGACGGCGAGGTCGTAGCCGGAGTCCCGGCCGACGATGCTCGCCCTGGCGGTCTGGCCGCCGCTGAAGGTCACGGATATCTCGCCGCCGGACGCCGCGGGCTCGACGACGTGGTTGTTGGTGAGGACGTGTCCGAGGCGGTCGAGCACGAAGCCGGTCCCGGTGCCCTGCTCGTCGGAGCCGGCGACGTGCAGGGTGACGACGCCGGGCAGCGCCCGGGCCGCGATCCCGGCGACGCTGTCCGGGGCCCGCCCGGCGGGCTCCTTCCCGGCCTGCGGCAGCCGCACGGCGCCGACGCCGCCGTTGCGCTCGACGTACGCCCCGACGAACCCGCCGGCACCACCGGAGACCAGCGCCAGCGCCAGAGCTCCGCCGAGGAGGGCCCGCCGGCGCCGTCGGCGCGGCGCCGGCACACCCGCAGCGTGCTGCTGGAGGGGGACGCGCAAGGGAGCGGCGGCCCAGGGGTCGTAGCGGCTCCACGGACCGCTGGACGCCGGACTGCCGGCGCCCGGGTCGGCAGGCACCGGACCGCTGGGTAGCGGACTGCCGACGGCGTCCGGCACCGGACCATTCGGCGGCGGACTGCCAACGGCCTCCGGCACCGGACCAGTCGGCGACGGAACGGCCGCAGCCAGGTCGGCAGGAACCGGACCACCCGGCGGCGGGCCGGCGGCGGCCAGGTCAGCCGGCACCGGACCGCTGAGCGGCGGGACGGCGGCACCCGGGGCCACAGGCACCGGACCGCTCGGCGGCGGACTACCGACGGCGTCCGGCACCGGACCATTCGGCGGCGGACTACCGACGGCGTCCGGCACCGGACCATTCGGCGGCGGACTGCCAACGGCCTCCGGCACCGGACCACTCGGCGACGGAACGGCCGCGGCCAGGTCGGCAGGCACCGGACCACCCGGCGGCGGGCCGGCGGCGGCCGGGTCGGCTGGTGCCGGGCCGGGCTGCGCGGTGGTCCCGGCGCCCGTTGCCGGGAGTGCGTCCAGGGGGCTGCCGTGGGGCTGGGGACCGCCGGCCTGGGCCGGCACGGTGGGTGGCACCGGCCCGGCGCACGGGTGCGGGCCGGGCGGGACCGGCCCGGCGTACAGCGCGGCCGAGCCGGGGGTCGCCTCGGCGTTCTCGTGCCGGATCGTTTCCCCGGCCCTCGGGGCCGGGGAAGAGCTCTCCGCCCGGTCCAGGCCCGGCCGGAACCGGCTCCACCACCTCGGCCGCGAGGACTCGGTGGGTTTCCCCTCGTTCATGTTCTCCCCACAACTGGCCGCGGCACGGCTCGTGGCGGCGACCGCACGTCGTCGACTCCGCGCCCCCACCACTGCCGAGGGCGCGACCACCCGGATTCAACCAGGTTCCCGGGCCGCCCAGCAGAGGACGGTCAGCGGATCTGGCGCGCCGCAGCGGGGTCCCCCGGGGGAGAGACGGAAGGGGACGGAGCGGCTGCCGTCTCGGGGACGGGGGCGGCCAGAATGCCTGGCGGCACGAACGGTGGGCGCGCGGACCAAGAGGTCAGGGCGACCGGTGGTGCCGTGGTGAGGGGGCGTATCAGCGGGGAGACGACGGCGGCGCCCGCGACGACCGGGGTGGTCAGCGTGTGCGTCACGTCCTCGGTCCGCCCGGCGGCCGGGGCCGGTACTCCGGGCAGCAGCGGCGCGGACGGTGCCGTCGGCGCCGTCGGTGCAGTCCTGCCGGGCACGCCCGGCCCCTGGGCCGACGGTGCTCCCGCCGACCGGCGCCGGGAGGAGTCGGGTGCCGTCGCCGCTCCCGTGCCCGCCGTGCGCGCCGGGGTCATGTTGCTGCCCGAGCGGGAGCCGCCGCGGGCCTCCGCGGCCGTGTCGCCGGCGGTGATGCCGGGGGCGACCCCGCCCAGCGCGATCGCGGCGAGCGACACCGCGCCGGCGGCGGCGAACGCGAGCCGCAGTCCCCGGGAGGAGGGCCGGTCGCCGTCGGGGCGGCCCACGGGGTGGATGCGGAAGCCGCGGTCCGCCGTGGCGGCCAGGGGCCCGTCGGCGTGCGGGCCGGCGGGGACGTAGCCGAAGGAGAACCGCCCGCCGCGCTCGACGTCAAAGGCGCCGGACCGCCCGGAGGAGCCGCCGATGCCGCCGAACGCTCCCCCGCCCAGCAGGGAGCCGCCGCCGTCCGTGCCGTCTCCCGCGGGGAGGCCCTGGAGCCGGGCCAGGAAACTCTCGGAGGGCGGGGGCGGGGCCGTCTCCGCGAAGACGTTCTTCAGCCGGCGCTGCGCGTCGACCTCCGCCTTGCACTTCGGGCAGGTGGCCACGTGTGCCAGGACGCGCTCGCGCGCCTCGTGACCGAGCTCTCCGTCGACCAGCGCGGAGAGGCGGTCTCCCAGGTGCTGTTCCGCGAGCTGCCCCGCGGCGGGATCGGGTCGGGAGCCACTCACGCGGACGCGCCCCCTCCCCCCAGTGCGGGGACGCGGGGCACGAACGACCGGCGCTCGGCACGGGCCTCGGGCGAGCGGTGCGCGAGCGCCTTGCGCAGCTGGGAGCGGCCGCGGTGGATACGGGAGCGGACCGTGCCGAGCTTGACGCCCAGCGTCGCGGCGATCTCCTCGTAGGACAGCCCCTCGATGTCGCACAGCACGACCGCGGCGCGGAACTCCGGCGCCAGGGTGTCGAGGGCCTGCTGGATGTCCGCGTCGAAGTGCGCGTCGTTGAAGAGCTGCTGCGGGGTGGGGTCCTTGCTGGCCAGCCGCTCGGCCGCGTCGTCGCCCAGCGCGTCGAAGCGGATGCGCTGCCGGCGGCGGACCATGTCGAGGAACAGGTTGGTGGTGATGCGGTGCAGCCAGCCCTCGAAGGTGCCCGGCGTGTACGTCGACAGGGAGCGGAAGACGCGCACGAACACCTCCTGCGTGAGGTCCTCGGCGTCGTGCTGGTTGCCGGTGAGGCGGTAGGCCAGGCGGTAGACGCGGCCGCTGTGGGTGCTGACGATCTCCTCCCAGGTGGGCGGAGTCCACGCCTGCCCGTCCGCGTCGGTGGCGAACGTCGCGGTCTGGGCGCGGTCGGCGGCGTGGCTCGGGTCAGCAGCGGTGTCGTTCACGGATTTCGGCCTGCCCGCCGACCCGAGGAAGCGCCGCAGCACTCCTCCCCGGTCCCCGGGTGCGGCCGCACCTCCCCTGTCGGCTCTGGTGGTGTCCAGTGGAGCCCCTACCATAGCCACCTCGCCCGTTAGCTCCGGATAAGCGGTTTTACGAGAATTTGACACGCCCTGCCCGGGCTCGTGCGGCCGCGGCAGCTCTTGCTCGGTGTCCCGTTCCACCGCATACCCCCCGTCGTGTTCGCCGCGACTTCCTCATCCCGACAAACGACCGGTCCCATCTGCGGGTTCCCGACGCCAACGGATACAGTCACGCCCAGGCATCCATGGGGACAGGAGAGGGTCATTACCGGCAACCGGCAGACGAGCTGGGCGTTCGCCGACGCCTATGTCGCCGAGGACGAGGCGCTGCACTGGGCCCGCGACCGGGCCGGTGAGGCAGGGCTGCGCGCGGTGACGCCGGGCACGGGCGCTGCGCTGCGGTTGCTGGCCGCCGCCGTGGACGCGAAGGCGGTGGCGGAGATCGGGACCGGTACCGGCGTCTCCGGCATCCACCTGCTCTACGGGATGCGCCCGGACGGGGTGCTGACCACCGTGGACACCGAGCCGGAGCACCAGCAGTTCGCCCGGCAGGCGTTCCGCGCCGCCGGCTTCGCCAGCAACCGCGCCCGCTTCATCCCGGGCCGCGCCCTGGACGTCCTGCCCCGCCTCGCGGACGCCGGCTACGACCTGGTCTTCTGCGACGGCGACCGCCTGGAGTACCCGGAGTACCTCGCCGAATCGTTGCGTCTGCTGCGCCCCGGCGGGCTGGTCGTCTTCGAGGGCGTGTTCGCGCACGGGCGGACGGTGGACTCCGGTCCGCAGCCGACGGAGGTCCTGCGGCTGCGGGAGTTGCTGCGCACGCTGCGCGAGAGTCCGGACCTGGTGCCCTCGCTGCTGCCGGTGGGCGACGGCCTGCTCTGCGCGGTCAAGCGCTGAGCACCGCGCCCGCGCCACCCGGCGAGCGTGCGCCCCCAGAAGGCCGGCCGCCCCCGGAAAACAGCTTCCCCGGCACCGCACGCGATGCCGGGGAAGCCGCAAGGTCAGGATCGCTCGGGCGTCAGCCGACGACCTTCTTGAGGGCGTCGCCGAGAGCGCCGGCCTCGTCAGGGGTCAGCTCGACGACGAGCCGACCGCCGCCTTCGAGCGGAACGCGCATGACGATGCCCCGCCCCTCCTTGGTCACCTCGAGCGGGCCATCGCCCGTCCGCGGCTTCATGGCCGCCATGCTCGTTCCCCTTCCTGAAACCAGCTCATCGTCGCCGACGGCCCCAAGAGGGCACGCGCGATCCGTGGGGGACACGCGACACCGGCATCGAACACATTGCTTCCCAGCCATTATCCCGCATGCCAGGACCCGATGACCAACATCCATCGGCATCGCTTGGGCAACGCGCGCGAGCAAAACCACTCAATTCGGCGATGTGGCTGCGATACTGCGCACCCGCCCGGACATTCGCCGTCCGGAAATCGACGGAAATTCTTTGACGCAGGTCACACGTCCGCTCCGGTGCGCCGCCGGTGAAGTCCGCCATGCTGTCTTCGGACGAGGGCGTACCGGCCGGTACGCCACACCTGTGACACCGGAGGGGATGTCCCATGGCCGACACCGTGCTCTACGAGGTGAGCGACGGGCTCGCGACGATCACGCTGAACCGCCCCGAGGCGATGAACGCGCTGAACGTCGCAGCCAAGGTCGCCCTCCGGGACGCGGTCCAGTCCGCGGCGGCCGACGAGGCCGTGCGGGCGGTGCTGCTGACCGCCGCCGGGGACCGCGCCTTCTGCGTGGGCCAGGACCTCAAGGAGCACATCGGACTGCTGGCCGCCGACCGGGAGACGGGCTCGCGGCAGACGATGACCACCGTGCGCGAGCACTACAACCCCATCGTCCGGGCGCTGGCCGGGGCGCGGAAGCCGGTGGTCGCGGCGGTGAACGGCGTGGCGGCCGGGGCGGGCTTCGGCTTCGCGCTGGCGGCGGACTACCGGATCGTCGCGGACACGGCCTCCTTCAACACGTCGTTCGCCGGGGTCGCGCTCACCGCCGACTCGGGCATCTCCTGGACCCTGCCGCGGGTCGTCGGGCCGGCCCGCGCCGCCGACCTGCTGCTCTTCCCGCGCAGCATCACCGCGCAGGACGCCTACGAACTCGGCATCGCCAACCGGGTCGTGCCGGCCGCCGAACTGCGCGCCGAGGCCGGGAAGGTGGCGCGGGCGCTGGCCGGGGGGCCGACGGTCGCCTACGCGGCGCTCAAGGAGGCCGTCGCCTACGGGCTGACGCACTCCCTGGAGGAGACCCTGGAGAAGGAGGACGAGCTGCAGACGCGGGCGGGGTCGTCGGAGGACCACGCGATCGCGGTGCAGGCCTTCGTCGACAAGGAGAAGCCGAAGTACCTCGGCCGCTGACCCGCGCGTGGCGGACGCCGCCCCCGGCCGGTGGGTCAGGGGCGGCGGGCCACGCAGTCGGCGAGGTGGTCGTCGACCAGGCCGCACGCCTGCATCAGGGCGTAGGCGGTGGTCGGGCCGACGAAGCGCAGGCCCCGCTTCTTCAGGGCCTTGGACAGCGCCGTGGACTCGGCGGTGACCGCCGGGACGTCGGCGAGGGTCGCCGGCGCGCGCCGGGTCGCCGGGTCGGGGGCGTGGGACCAGACGAGGCCGTCGAGCTCGCCCGGCGGCCATTCCGCGAGCACCCGCGCGTTGGCCAGCGTCGCGTCGACCTTGGCGCGGTTGCGGATGATGCCGGGGTCGGCGAGGAGCCGCTCCCGGTCGGCCTCAGTGAACGCGGCCACCGCCGTGATCCGGAAGCCGGCGAAGGCGGACCGGAAGCCGGGGCGGCGGCGCAGGATCGTGATCCACGACAGCCCGGACTGGAAGGCCTCCAGACTGAGCCGTTCGTAGAGCGCGTCGTCGCCGTGGACCGGACGGCCCCACTCCTCGTCGTGGTAGGCCACGTACTCCGGGGCGGACAGGGCCCAGGGACAGCGCAGGGCACCGTCGGGCCCGGCGACGGCGGCCCTCATCGCTGCTCCTCCCCGCCGGGCTTGTCCGGGCGGGGGCGGGCGGCGGCGCGGGCGCCGGCGAGCGCGGCCTCGAGGTCGGCGATGCGCGCGTCGCGCTCGGCGAGTTCGGCGCCGAGCCGGCCGAGGGCGTCGTCGACGTCGGCCATGCGGTAGCCGCGGACGGCGAGCGGGAAGCGCAGCCGCTCCACGTCCTCACGGTCGAGGGGGCGGTCGGGGGGCAGCGGGTCGTGCAGGCGTTCGGGCGCCGCTTCCGGCAGCGGGCCGGTGCCCTCGCCGCCGCCCACCACGGCGAGGGTCACCGCGGCGACCACGACGGCGAGCGCGACGACCAGGAACAAGAACATAACCATCGCTGGGTCCCCACGGTCTGTGCCGGCGCTCCGGGCGCCTGCACGCAAGAGTCGAATCGGTTGTGTGTCGGTCAGGTTGGGCCGGCCGCGTTGCGCGCCGGCCGCGTTTGTGTCGGTCCAGTGGTGTCGGGTGACGGGTCTGCCGGTCGGATCCGGCGGGCCGTGCGCCCGCCCGGTGCCGAATGTGTCAGGGTCCGATCGTGCCATGCGAGTCTGACGGTTAGGGTCGCAGGCGGCCGCGGGACCGGGGCGGCCGGGCAGGGCGGCGGGGACGGCGACGGCCGGCCCGGACCGGCAACGCGGGCGGCGACCGTCATGGACGAGGAGAGGTCACAGGGGATGCTCAGGCTGGGCAGGCGTGAATTCGGCGCGCACGAGCCGGTGATCATGGCGATCGTGAACCGGACCCCCGACTCCTTCTACGACCGCGGGGCCACCTTCCACGACGAGCCGGCCCTGGCCCGCGTGGAGCAGGCGGTGGCCGAGGGCGCGGCGATCATCGACGTCGGCGGGGTCAAGGCGGGCCCCGGGGACGAGGTGTCCGCCGAGGAGGAGGCCCGGCGCACCGTCGGGTTCGTGGCGGAGGTGCGCCGCAGCTTCCCGGACGTGGTCATCAGCGTCGACACCTGGCGGGCCGAGGTCGGCGAGGCGGTGTGCGAGGCCGGGGCCGACCTGCTGAACGACGCCTGGGGCGGAGTGGACCCGGGGCTGGCGGAGGTCGCGGCGCGGTACGGCGCCGGCCTGGTGTGCACGCACGCGGGCGGCGCGCAGCCGCGGACCCGGCCGCACCGGGTGGCCTACGACGACGTCATGGCCGACATCCTGCGGGTGACCGTGGGACTGGCCGAGCGGGCGGTGTCGCTGGGTGTGCCCCGGGAGTCGGTGCTGATCGACCCCGGCCACGACTTCGGCAAGAACACGCGGCACAGCCTGGAGGCGACGCGGCGGCTGGACGAGATGGTGGCGACCGGCTGGCCGGTCCTCGTGTCGCTGTCCAACAAGGACTTCGTCGGGGAGACGCTCGACAGGCCGGTGAAGGAGCGACTGCTCGGCACGCTGGCGACGACGGCGGTGTCGGCGTGGCTCGGGGCGCAGGTGTACCGGGTGCACGAGGTGGCCGAGACCCGGCAGGTGCTGGACATGGTCGCCACCATCGCGGGCCACCGGGAGCCCGCGGTGGCCCGGCGCGGACTGGCCTAGGGGTGTTGTCCGCACAGTCCCGTCGTCCGCCCGGAGGGCGGGCCCTGCGGCGTCCGGTGCGTGCTCTCGGCCTGCCGGGCGCAGACCCTCGTACGGGATGTACTCGGGACTTCGCCCGGTGCGGCGAGCGGGGGGACTTTGCTCGAGCGAAGCCGGGAGCTCGGGGGAGCGTGCCAGGCGTCGCGGGGCAGGCGGGACTTCGCGGACACGGCCCAGGGACTGTCCGGCGGATCACGCCGGAGACCGGCGACACCTCGCAGCCGCCGTGATCCGGCGGACCCGCCCTGGTTCAGGCGGTGCGCCGGGGCGCCTCCCGGCCGCCGGGCCGGGGACGCGCCGCGGGCCCGGCGGGGAGGGGCGGACGGGTGCTCAGGGGCGGCCCGCCTCCTTCGACACCAGGGCCACGGCCTCGTCCACGTCGTCGGTCAGGTGGAACAGCGACAGGTCCGCCTGCGCGGCCTTGCCCTGGGCGATCAGCGTGCTCTCCAGCCAGTCGACCAGGCCGCCCCAGTAGGCGGTGCCGAAGAGGACGATCGGGAAGCGGGTGACCTTCTGGGTCTGCACCAGGGTCAGCGCCTCGAAGAGTTCGTCCAGGGTGCCCAGGCCGCCCGGCAGCACCACGAACCCCTGCGCGTACTTCACGAACATCATCTTCCGCACGAAGAAGTAGCGGAAGTTGAGCCCGATGTCGACGTAGGGGTTCAGGCCCTGCTCGAAGGGGAGCTCGATGCCGAGGCCGACGGAGATGCCGCCCGCCTCGCAGGCGCCCTTGTTCGCCGCCTCCATCGCGCCGGGCCCGCCGCCCGTGATCACCGCGAAGCCGGCCTGCACCAGGCCCCGGCCGAGCCGGACGCCGGCCTCGTACTCCGGCGAGTCCACGGGTGTGCGGGCGGAGCCGAAGACGCTGATGGCGGGCGGGAGTTCGGCCAGCGTGCCGAAGCCCTCGATGAACTCCGACTGGATGCGCAGGACCCGCCAGGGGTCGGTGTGCACCCAGTCCGTGGGAGCGCGCTCGTCCAGCAGCCGCTGGTCCGTGGTGCTGGCCTGGACCTGGCCCCGCCGCCGCAGGACCGGTCCCAGACGCTGCTCCTCCGGTGGCTGCGGCTTGCCCTCAGGATTACCGGTGGCCATGTGCGCTCCCTCCGCTTCGGGTCTTCCCTTCTCACCCGGTTCCCCGCCCGGCCGGAACCGTGGGGAGAGCCGAGTGCCTCGGGGAAGGTCTATCCGCCCCAGCGTAGATCTACGCGGGTTACGGACGGGGGACCTCAGCGTGTCCACCGCGAAGTGTCCTGGTCACAGGCTCGCGCCGGACGCCAGGGGCGGCCGGCCCCGCACGGCGGGCGGGAGCGCCGGGATCGCCGCCGCCTGGTCGCGGTGGGCGGCGCCCGCGGCGATCCGGCCGGTGGCGAGGGGCCGGCGAGGACGGCAGCCGCCGCGGCCGGGGAGGGTGAGGTCGAGGGCCGCCACGGCCCGGCGCCGGCCGGCCACCGGCCACGAGCGGCGTCCGCACCTCGCGGCGCCCGGCGGCCCCGCAGCCCAGGCAGCCCGGCGGCCCCGCAGTCCGGCGGTCCGGCAGCCGGGCAGCCCGGCAGTCCGGCAGTCCGGCAGTCCGGCGGCCCGGCAGCCCCGCAGCCCCGCAGCCCCGCAGCCCCGCAGCCCCGCAGTCCGGCAGTCCGGCAGTCCGGCAGTCCGGCAGTCCGGCAGTCCGGCCGGTGAACGCGCTCAGCCGGCGGCCGTTACGACCGGCTGCCGTCCCGGCCACCGGTGGGCCGGCAACCCGCACGTCTCCCAGGACCCCACGGCCCGCCCCGCCCGCGACCCGCACAGGCCGACTTCACGCGCGCACAGGCCCGACCCGGTGTCAGCTGCTCAGCCAGGCCCGCAGGCGCTCCTCCCCGGCCAGGATCTTCGCCGTCTCCACCCGTTCGTCCCGCTTGTGCGCCAAGTGCGGGTTGCCGGGGCCGTAGTTGACCGCCGGGACGCCCAGCGCCGAGAAGCGGGAGACGTCCGTCCAGCCGTACTTGGGCTGCGGGGTGCCGCCGACCGCCTCGATGAACGCCGCCGCGGCGGGGTGGTTCAGCCCCGGCAGCGCCGCGCCGCTGTGGTCGTCCACCACGAACTCCTCGACCCCGCAGTGCGCGAAGACCTCACGCACATGCGCGACGGCCTCCTCCGCCGTACGGTCCGGCGCGTAGCGGAAGTTCACGGTGACGACGCACTCGTCGGGGATGACGTTGCCGGCGACGCCACCCGAGATGCGGACGGCGTTGAGGCCCTCCCGGTACTCCAGGCCGTCGATCACCGGGTGCCGCGGCTCGTAGGCCGCCAGCCGCTCGAGGATCGGCGCGGCGGCGTGGATCGCGTTCGCGCCCATCCAGCCCCGCGCCGAGTGGGCCCGCTCGCCCTTCGTCTTCAGCAGCACCCGCAGCGTGCCCTGGCAGCCGCCCTCCACCTGGCCGTCGGACGGCTCCAGCAGGACCGCGAAGTCGCCGTGGAGCCAGTCGGGATGGGCGTCGGCGATGTGCTTGAGGCCGTTCCGCTCGGCCTCGACCTCCTCGTTGTCGTAGAAGACGAACGTCAGGTCGCGGTTCGGGGCCGGGACGGTGGCGGCGATGCGCAGCTGCACCGCCACGCCCGACTTCATGTCGCAGGTGCCGCAGCCCCACAGGACGCCGTCCTCGTCGAGGCGCGAGGGGACGTTGCCGGCGATCGGCACGGTGTCGATGTGGCCCGCGAGGATCACGCGTTCGGCGCGCCCCAGACGCGTCCGCGCGACGACGTTGTTGCCGAAGCGGTCGACCGTCAGGTGCGGCAGAGTGCGCAGCGCGGCCTCGATCGCGTCGGCGAGCGGCCTCTCCGTGCCGCTCTCCGAGGGGAAGTCGACGAGCTGCGCGGTGAGCCGCGCGGCGTCCAGCGTGAGATCAAGCGGGGTATCGGCCATGCCCCGACCCTAACCGCAGAACACCGCGCGGGCGGGACCGGTTTGTCCGCACCCGGCTCGGCCGGCGCGGCCTTCTCCAGTACCTTGTACGCGTGCCAGAGCCGTCCCCCACCCCCAAGCGTCGCGGCCGCCTGCTCCGGTTCGGGGCGGCCTTCGTGGTCCTGCTCGCACTCGCCGGCTATCTGACGGTGCAGTACCTCACGGGTGGCACGGGTGCGCCGGGCTGCAAGGTCGTCTCCGGCAAGGGCGACGGCGCGACGTACGAGTTCACGCCGGAGCAGGCGGTGAACGCCGCGACGATCGCCGCCGTGGGCACCGGGCGCGGCATGCCCGAGCGGGCCGTGACCATCGCGCTGGCGACCGCCCTGCAGGAGTCGGGGCTGCGCAACATCCGGCACGGCGACCGGGACTCCCTGGGCCTGTTCCAGCAGCGGCCCTCGCAGGGCTGGGGCACGCCGCGGGAGATCATGGACCCGACGTACTCGGCGGGCGAGTTCTACGAGCACCTGGGCAAGGTGCCGGGCTACACCCGGCTGCCGCTGACCGTGGCGGCGCAGCGCGTCCAGCGCAGCGGTTACCCGCAGGCGTACGCCAAGCACGAACCGGACGCCACACTGCTCGCCGCCGCCCTGACCGGCCGCGCCGCGGCCACGCTGACCTGCGAGGGACGCCCGGGCGCGACGCGCACTCCGAGCCCCGACGGCGTGCGGGCCGCGCTGGTGCGGGACTTCGGCCGGGACGTGGTGGAGCAGGCCGGCGCGGAGGTCGACCCGGACACCGGCGACGACGCGTCGCCGGCACCCGAGGGCACGGACCCGCCGGGCGCGGCTTCGGCGCCCGCCGCCGCCTCCCCCTCCGGCCCGGCGTCGCCCGTGGCCGCGGAGGAGCGGACCGTGACGCTTCCCGTGCCGGCCGGGTCCGGTGACGGGACGGTGCGCGACGAGCGGGAGCGGGGCTGGCAGCTGGCGCACTGGGCGGTGGCCAACGCCTCACGACTGCACATCCAGCGGGTCTCGTTCGCGGGGCAGGAGTGGACGGCCGGGATCACCGACAGCCAGTGGCGCTCCGCCGGTCCGCAGGGCACCGCGGGGGCGGAGAGGCACGCGGCATCGGTCCGGATCGTCACCGGCCAGTAGTACGGATCTTCACCCGTCCAGGTGACGTGCGGGGTGGCGGGACCCTGGCGCCGGGCAGGTTGTCGCGTCATCATCCCGGTGCGTCCGAGCCCTTGGGAGCACAGGGCCGTAAGGATTCGCCCGGCCTTCGCGGCGACGCCCCCGCCCCTCTTTCGTCCACGGCCGGCGAGCGGCGCATTGCCAATTCTTTACGTCGGCCCGCCGCAACCTTCCCGGGCTTCGAGCGGTAGTCACTGCGTCCGAGCCTGGGTCGAGCGACCTCCGGGCGCGGTCGGTTTTCCAGTTCTCTCCCGTCGAAGGAGCAACATGTCCCTCCCCCTGACCCGCCGGATCGCCCGTGCCGCGCTACTCGTCGCTGCGGGAGCGGCCGCCGGCGTCGGTGCGGCCGGCTCCGCCAGCGCGGCCCCCGAGTTGCCCGCCACACCCGGCCTCGGCGCTCCGACCGCCCTGGACGGAGCCTACGTCGGCAGCACCGCCGACGCCGCGGCGCGGGAGGTCACCGGGCTCGCGGGTGACACCGGCAGCAAGACGGTCAAGCAGACGGTGCCGGCCGCGGGCAAGGCCGGCGGCAAGGTCGCGAAGAAGGCCGCGCCGGCCGCGCAGAAGACGGCCGGGGCCGCCACAGGCTCGGCCGGGCGCCTCCTCGGCGACACCGCCGCGAAGGCGACGAAGGGCGGGCTGCCGACGGACTCGGTCACGAAGGGCGGGCTGCCGACGTCGTCCCTGCCGGTGGACGGCCTGGGGATCGGCTGAGCACCGGGACGTGAGCTCGGGCGGGGTCCAGGGAGTTCCCTGGACCCCGTCTCCATGTGCGGGGGCCGTGCAGCCGGCGAGGACGGCCGGCCGCCCCCGGCGCCGCAGCGGGAGCCCGCCCGGACCGCCTCCGCGGAACCGCCGCCTACGGCGGACGGCCGGCAGGCCACGGTCGGGGAGCAGCAGGTCACAGCCGGCGGGCCGTAAGGCACGGCGGACGGTGGGCGACAGGCCACGGCGGACAGCCGACAGGCTACGAACCGGCGGGCCGCAGGCCACGGCGGACAGCCGACAGGCCGCGGACAGCCGACAGGCCGCGGACAGCCGACAGGCCGCGGACGGCGGGCGGCAGGCCACGGCCGGCGGGCCGTAAGGCACGGCGGACGGCGGGCCACGGCGAAACGGCAGGCCACGGCGAACGGCCGACAGGCTACGAACCGGCGAAACGGCAGGCCGCGGACGGTGGGCGGCAGGCCACCGCGGACAGCCAACAGGCCACGGCCGGCGGGCCGCAAGCCACGGCGGACAGCCAACAGGCCCCGGCCGGCAGGCAGCAGGCCGAGCCGACGAACGGCAGACAGCAGGCCGGGCCGACGGACGGCAGGCCGCAGGCGGACGGCAGCGGCGGCAGGGCGGCAGGGCGGCGGGTGCCGCCCGCCCGCCGCTGCCGTCCTACGCCAGGCGTTCGACCGCGGCGCGAACCCGCTCGTCCGTCGCCGTCAGGGCCACGCGGACGAACCGCTCGCCCGCCGGCCCGTAGAAGTCGCCCGGCGCGACGAGGATGCCGCGCTCCGCCAGGTGGGCCACCGTCTCCCAGCAGGACTCGTCGCGGGTGGCCCACAGGTAGAGGCTCGCCTCGCTGTGCTCGATGCGGAAACCGTGCCGCACCAGTGCCTCGCGGAGCGCCGTGCGCCGGGACGCGTACCGCTCCCGCTGCTCGCGCACGTGGGTGTCGTCCCCGAGCGCCGCGACGACCGCCGCCTGCGTGGGCGCGGACGTCATCATGCCGCCGTGCTTGCGGATCTCCAGCAGCGGGCCCAGGACGGCCGGGTCACCGGCCAGGAAGGCGGCGCGGTAGCCGGCGAGGTTGGAGCGCTTGGACAGCGAGTGCACGGAGACGATGCCCTCGTAGGAGCCGCCGTTGACGTCGGGGTGCAGGACGGAGACCGGGTCCGCCTCCCAGCCCAGCTCGATGTAGCACTCGTCGGAGAAGACCAGCACGCCGTGCTCGCGGGCCCAGGCCACGATCCGGGTGAGCTCGTCCTTGCCCAGCACCTTGCCGGTCGGGTTGGACGGGGAGTTCAGCCACAGCAGCCGCAGGCCGCTCGGGTCGAGCTGCGTCGGGTCGTCGTAGCCCTCGTGGTCCGCGCGGGCCAGTCGCGCGCCCACCTCGTACGTCGGGTAGGCCAGCCGGGGGAAGGCCACCCGGTCGCCGGGGCCGAGGCCCAGCTGGGTGGGGAGCCAGGCGACCAGTTCCTTGGAGCCGACGACGGGCAGGACGTGGCGGTGGGTGACGCCGCGGGCGCCGAGGCGGCGCTCGACCCAGCCGGTGATCGCGTCGCGCAGCTCGGGCGTGCCCCAGACGGTCGGGTAGCCGGGAGAGTCGGCCGCGGCGATCAGCGCCTTCTGGACCAGCTCGGGGACCGGGTCGACCGGGGTGCCGACGGACAGGTCGACGATGCCGTCGGGGTGCGCGGCGGCCGTCTTCTTGTAGGGCTCCAGCTTGTCCCAGGGGAAGGTGGGAAGCCGGTCGGAGACTGCGGACACGGTTCTGGCTCACTTTCTGGTACGCGTACGGGCCGTCCGTGCGGGGCCCGTACGGCAAACGCCTCGGTCCCGTGCGGCAGCGATCGGGGTGATCGGGCCGTACGGGACCGAGGCGGCGCGTGATGCGGGCCGCTTACGGGTTACTCGCCCTGCGGCGGCAGCGCGGCGACCAGCGGGTGGTCGCGCTCGATCAGCCCCAGCTTGCTCGCACCGCCGGGAGAGCCGAGCTCGTCGAAGAACTCGACGTTGGCCTTGTAGTAGTCCTTCCACTCGTCCGGGACGTCGTCCTCGTAGAAGATTGCCTCGACCGGGCAGACCGGCTCACAGGCTCCGCAGTCGACGCATTCGTCCGGGTGGATGTACAAGGACCGCTGGCCCTCGTAGATGCAGTCGACCGGGCACTCCTCGATGCACGCCTTGTCCTTGACGTCGACACAAGGCTGCGCGATGACGTAGGTCACGCTGTCGTTCCTCCTCGATAGGGCGCTGGCGGGCCTCCTCAGGCTCCGCCGCCTGGCGCGCGGGAGCGCGGCGTCGTCGATGCCCGCCCCTAGTATCTCCGTTCTTGGGCATGATCCGAACAGGAGGGGTGAACTGACCTGTGGAAATATCGGCGACAGGGCGCCTCGAGGTCCGTATCACCGCTACTGACGTGGGCAAACGGGTCTCCGTACGGCGCTGGAGCGAACCTGGAACGCCGGGTGAGACGTTCACCGACACGGTCGGTGTTCTCACATCATGGAACAACGGTGTGCTGCTGATCACGCGGAAGAGCGGTGAAACCGTCCGGATCGCGGAATCCTCCCTGGTCGCGGGCAAGGTCGTGCCGCCGGCACCGGCGCGGCGGCGGGGACCGGCCGCCTCCTACGAGGAACTGGCGCGTGTCGCATCCCGGGCCTGGCGGCCGGTGGAGAGCGAGCGGCTGGGCGCGTGGGAGCTGCGGGCCGCCGCCGGGTTCACGCGCCGGGCCAACTCGGTGCTCCCGGCCGGTGACCCCGGCCTGCCCCTGGACGAGGCGCTGGCCGCCGTCCGGCGCTGGTACGGCGAGCGCGGCCTGCCCGCGTACGTCCAGACGGCCACGGGTGCCGAGGGCACGCAGGAGATGCTGTGCGCGGAGCTGGAGCGCCGCGGCTGGGTGCGTGAGGTGACCGCCGAGCTGTGGACCGGCGCGCTCGCTCCCCTCGCGGACCGGGCGGAGGGTGCCGGAGTCACCCTCTCCCGGGAGGCCGGCGAGGCCTGGCTGGCGCGCTACCGGCGCAAGGGAGTCGGCGAGGTGGCGCTGAAGGTGCTCGGCAGCGGGCCGTCGGTGTGGTTCGCGACGGTGCCGGGGACGGCCGGCGGTGCGCCGGCCGCGATCGGGCGGTGTGTCGTGGACGGGCGGTGGGCCGGGTTCGCCGCCGTCGAGGTGGACCCGGAGCAGCGGCGGCGGGGGCTGGCCACCGCGGTCATGGCGGCGCTCGCCCGGCAGGCCCTCGACGAGGGCGCGTCGGCGGCCTGGCTCCAGGTGGAGACCGACAACGCGGGCGCGCGGGCGCTGTACGCCGAAATGGGCTTCACGGCGCACCACGCGTACCACCACTACCGCGAACCGGCACCGGACCCGGCCGGCGAGCCCGGCACGGACCCGGGCCGTGAGCCGGTCGACGGGCCCGGCACGGATCCGGGCCATGGGCCGGACGCCAAGCCAGGCGACAAGCCGGGCACGGACCGGGGAGAGGAACCGACCGACGGGCCCGGCACGGACCGGGGCGCTGACCCGACCGACGGGCGTGACACGGACCCGGGCCATGAGCCGGACGCGGCACCGGGCGGCGCGCCGCGCGCGGACCGGGAAGTGGAACCGGGCCGTGAGCCGGACTCGGGGGACGGTGATCCGGGCGCGGGGTCGGCCGGCGAGCCCGGCACGGACCCGGGCCGTGAGCCGGTCGCGGGTTCGGGGGGCTGTGGACCGTGCCCGGCGCCGGGGACGAAGGCCGCCGACGGCCGGGCGTACCGGTCGTCCGGGCCGCGCACGTCGCCCGGAGAAGCCGGGCCGCGCACGTCGCCCGGAGATGCCGGGCCGCGCACGTCGTCCGGAGAAGCCGGGCCGCGCGGGACGGCGGCGGGGCCGGTTTCCGCCGCGGATTCCGGCCCCGTCGGCCCCCGCGGCCGGCACGGCTCGCACGGCGCGCCGTGAAGGGGCACGATCCTGCCATGCCCTCCCCCTGCCCCCCGTCGCCCGAACGCTCCGCCGAGCTGCGGCGCAGGTTCGCCGAAGAGGCGCGGGCCGAACGCCCCGACCTGGCCGAGCTGTGCCTGCTGGTGGCCGCGGAGGCCGACGGGACGCTGGACGAGGACGGCATGGACGCGGCGCAGGTGGAGCTGGACCGGCTCGCGGGGTTGCTGCCCTACCGGCCGGGCGGGCCGCGCGCCTGGGCGGTGGCCCTGCGGGAGGTCCTCGGCGACCGGTGCGGCTTCCACGGCTCGGGCGCCGACTACCGGCGCCTGGAGTCCTCGCTGTTGCACGCGGTGCTGCGACGGCGCCGGGGGCTGCCCATCCTGCTCTCGGTGGTGTGGATGGAGGTCGCGCGCAGGGCGGGCGCCCCGGTGTACGGGGTCGCGCTGCCGGGGCACTTCGTGGTGGGCTTCGGGACCGCCGAGGAACAGGTGCTCGCCGATCCGTTCGACGGGGGGCGGGTGCTGACCGGGGCCGACGCCGAGTTGCTGGTCGTGGGGGCGACGGGGGCGCCGCTGGACCCGTCGATGCTGGTGCCGGCGACGCCGCTGGAGGTCGTCGCGCGCATCCTGAACAACATCCGCGCGTGGGCCGCGGCCCGGCCCGAGCGCTCGGACGTGGCCCTCTGGGCGGTGGAGCTGTCCCTGCTGCTGCCGTCGCATCCGGCGCGGCTGCGGTACGAGCGGGCGCAGGTGCTGGTGCAGCGGGGGGACTTCCTCGGCGGCGCCGCGGAGCTGGAGGCGTACGCGCAGGTGGTGGACGCGGTGGACGCGTCGGCGGCCGAGCGCCTGCGGGGGCAGGCGGTCGCGGCCCGCGCGAGGCTCAACTGAGCGGTCAAGGACCCCGCGGCCGGCGATCCGGGAGACGCCGGCGCGGGCGAGCACGTCGGCGACCCGGTACGGCCGGGGGTGCAGGTCGCAGGCGAGGCGCACGAGTTGGGCGACGGTGACGTCCTCCATCAGCCCGCCGCTCCGCGGCATGGCGCCGACGCGGCCGGCGACGATCGCGTCGCCGGGCACGGTGCCGAGGACGCGGACCGTGCCGCTGTCGGGCTGCCGGAGGCCGAGGAGCAGATCGAGGGTGGTGGACTTGCCGGCGCCGTCGGGCCGAGCAGGGCCACGGTCTCCCCGGGGTGCAGGGCGAGGGTGAGCCCGTCCACGGCCCGTACGTCCCCGTAGCTCTTCGTCACCTGGTCGAACGCCACCGCCGTGGTCGCGGTGGCGTTCCGGGCTGTCGTCGTCGTGCCGTCCACCGTGGCGTCGGGGCGCCGGGGCACGGCAGTGTCGGCGGTCCCGGATGCCGGATGCCGGACGTCATGCGGCCGGGATGACGGCGCCGCGGCCGACGGGGTAGGGCGCCCGGCCGGTGCCGGGCGCCCTACCCCGCGGTGGGCCCGGTCAGCTGGGGTCGGTCTCGATGACGCCCACGCGGCCGGTGGTGCTGACCAGGGCGGGGCGCAGGGCGCTGATCACGTCCTCGACCGTGACGGCCGTCTTCTGCCCGGTGCCGCGGGTGATCAGCACACCGTCGAAGGTGCCGCCGTAGAGCTCCTTCAGCGCCGCCTTGTCGTACGACTCGACGAGCTTGCCGCCCACGGGCTTGACCTGGAGGAACTTCCACAGCGACTTCTCGGGGCTGAACGCCACCGAGTGCAGGCCGTCGGCGGTCTTGACCGTGACCTTCCCGGACATCGCCGGCTGCGCGAACTTCTTCATCATCCGGTCGACCTCGGCGTCGGGGACCGTCGGCCGGCGGGTGGTGGTGGGCAGCCGCACCGGGGTGGCCGCGCCCGTCTCGACCTGGGCGCGGTAGGCCCGCTCGACCTCGTCGGAGGACTGGGCGGCGTCGATGCCCTTGCCCGCCTTGCCGTAGACGGGCACGGCCTTGCCGGACTCGAACCTGATGCCGCCCTCGGTGACCGCCCCGCCGCCGGACGAGGAGGCCGGGGCGCCGGACGCGTTCTGCAGGGCGACCTGGAGCTTCTCCTCGTCGACGGGCATGACCGGATCGACCACCCGGTGGTTGCCGAACAGCGAGCCGATGACGGAGACGGGGTTGTAGTCGCTCTTCGCCGCCGCGCTGGCGGTGGCCTGGGTGTCGAACTGGAGCCCGGCCTGGTCCGGCTTGAGGGTGACGGTCCTGCCGTCGACCTGGAGCCTGAGCGGCGTGTTCACCCGGCTGCCGAAGGCCGCGTCGAGTTTCCTGACCGCGTCGTCGCGGGTGCCGCCGCCGATGTCGACGCCGAGCACGGAGGTGCCCTTGGGCACGTCGGAGTGGTTCATCAGCAGCCCGGCGCCGTAGGCGACACCGGCGACGAGGACCAGTCCGCCGCCGAGCAGCGCGATCTTGCTGCGCCCCTTCTTCTTCTTGGCCGGGGCGCTCCGGGAGGCCGGCCCGGCCGCCTTCGGGGCCGGCTGCGGCACCGTGCCGGCGCCGGGGCCCGCACCGTACGGCTGGTTCCCGCCGGGCGGCACGACCGGGATGCCGCTGGTGACGGTGTGCCCCGAGACGTTGCCCGGCGTGCCGTGGCCGGGGGCGCCCGGCTCGGGGGCCGGCTTCTGGGGGGTGAGGACCGCGGTGTCGTCGCTCAGGCCGCCGCCGGGCCGGGTGCCGGGCACGCCGGGAGCCGCGCCGGGCGTGGTGCCCGGCACCGCCGTCAGCGGGGTGTCGCCGGTGACCGGGCCGCCGGTCGGGCCGGCCGGGGCCTGCGGGCCGCCGGGACGGCCGGGGGCGCCCGGCCCGCCGAAGCCGCTGGGACCGCTGGGTCCGCCGTTCGGGGCGCCCGGTCCGCCGTAACCGGCCGGTCCGGCCGGTCCGTGCTGGCCGGCCCGAGGGGGCCGGCCGTTCTGGCCGCCGTCCTCCGAGAAGTAGGGCAGGTCGTCGCGGCGGGGCTGACCGCCACCGGGGCGCGCGCCGCCGCCGAGCGGGCCGGCCGCCAGCGCCTCGGTCACGTCGAAGGAGCCGGTGCCGCCGCCGTGGCCGGGCGCGACGGGGCCGCCCGTGGCGCCGGGCAGTCCGGCGCCGTTGGTGGCTCCGGGACGGGCACCGCTCGCGCCCCCGGACCGGGAGCCGCCCGGCGCGGTCATGGAGCCGACCACGCCACCGGGACGTGCGGCGCCCGGCGCGGTCATGGAGCCGACCACGCCACCGGGACGTGCGGCGCCCGGCCGCGCACCGCCGGGGGCGCCGGCACCAGGAGCCCCGGCGCCGGGAAGTCCGGCGCCCGCGCCGGGTCCGGCCGCGGGCGTGCCCGTGCCGCCGGCCGGCGCGCCCGAACCGCCGGGCAGTCCGGCACCGTTGGTGGAGCCGCCGCCCTGACCGCCCTTGGCCGGGGCGGACTTGCGTGGCGCGAACCAGTCGCTGGGCGCCTTCTCCTCGGCGGGGGCGGCGGGTTCGGCGGGCGGCTCGGTGGTGCCGGCGGACGTCACGACGGGCTGCGCCTGCGTCTCCGCGGCGTCGCCCCCCGTGCCCTCGGACTCCGCGACGGGCTTGCGCACGACGACCGGCGGGATCGGCCGGGACCCGGGGATGTTGATCCGGATCCGGGTCGTCAGCGTGGTCTCGGTCTTGCGTTCCTCCGGCTGCGCGGCCGAACGGCCCGCGTCCGCACCGTCGTCGGACACGATCGGAGTGCCGTACGGCGGGGTCCCCGACGGATAGGCGGCTCCGCCGCGCCCGTTGGGGCCGGAGGACGGAGTGTCAGTTTCACGACTCAAGGCAGGTTCTCCCGGTTGGCTCCGCCGCCCGGCACGACCTCTGACGGTGGGGTCCCCCCGCTCGGGCGAAGCCGAGGGGTTAGGGGGAGGCTCGGCGGCGCGCACCACGATACTGGCCACTTCTGGCGCGTATCCCACGACTGCCGGGGAAACCCACACGGGACCCGCACGCGTGCGGCGCCGGGAAGTGGTACGTCACTTGCCAAGTCGGACGCCGTCGCCGTGCGATTGCCGCCCCCGGCCCAGGGTGGCGCAGATCACAGCGACGGCCATGCCGCCGAGCAGGAAGAGGTACGAGCCGCCGCCCGCGGCGAAGAGGAAGTCCCCTTCCGGGCGGCTGACGGTGAGCAGCACGACGGCGATCGTCCACCCCGCGGCGGGCGCCACGGCCCCGCCCCGGCTGCCGAGGGCCCGTGCCCCGCCCAGGAACAGCCCGGCGGCGCCCGCGAGCGCGAGCAGCAGCCCGCCGGGGAACCACGCCGCCTGCACCAGCGCGCCGGCCGCCGCGGTCACCGCGCCGAGCACCAGGAGGCCCAGGTACGCGGCGACGCGTCCGGCCGAGGGCGGCTGGAGGGGCTGGGCGAGCGGCGAGGGGCGGCCCGGCGTGCTCATGCGCTCTCCTCGGCCGGGGTGCCGGCGATACCGCCGAACAGGTCGCTCTCCTGCGGCCCGGCGGCCTCTCCGCGCACCAGCTCGTAGTACTCGGTGGTGAACAGCGGCTGCGCGAGGTCGTTGGAGAGGGCGAACCAGGGCTCGGCCACGGTGATCTGGGTGGCGTGCGCACGCATCGCGGCGGCCTTGGCGGCGGCGTGGGCGGTGCCGTCGATCGCGGCGGTGATCCGCTCGTCGTCGACGACTCCGGGGACGTCGGCGACGGTGGCCGCCTTCTCGAACGGCAGGCCGGCCAGGTCTTCCTGGAGCCGCGCGAAGGCCGCGTCGGCGACGGAGCGCGGCACGCGGTTCCAGTAGATCTTCGCGATCCGCCAGGGTGCGCCGAGCTCGGCGCCGACGGCGGGGTCGGCGGCCAGGTCGGCGGCGCGCATCGCGACGCGGTGGGCCTTGACGTGGTCGGGGTGGCCGTAACCGCCGTTGTCGTCGTAGGTGACGAGGACCTGCGGGCGCACCTCCCGGATCACGGCGACGAGGTGCAGGGCGGCCGCGTCGAGGCCGGCCTGCCACAGGCAGTCCGGGTCGTCGTTGTCGGCGAGTCCCCTCATCCCGGAGTCCTGGTAGCGCCCGGCACCGCCGAGCAGGCGGAAGTCCGCGACGCCCAGCTCGCCCATGGCCGCGGCCAGCTCCTGGCGGCGGTACGCGCCGAGCGCCGCCCCGGTCAGGTGCCGCAGCTCGGGCGGGATGACCTCGCCGCGCTCACCGAGGGTGCAGGTCACCAGGGTCACCTGGGCACCCTCGGCCGCGTACCGGGCCATGGTCGCGCCGTTGTTGATCGACTCGTCGTCCGGGTGCGCGTGCACCAGCAGCAGACGCCGGGCGGGCAGTTCCGTCATGGGTCCCACCCTACGAGGCCCCGGCCCGCCCCCACGCCCCTCCCCGGCCCCGGCCGGGTGCCCCCGACGGGCGGGAGACCGCCGGCCGGCGCCGGCCCTCCGGCACCGGAACGGGCGACGCGTCACGGCAAGGCCGGGCGTGGCGGGGCCCGTCACCCTCGTGGTTCCCGGTCGGGACCCCTCACAGGGCCTCGGGCGCCGGTGCGAGATCCAGCTCGGCCCACACCGTCTTGCGGGGGCACGGCGCCGGAATCACGCCCCACCGGTCGGCGAGGGCGTCCACGAGGACGAGCCCGCGCCCCGACTCGGCGTCGTCGGCGGGACGTCCGGCACAGGGGAGCCGGTCCCCGCGGGTGTCGGTCACCTCGATCCGCAGGGTGCGGCCGACGACGTAGAGGGTGAGCCGGAAGTCACGTCCCTGGACGCGCCCGTGGGTGGCCGCGTTGGCGGCCAGTTCGGCGACGACGTGCGCCGCCGGGTCCGTGGGAAGCCCCCAGGTGCGCAGTTGCTCGGTGGCGAGGAGGCGGCCGAGCCGGGCGCCGCGTGGCGTCGGTGACAGCAGGACGCTGAAGTTGCGGACACGGGCTTCGAGTTGACTGCCGGACGAGGCGGTTTCCTGATTCACGTCACTCAGCGTGGCCGCCCGCACCTACCGTGACCAGTGACGTCTTCGGTACGTACGGTGACTGTCCGGCACTTGTCCAGCGGTGTCCGGCCTGTCGAATCGTTGCGCAGGGAGAGCGTCACTGCACGGACGTACGACGGGAGGGCCTGTGAGGAACGCGGACGGTGACACGGGGCGGCTGCGGGACGAGGCGGACGAGCCGGGCTGGGAGGTCGACCCGGACGACGACTGGGGTGTCGCGGTCGTCGCCACGGTCGGACGCCAACTGAAGCTGCGCCGCGAGGCCGTGGGGATGCGCGCCTGCGACTTCGCGGTGGCGGTCGGCTACGGCGAGGACATGGTCTACAAGATCGAGAGCGGCAAGCGCATCCCGCGCCCCGAGTACCTGGACAGGGCGGACCAGGTGCTGGGGGCCGGCGGTCTGCTCGCGGCGATGAAGGAGGACGTGAAGAGGGTCAGGTACCCGAAGAAGGTGCGGGATCTGGCCCAGATGGAGGCGAGGGCGGTGGAGATCGGAGTCTATGAGTGCAGCAGCGTTGCGGGCCTGTTGCAGACCCCCGAACACGCGCGAGCCCTGTTCGAGGTGCGCCAGCCCCCTTACTCACCGGAGGAGGTGGAGCGCTTGGTCTCCGCCCGCCTGGCACGGCGAGCGGTCTTCGACCGTTCCCCTGCGCCTTCCGTCAGCTTCGTGCTGGAAGAGGCGACGCTGCGGCGAAGGGTCGGCGGCACAATGGTGCGGAGAGCGCAGTTCGAACGCCTGCTGGAAGTGGGGCGATGGAACAACGTCACGCTTCAGGTGATGCCGATGGACAGCGTGGCGCATCCGGGCATGGGCGGCAGGATCGAACTGCTGAAATTCGAGGACGGTACAGCGGTGGGGCGTTCCGACGGCGCCTTCAACGGCCGTCCCACCTCGGAACCCAAGCAACTGCGCATCCTTGAGCTGCGTTATGGCACGATCCGGGCACAGGCGCTTCCGCCCGGAGAGACTCTGGCCCTCATCGAGCAACTGCTGGGAGAGACATGATGCGTACGGCCGCAGCCGGGACCACCTCTGGCCTGGCATGGTTCAAGAGCAGCTACAGCAGCGGTCCGGAGGGCGACTCCTGCGTGGAGATCGCCGCCACCCCCCGCACCGTCCACGTCCGCGACTCCAAGAACGTCGACGGCCCCCGCCTCGCCTTCTCCCCCGCCGCCTGGGCCGGCTTCGTGCCTCACGCGATCGAGCACTGAGGTGAGGCAGGCCATGATGCGTACCGCCGCAGCCGGGACCACCTCGGGCCTGGCATGGTTCAAGAGCAGCTACAGCGACGGGAACGAGGGCGACTCCTGCGTGGAGGTCGCCGCCACACCCCGCACCGTCCACATCCGCGACTCCAAGAACGTCGCAGGCCCCCGCCTCGCCTTCTCCCCCGCCGCCTGGACCGGCTTCGTGCCCCACGTGGTCGGGATCTGACGGGCCCGCTCGCGGCCGGGGGGCAGGCCGGCCACAGCGGCGCTGAAGCGCGGCGTGCGCGCAGCGCCGCGCTCAGCTGGCGCGCCGTCGTGGCGTCGCAGCCGGACCGCGTCTTGACCGGCGCGCGGGACCCAGGTCATTGCCCTCCGGGTCCCGCGCTCCGGTGGCTCCGCTCAGAACTTGATGCTGCCGATCATGCCCGCGATGTTCGTGGTCAGCTCGCTGATCGTGGGAGCGACCGTGGAAGAGGCGAGATAGAAGCCGAGCAGCATGCACACGATCGCGTGGCCTGCCTTGAGTCCGGACTTCTTGATCAGCAGGAAGACGATGATCGCCAGCAGCACCACCGCCGAAATCGAGAGTGCCACGGCGGCTCACCTCCAAAGTTTCCAGGACGCGGGGGTTCGGACCATGGGGGCATACACATCCACCCAGCGGGCAGCAGGTACTTACCCACTCTGCGCCAGTGATCATAACTATCCGTACGCGCGCATCGATCGGCGCACGGCCGCACAAGGGGGCGCATGGCCAATATGGTCAGGGGATGACGACCGAGCCTGTCTCCTTCCCCCGACGGCACGCCCGCACCCAGCGGTTCACGCTCGGCGCGCCCCGTGCGTTCACCGTGGCGCCCGACGCCTCACGTGTCGTGTTCCTGCGCTCCCGGTCCGGTACGGACCGGGCCAACGCGCTGTGGGTCCTCGACCTGGCGGACGGTGCGGAGCGCGTGGCCGCCGATCCGCGCGCCCTGCTCGGCGGGGCCTCGGAGGACCTCTCGCCCGAGGAGCGCGCACGCCGCGAACGCAGTCGTGAGGGCGGCGCCGGCATCGTCGGCCACGCCACCGACCGGGCTGTCGAGTTGGCGTCTTTCACCTTGTCAGGGCGGCTTTTCACGGCCGAGCTGCGGGCCGGCACGGCACGCGAACTGGACGTCCCCGGACCGGTGATCGACCCGCGCCCCTCCCCGGACGGGCGGCACGTCGCCTACGTCGCCCGGGGCGCCCTGCGCGTGGTGGGCGCCGAGGGGGAGGGCGACCGCGCGCTGGCCGAGCCGGAGTCGGAGTCCGTCACCTACGGATTGGCCGAATTCGTCGCGGCCGAGGAGATGAGCCGGTCGCGGGGCTTCTGGTGGGCGCCCTCCTCGGACCGGCTGCTGGTCGCGCGCGTGGACGACACGCCGGTGCGGCGGTGGTGGATCTCCGATCCGGCGCGCCCGGACACCGAGCCGCAGCGGGTCGCGTACCCGGCGGCGGGCACGGACAACGCGGACGTACGGCTGTTCGTGATCGGCCTCGACGGGACGCGCACCGAGGTGGTCTGGGACCGGGAGCGGTACGCGTATCTGGCACGAGTGCACTGGTCGGAGGCGGGTGCGCCGCTGCTTCTGGTGCAGGCGCGGGACCAGCGCAGCCAGCTCTACCTGGCGGTGGACGCGGACTCGGGCACCACCCGGATGGTGCACGCCGACGAAGATCCAACATGGCTTGAACTTTTCCCCGGTGTGCCCTGCTGGACCCCGTCGGGCCGGCTCGTGCGGATCGCGGACGAGGGCGGCGCGCGGGTGCTGGCGGTCGGGGAACGCCCGCTCACCGGAGCGCAGTTGCACGTCCGCGCGGTGCTCGACGTCAGCGACGAGGACGTGTTGGTCTCGGCTTCGGCGGGCGAGGAGGCGGCCGAGCCGGAGACCGGGGAGGTGCACGTCTACCGGGTCGGCGAGCGCGGCGTGGAGCGCGTCTCGCAGGAGCCCGGCGTGCACACGGCCGTGCGGGCGGCGGACGTGACCGTACTGGTCTCCGCCACGCTCGACCGGCCCGGTGCCCGGGTGCGGATCCTGCGCGACGGCACGCCGGTGGCGACCGTCGCCTCCTGCGCCGAGGATCCCGGTCTGACCCCGCGCGTCACGCTCACCCAGGGGGGCGCACGCCGAATTCCGTGCGCCCTGCTTATGCCTGCGGACTACCCCGGTGACACTCCCCTGCCGGTCCTCATGGACCCCTACGGCGGTCCGCACGGCTCGCGCGTGGTCGCCGCGCACAACGCGCACCTGACCTCCCAGTGGTTCGCCGACCAGGGCTTCGCGGTGGTCGTCGCCGACGGCCGCGGCACCCCGGGCCGCTCCCCCGCCTGGGAGAAGGCCGTCCACCACGACTTCACGGTCAGCCTCGACGACCAGATCGAGGCCCTGCAGGACCTGGCGAAGAGGTACCCGCTCGACCTGTCCCGGGTCGCGATCCGCGGCTGGTCCTACGGCGGCTATCTGTCGGCGCTGGCCGTGCTGCGCCGCCCGGACGTCTTCCACGCGGGCATCGCGGGCGCCCCGGTCACCGACTGGCGGCTGTACGACACCCACTACACGGAGCGGTACCTGGGCGACCCGGCCACGTCCCCGGAGGCGTACGCCCGCAGTTCCCTGGTCACCGACGACGGCCTGTCCGCCCCGGCCGGGCAGCACCGCCCGCTGATGGTCGTGCACGGCCTGGCGGACGACAACGTGGTGGTCGCCCACTCCCTGCGCCTGTCCTCCGCCCTGCTCGCCGCCGGCCGCCCGCACGAGGTGCTGCCGCTCTCGGGCGTCACGCACATGACCCCGCAGGAACAGGTCGCGGAGAACCTGCTGCTGCTCCAGGTGGACTTCCTCAGGCGCGCGCTGGGTCTGTCCTAGGCGCGGCCACGGGCTGTCCTGGGGCACGGCCACGGGCTGTCCTGGGCACGGCAACGGGCCGGGGCCGCACGAAGCGTCCCCGGCCCGTCCACGGCACCCGCACGGCCGTACACCCTCCACGATGACGCGTCCGCATATCGGTACGGCTTCGGTGAAGTTGCCTGTGTGTTAACGCGTTTGGCCCCCCGTCCCGCTACGCCGGAACCGTCCCGCGGGGGCCCGGGGGTTCCTCGGGCGGCACCACCTGCTTCTCCTCCGCGAAGTGGCAGGCCGAGTCGTGGGCGGCGGGCCCGGTGTCATGGCGGAACGCGGTGGGCACCGCCAGCGCCGGCACCTCCACCGCGCAGCGTTCCCGCGCCTTCCAGCAGCGGGTGCGGAAGCGACAGCCGGAGGGGATGTCCGCCGGCGAGGGCACGTCGCCGGCGAGGATGATCCGCTCGCGGTGCTCGCGGGCCGCCGGGTCCGGCAGGGGCACGGCGGACAGCAGTGCCTGGGTGTACGGGTGGGTCGGGTGGTCGTAGATCTCGGTGTCCGTGCCGGTCTCCACGATCCGCCCGAGGTACATCACCCCGACCCGGTCGGAGATGTGCCGCACGATGGACAGGTCGTGCGCGATGAAGACATAGGACAGGTCGAACTCGTCCTGCAGACGCTCCATCAGATTGATCACCTGCGCCTGCACCGACACGTCCAGCGCGGAGACCGGCTCGTCGGCGACGATGACCTCCGGGCGCAGCGCCAGGCCCCGCGCGATGCCGATGCGCTGGCGCTGGCCGCCGGAGAACTGGTGCGGGTAGCGGTTGACGTACTCCGGGTTCAGGCCGACGACGTCCAGCAGCTCCTGCACCCGCCTGCGCCGGTCGCCCTTCGGCGCCGCCTCCGGGTGGATCTCGAAGGGCTCGCCGACGATGTCGCCCACCGTCATGCGCGGGTTGAGCGAGGTGTAGGGGTCCTGGAAGACCATCTGGATGTTGCGGCGCACGGCCTTCAGGGCGCGTCCCGACAGCCCGGTGACGTCCTCGCCCCGGAACCGGATGGCGCCGGCCGTCGGCCGCTCCAGGCTGCACAGCAGCCTGGCGACCGTGGACTTGCCGCAGCCCGACTCGCCGACCAGGCCGAACGTCTCCCCGCGGGCCAGGGTGAAGTCGACGCCGTCGACGGCCCTGACCGCGCCGATCTGCTTCTTGAACAGGACGCCCCGGGTGAGCGGGTAGTGCTTGACGAGCCCGGTGACCTCCAGGATCGGCTCAGCCATGCAGGCACTCCCTCCAGAAGTGGCAGGCGCTCCCCCGCGCCCCCGCGGCCGCGCCGGCCTCGTCCACGGCGTACAGCGACGGCACGTCCGTCCGGCACACGTCCCGTGCCATCGGGCAGCGCGGGTGGAAGGGGCAGCCCGGCGGGATGGCCAGGAGACTGGGCGGCAGGCCCTTGATGGCGTACAGCTCCCGGCCCTTGTGGTCCAGGCGCGGGATCGAGTCCAGCAGGCCGCGGGTGTACGGGTGCGCGGGCGCCTTGTAGAGGTCGTGGACCGGCGCGCACTCCACGATCCGTCCCGCGTACATCACCGCGATCCGGTCGGCGACGTCGGCGACCACGCCCAGGTCGTGCGTGATGAGGATCAGCCCCATGCGGTACTCGTGCTGCAGTTCCGCGAGCAGGTCCATGACCTGCGCCTGGACGGTGACGTCGAGGGCCGTCGTCGGCTCGTCGGCGATGATGAGCGCCGGTTCCAGCGCCAGCGCCATCGCGATCATGATGCGCTGGCGCATGCCGCCCGAGAACTGGTGCGGGTAGTCCCGCACGCGCTGCCGGGCGGCCGGGATGCGCACCCGGTCCATCAGCTCCACGGCCCGGACGCGGGCGTCCTTGCGCGACATGCCCCGGTGCACGACGAACATCTCGCCGAGCTGGTCGCCCACGGACAGCACCGGGTTCAGCGCCGACAGCGCGTCCTGGAAGATCATCGCCATCTCCGCGCCCCGGATCCTGCGCCGCTCCTCCTCCTTGAGCGTCAGGAGGTTGCGGCCGCGGAAGAGGATCTCGCCCCCGGTGATCCTGCCGGGGGGCGCGTCGAGGATGCCCATGACCGCCTGGGCGGTGACCGACTTCCCGGAGCCGGACTCCCCGAGCACGGCGAGCGTCTCCCCCGCGTCGACGTGGTAGGTCACGCCGTTGACGGCGTGGGCGACACCCTCGCGGGTGCGGAACTCCACCCGCAGGTCGCGGACGTCGAGCAGCACGGCGGCTCACCTCAGCTTCGGGTCGAGGGCGTCGCGCACCGCGTCGCCGAGCATGATGAACGCGAGGACGGTCACCGCCAGGGCTCCCGAGGGCCACAGCAGCGCGTGCGGGGCGTTGCGGATGTAGGGGGAGGCCGCGGAGATGTCGATGCCCCAGGACACGCTCGGCGGCTTGAGCCCGACCCCGAGGTAGGACAGGGTCGCCTCCAGCGCGATGTACGTGCCGAGCGCGATGGTCGCCACCACGATGACCGGTGCGACCGCGTTGGGCGCGATGTGCCGCAGCAGGATGCGGGACGGCGAGGCGCCGAGGGCGCGGGCCGCCTGGACGTAGTCGTTCTGCCGGGCGGTGATGACCGAGCCGCGCGCGATGCGGGAGATCTGCGGCCACCCGAGCAGCACCATGAACCCGACGACCGGCCAGACGCTGTTGCTGGTCACCACCGACAGCAGCACCAGGCCGCCGAGGACGACGGGGATGGCGAAGAAGATGTCGGCGACCCTGGAGAGCAGCCCGTCCCAGGTCCCGCCGGTGAAGCCGGCGAGGCCGCCCAGCACGGAGCCGAGGAGCGCGACCCCGAGCGTGGCGCAGACGCCGACCGTGACGGAGGCCCGGGCGCCGTACACGGTGCGCGTGTAGACGTCGCAGCCCTGTCCGTCGAAGCCGAAGGGGTGGCCGGGCTGGGGGCCCTCCTGGGCCTTGGCCAGGTCGCACTGCAGGGGGTTGCCGGACGCGATCAGGGACGGCCACAGGGAGATGAGGACCAGGAAGCAGATCACCAGTGCGGAGACCACGAAGACCGGGTTGCGGCGCAGGTCGCGCCAGGCGTCCGACCACAGGGAGCGCGGCCTGTCCTGCGGCCCGCCCCGCGCCGGGCCGCCCGGTGCCCGCTCCGCCGCCGTCGCCTCGCTCGCCGCGAGGTCCATCCCGCCGCCCATGCCGGTCCCGGCGACCCGGCCGCCCCCGGGAGGAGGGCCACCGGATTCCCCGGTACCTCCGGAGCCCCCCGGTCCGCCGGACGCGCCCGCTCCGTCGGGCCGTCGCGATCCCCCGGGCCCGCCGGCTCCGCCCGCTTCACGGAGAGCCTCGGGCCCGTACGGCTGCTCAGGCATAGCGGATCCTCGGGTCGAGTACGGCGTACAGGAGGTCGACGAGCAGGTTGGCGAACAGGAAGACCAGGACGAGCACGGTCACGAAGCCCACGACGGTCTGGGTGTTCTGCCGCAGGATCCCCTGGTAGAGCTGGTAGCCGACGCCGTGGATGTTGAAGATCCGCTCGGTGACGATGGCCCCGCCCATCAGGGCGCCCACGTCGGTGCCGATGAAGGTGACCACGGGGATGAGCGAGTTGCGGAGCAGGTGCCGGGTGACGACCCGGCGCCGGGGCAGTCCTTTGGCGACGGCCGTGCGGACGTAGTCGGACCGCTTGTTCTCCGCGATCGAGGTGCGGGTCAAACGGGTCACGTAGGCGAGGGAGACGGAGGCGAGGACCAGTCCCGGCACCATCAGCTCGTCGAGGGCCGCCGCCGGGGAGACCGACGGCTTGATCCAGCCCCACTGGACGCCGAGCAGCAGCTGGAGCAGCAGACCGGTGACGAAGGTGGGGACGGAGATGACGACGAGGGTGAGGACGAGGACCGCCGTGTCGATCGGACGGCCGCGCCGCAGCCCCGTGAGCACCCCGAGGGTCATGCCGACGACGATCTCGAACAGGACCGCGACGACGGTCAGCCGCAGGGTGACGGGGAACGCCGTCGCCATCAGCTCCGTCACCGGCTGGCCGTTGAACGCCGTCCCGAAGTCGCCGGTGAAGACGTTCCCCATGTAGGTCAGGTACTGGTGCCAGAGCGGCTTGTCGAGGCCGAAGTCCCGCCTCAGCTGCGCGGCCGTCGCGGGGTCGCACTGTCGTTCCCCGCACAGCCCGGCGACCGGGTCGCCCATCACGTTGACCATCAGGAAGATCAGCAGGGTCGCCCCGACGAACACGGGGACCATCTGGAGCAGGCGCCTGAGGACGTAGCGTTCCACGGCCGTTCAGCCGACCTTGATCTCGTTGTAGACGGGCACGCTGAACGGGTTCAGCGTCACGTGGGACAGCCGTTCCGAGTAGCCGGCGCTGCCGTTCTGGTACCAGAGCGGGATCGCGGCCATGTTGTCGCGCACCACCTCCTCCGCCTGCTGGAAGAGCCGTACCGCTCTTGCGGTGTCGGTCTCGGCGTTGGCCCGGTCGACGAGGCGGTCGAACCGCTCGTCGGACCACTGGCCGTCGTTGGAGGAGGCGCCCGTGTAGTACAGCGGCTGGAGGAAGTTCTGGATGAGCGGGTAGTCCATCTGCCAGCCGGCGCGGAACGGGCCGGGCATCGTGTGCCGGGAGATCTGGCCGCGGAAGTCGGCGAAGGTGCCGACCGGGTTGCCGACGCACGCCCTGTCGTTGCCGAGGGCGTTGTTGATGGAGTTGCACACGGCGTCCACCCACTGCTTGTGCGAGCCCGTGTCCGCGTTGTACGTGATCCTGACCTGCCCGCCGGGGATCCCCCCGCCCTCCTTGACCAGCCTCCTGGCCTCGGCCGGGTCGTACGCGCACACCCTGCCGCACAGGCCCGCCCGGTACCCGCCGTCGGCGCCGAGCACCGGGGAGGTCCAGTCGGTGGCCGGGGTGCGGGTCCCGCGGAAGAGGGTGTCGGTGATCTGCCGGCGGTTGATGGCCATCGACAGGCCGGTGCGGACCTTCCGCGCCCCCTCGCTCTTCCACGCGGGGTCGTAGAACGGGAAGGCGAGGGTCTGCAGGATGCCGGCCGGGGTGTTCAGGTAGCGGCCGCCGAGGTCCGTCCTGACGTTCTTCAGCTGGGTGATGGGGACGTCGTCGACGAGGTCCAGGTTGCCGGCCAGGACGTCGGTGTACGCGGTGTTGCTGTCCGTGTAGACCAGCAGCGTCACGCCGTCGTTGCGCGCCTTGTCGTCCCCGGGGTAGGCGTCCCACCTCTTCAGGGACATCGCCGAGCCCTTGGTGTACCTGTCGATCACGTACGGGCCGTTGCCGACCGGCTTGCCGACCCAGGCCGCGTGGTCGGTGAAGAACGCGCGGGGCAACGGGGCGAAGGCGGCGTAGCCGAGGGTGTCCGGGAAGGTGGAGAACTTCTGGTTCAGCCTGACGGTGAACGTCCTCGGCCCGGTGACCCGCAGCCCGGAGAGCGTGTCGGCGCGCTGGGCGCCGCGCTCGGGGTGGACCTTGTCGTAGCCCTCGATGTAGCCGAAGAAGTACGCGTTCTTCTGGTTGTTGCGGAGGCTTGCGCCGTAGTTCCAGGCGTCGACGAAGGACCTGGCGGTGACGGCCTCGCCGTTGCTGAACCGCCAGCCGTCCTTGACGGTGATCGTGAAGTTGCGCGAGTCGGACGTCTCGATCCTCTCGGCGAGCATGTTCTCGGCCTCGCCGGTCCTCGGGTCGTACCGCTTCAGCCCGCGGAAGATCATGTCCAGGACCTTGCCGCCCTGCACCTCGTTGGTGTTGGCCGGCTCGAGCGGGTTCTGCGGGTCTCCCCAGGAGGAGGTGAGCACCCCGGCGCCCGCGCCGGTGCCCGCGCCGCTCACGCAGGCGGTGGGCAGGAGTGCCAGCGCCACCGCGCACGCCGCCCGGCGGGCGTGCCTGGCTCCCCGCATACGCATGGGTGCCTCCCTCGCAGTGCGCTGTGCCGCCGGCGCCGTTCACGCTGCCCTGACGGGCCTATATCAGCACATAACCGGCCTATCACATGGTCGCCTCACCGGGGGCTCCCCGACTCCCGCCGAATGTGCGTACGCCTCTGCGAGCCCTGCCTCGTCCGGGCGGGCGGGCCGGCTCGGTGCGGGCGGGACGGCGGGCCGGCCCGCCCGGTCGACGAGCCCGTTCGCGCCGGCGGGGCGGCTCCGTCCGGCCGGCGGACCCGTACGCAGTGCCGGGGCGGCTCCGTCCGGCCGGCGGACCCGTACGCAGTGCCGGGGCGGCTCCGTCCGGCCGGCGCTCCCCTTGGCACCGGCGGGCCGGCTCCGTCCGCCTCGCGGTGCCCGTCCCGGTCAGGCCTGCGGCTCTTCCCCCGCGACCAGCTCGACCTCGAAGCCGTCCGTGTTGGCGAGGTAGGCCGCGTAGTGATCCGCGCCCCCGGCACGCGGGTAGCGGTCGGCGAACAGCGGGTGCCAGCCGTGGGCGGGCGCCTCGGCGGCGAGCGCGTCGACGTCGCGGGGGTCTCCGGCGTGGAAGGCGAGGTGGTTCAGGCCCGGGCGCATCCGGTCGTGCCGGGTGCCGTTCATCGCGGGCGACTGCTCGACGACGAGGTACGCCGGGCCCAGCCGCCAGCTGCGGCCGTGCGGCCACTCCTGGTAGGGGCGGTAGCCGAGGCGGCCGAGCAGCCAGCCCCACTCACGGGCGGCACGCGGCAGGTCGGGGACCCACAGCTCGACGTGGTGCAGCATCGTCCGGCTTCCTTCCGGGCAGCGGCGGCAGGTGGAGGCGGAGGGGGCAAAGGAGAAGGTGCCCGAACCCCTCGCGGGTCCGGGCACCTCCGGTCGGTGCGTGCGGCCGGGCGGCTCAGCCGGCGTGCACGACGTCCTTCTCCTCGGCGAAGTGGCACGCCGACTCGTGGGCCGCCGGGGAGTCCGAGCCCTTGAAGCGCTCGGGCACCGCCAGCAGCGGCACCTCCTGGGCGCACTTCTCCTGCGCCTTCCAGCAGCGGGTGCGGAAGCGGCAGCCCGACGGCGGGTTGGCCGGGGAGGGCACGTCACCGGTGAGGATGATCCGCTCGCGGTGCTCGCGGGCGTCCGGGTCCGGCACGGGGACCGCCGACAGCAGCGCCTGGGTGTAGGGGTGCGTCGGGTGGTCGTAGATCTGCTCGTCGGTGCCGATCTCGGCCATCTTCCCGAGGTACATCACGCCCACGCGGTCCGAGATGTGCCGGACGATCGACAGGTCGTGCGCGATGAAGAGGTAGGAGAGGTCGAACTCGTTCTGCAGGCGCTCCATCAGGTTGATGACCTGGGCCTGGACGGACACGTCCAGCGCGGAGACCGGCTCGTCGCAGATGATGATCTCGGGGTTGAGCGCGAGGCCGCGGGCGATGCCGATGCGCTGGCGCTGGCCGCCGGAGAACTGGTGCGGGTAGCGGTTGATGTACTCGGGGTTCAGGCCGACGACGTCCAGCAGCTCCTGCACCCGCCTGCGCCGGTCTCCCTTCGGCGCCGCCTCCGGGTGGATCTCGAAGGGCTCCCCGATGATGTCGCCCACCGTCATGCGCGGGTTGAGCGAGGTGTAGGGGTCCTGGAACACCATCTGGATGTTGCGGCGCACGGCCTTCAGGGCGCGTCCGGACAGCTTGGTGATGTCCTGGCCCTTGTAGAAGATCTCGCCCGCCGTGGCCCGCTCCAGGTTCATCAGGAGCTTGGCCACCGTCGACTTGCCGCAGCCGGACTCGCCCACGATGCCCAGGGTCTCGCCCTGGTGCAGGTCGAAGGAGACGCCGTCGACGGCCTTGACCGCACCGATCTGCTTCTTGAAGAGGACGCCCTGGGTCAGGGGGAAGTGCTTGACCAGGCCGCGCACCTGAAGGATCGGCTCCCCGCGCTCGACCGGCGCCTCGATCGCGCTGACCGCCGCCTCCTCGGTGCGGGCGTCGACGACGTCCACCTCGGAGACGTTCGGCGTGGCGTCCTTCGGCTCGTCGTTCTTGCTGAGCTCAGCCATGGATCGTCTCCTTCCAGAAGTGGCACGCGGACGCGCGTCCCACCAGTTCCGTACCGTCCCGCTCGGTCACCGGGGCCAGCGGCGGGATCTCGGTACGGCAGATGTCCTGCGCCCGGCCGCACCGCGGGTTGAAGGCGCAGCCGGAGGGGATCTGCTGCAGGTTGGGCGGCAGGCCCTTGATGGCGTAGAGCTCCTGGCCCTTCTGGTCCAGGCGCGGGATGGAGTCCAGCAGGCCCCGGGTGTAGGGGTGCGCCGGGCGCTTGTACAGCTCGTGGACCGGCGCGGTCTCGACGATCCGGCCCGCGTACATGACGGCGATCTTGTCGGCCACGTCCGCGACGACGCCCAGGTCGTGCGTGATGAGGATCAGGCCCATGTTGTACTCGCGCTGCAGTTCCGCGAGCAGGTCCATGACCTGCGCCTGGACCGTCACGTCGAGAGCCGTCGTCGGCTCGTCGGCGATGATCAGGTCCGGCTCCAGGGCGAGCGCCATCGCGATCATGATGCGCTGGCGCATGCCGCCCGAGAACTGGTGCGGGTAGTCGCCCACGCGTTCCCGGGCGGCCGGGATGCGCACCCGGTCCATCAGCTCGATCGCCTTGGCCTTGGCGTCCTTGCGGGACATGCCCTGGTGCGCCCGGAACATCTCGCCGAGCTGGAACCCGACGGACAGCACCGGGTTCAGGGAGGACAGCGCGTCCTGGAAGATCATCGCCATCTTGGCGCCGCGCAGCTTGCGGCGCTCGTGCTCCGGCAGCTTCAGGATGTCCTGGCCCTGGAAGAGGATCTCGCCCTTGGAGATCCGTCCGGGCGGGCTGTCCAGGATGCCCATGACGGCCTGCGCGGTGACGGACTTGCCGGAGCCCGACTCGCCGAGGACGGCGAGCGTCTCGCCCGCCCTGACGCTGTAGTTGACGCCGTTGACCGCCTTGGTCACGGAGTCGCGGATCTTGAACTCCACGTGCAGGTCGCGGACTTCGAGGAGCGGTGCGGTCCCGTCCGGTCCCGCGTTCGTGGGGACCATCTCCAGGCTGGTCATGCCGTCACCTTCGTCTTGCTTGCTCAAGGGGGGTCGAGTCATGGTCGCGCCTCACCGGAGCTTCGGGTCGAGCGCGTCGCGCAGACCGTTGCCCAGCAGGATGAAGCCCAGCGCGGTGATGACGATCGCCAGGCTCGGGTAGGTCCACATGAAGTCCTTGACGCCCATGAACCCGCGGCCGGCGGAGATCATGTTCCCCCACTCGGCGACCTCCGGGTCCACGCCGACGCCCAGGTAGGACAGCGAGGCCTCGGCCACGATGGCGATACCGACGTTGCTCGTGCCGTAGACCAGCACCGCCGTCATCGAGTTGGGCAGGATGTGCTTGCGGATGATCCGGCCCTGGCTCGCGCCGAGCGCCTTGGCGGCGTGCACGAAGTCCATCTCGCGCACGGACAGGATCTGGCTGCGCAGCAGGCGGGCGTACGTGGCCCAGGAGAAGATGCCGAGCGAGAGCACGACCGGCAGCACGCCGCGGCCCATCAGCAGGATGATGACGATGGCGCCGATCAGCAGCGGGAAGGCGAAGAAGATGTCCGCCGTGCGCATGATCACCGTGTCGACCCAGCGGCCGTAGTAGCCGGCCAGCGCGCCGAACAGGATGCCGATGGTCATGGCGACGAGGATCGAGGCGAGGCCGACGATCACGGCGATGCGGCTGCCGTAGATGAGGCGGGACAGCTGGTCCCGGCCGAGTGCGTCGGTGCCGAGCACGTGCCCGGAGCCGGGGGCCTGGAGGGTGGCGTTGAGGTCCTGCCGCAGCGGGTCGTGCGGCGCGAGGAGCGGCGCGAAGATGGCGACGAGGATGAGGAGGACGATGATCGCCAGGCCGAGGACGGCGAGCTTGTTGGCGAAGAAGCGGTGCCGGATGTCGGCCCACTGGCTGACCCTGGCGACGCTGGGTTCGGCGTCCTGCCGCGCCGCGGCGGGGCCGGCCGTGGTCGGCTCTCCCGTGCCCGTGACGAGTTCGGTCATGGTGTGACTCCTAGATGGGGGCGACCCTGCGGGTCAGGCAAGGCGGATGCGCGGGTCGAGGGCGGCGTACAACAGGTCGACGATCAGGTTCAGCAGGACGAACACGCCCACGCTGATCGTCACCACTCCCACGATGATGGGGTTGTTGTTCTGCTGGATCGCCTGGATCAGCGCGAGGCCGATGCCGTTCCAGTTGAAGATCGTCTCCGTGATGATCGCGCCGCCGAGCAGCGCGCCGAAGGAGATGCCCAGGTAGGTGATCACAGGAATGACCGAGTTGCGCAGGATGTGCCGGAAGAGCACGGTCCGACGCGAAAGCCCCTTGGCCACGGCCGTCTTGACGTAGTCGGCCCGCAGGACCTCCAGCATCGTGCTGCGTGCCAGCTGGGCGACGAGCGCCGCGTCGATGATCGCCAGGGTGAAGGCGGGAAGCACCATCGAGTTGAAGCTGCCGTCGGCGATGAGCGGGAACCAGTTCAGCTCGACCACGAAGAAGCGCTGCATGATCATGCCGAGCACGATGGAGGGCACGCCGATGGCGAGGGTGGTGATGAAGGTGGCCGACACGTCCCAGACCGAGTATCTGCGCATCGCCGCCAGCACACCGACGGAGATGCCGATGACGATGTCGATCACGATGGCCGCGACCGCCAGCTTGGCCGTGTTGCCCAGCTTCGGCGCCAGGATCTCCGAGACCGGCCGGCCCTGCGTGTAGTCCTCGCCGAGGTCGCCGGTGACGAGCTTCCCGACGTAGTTGCCGTACTGGACGACCAGGGGCTTGTCGAGTCCGTACTGCTTGTGCAGCTGCTCGATCACCGCGGGGTCGCGCGCCTTGTCGCTGCCCGCGATCTGCCCGACCGGGTCGCCCGGGAGCACGAACAGGCAGGCGAACAGGATCATCGTCGCGCCGAGCACGACCACGACCAACTGGCCCAGCCTGCGGACCACATACCTTCCCATGACTGCCTCTCTGCCTCGCTGCCGCTTCCTGAGCAGCTCCCTCACCCCAAGATCGGTGGGGGTGGGTTGGGGGACGGGAGGGCGGATCGCGCCGCTCCCGACGGTCGTCGAGGGCCGTGGCATCCGAGTCACGCCCGGTACCACGGCCCCCGTCATCGACTCCGCGCTACGCGGTGCCCGGTTACTTCAGGCTGATCTCGGCGAGGTTCGGGTCCTCGTGGAAGTCCATCTTCAGGTCGGCGAACTTCTTGGTGTTGGCGAGACGCAGCTGAGTGCGGTTCCACAGCGGGATCAGGGCCTGGTCGTCGAGGGCGACCTTCTCCGCCTGCTTGTACAGGGCGTTGCGGCCGGCCTGGTCCTCGGTGGCGCGGGCCTTGGCGAGCAGGGCGTCGAACGCCTTGTTGCTGTAGCGGCCGCGGTTGTCACCCGTGACCTTGCCCGAGGCGTCCTTGTTGATGGACGCGGTGTCGAGCAGCGGGTACAGGAAGTTGTCCGGCGTCGGGTAGTCCGCGCCCCAGGCGAAGCGGTAGGCGCCGCTGGCCTTCGGCTTCTGCTGGTCGGCGAGCAGCTCGGCGAACGGCTTGCCGGTCGCCTTCACCTTCACGCCGAGGACGTCCTCGAGCTGCTGCTTGACGGCCTGGATCCACTCCTCGTGGCCGGCGCCCGTGTTGTAGCCGAGCTCGATGGTGGTGCCGGGCTTGAGGCCGGACTGCGCCGCGAGCTGCTTGGCCTTGGCCTTGTCCTGCTTGACGCAGGTGGCGCACAGGTCCTTCTGGTACACGTCGGCGAAGGCGGGCGGCAGGATCGTCGTCGACTTGGTCTGCATGCCCTGGAAGACGCCCTTGATGATGGCGTCACGGTCGATCGCGTAGGAGACCGCCTGACGCGCCTTCACGTCCTTCAGCGGGCCGTTGTCGGTGATCGGCAGGAGGTAGTTCATGCCGTTGGTGTCCTCCTGCAGCCACTCGCCCTGGGGCTCGTACTTGGCCTTGGCGGCCGGCTGCTGCGGAGTGGGCATGCGGGCCCAGTCGTACTGACCCGATTCAAAGCCCTGGTACTCCAGCGTCACACCGTTGTTGGAGTTCAGGATGTCGATCTGGACCTTGTCCAGCTTGGCCTTGGTCAGGCCGTAGTCGTCGTTGCGGACGAGGGTGATCGACTTGTTGTGCTCCCACTTGCCCTGCACCTTGAAGGGCCCGTTGCCGATGGGGGCTTCGTTGAAGGTCTTGTTCTTGGCGTTGCCGGCGACCTTGGGAACCGGGCTGAAGACCGTGTGCGTGGTCTTGATGTAGAACTCGAAGTCCGGCGCGGAGAGCTTCACCTGAAGGGTGTTCGCGTCCGGGGCGCTCAGGCCGGACATGCTGTCCGACTTGCCCGCCTGGACGTCCTCGAAGCCCTCGATGCCCGCCATGTGGTAGGCGACGTCGGAGGCGGCGACCTTCTGCGCCACACGGTTCCAGCCGCGGATGAAGGACTGCGCGTCCACCGGCTCACCGTTGGAGAACTTGGTGCCTTCCTTGATCTTGAAGGTCCAGGTCTTGCCGTCCTTGCTGACCTCCTTGGAGGTGGCCAGGGCCGGGTTGACCTTGCCGTCGGGCGTCGGCTCGTACAGCCCCGTGAAGAGGTTGTCCGTGACCAGGATGCCCTCGGACTCCTGAGCGTTGTACGGGTCGATGGCGACCGGCTCGGTGATGCCCATCCGGAAGGTGCCGCCGGCCTTGCCCGCGCCCTTGCTGCCGCCGTCGTTGTCGCTGCCTCCGCAGGCAGTCGCAGCAAGAGCAACGATTACTGCCCCCGCGACCCACTTGGCGCTGTTGGCACCGCGCATGGGGTTCCTCCTCATGAGTCCAATGGTTCACCGCATGGAGGGGCGGCCGACGTACACCGTCACCGGTGCCGGAGATAGTCAGACGCCCCCGCGCTCGTGAGTCGGCGCCGGCTAGCGCGTGACCCGTTGATCCGAGCTCTACGCGCCTAACTATCTGCCATGGGCCGTGGACGAACCACACCGAGAAGGTTGCGATCCGATCACACCTGCCGCCTACTTCTTCCAAAATCCGGACAAAGGGTTTCGCGAAAGATCCCTGCGAAACGGACTTGTTACACATCTATCGGTCTCGGGTGTCCGCATTCCGGACGTCGATGAGATGAAAACCCGTTGCGCCTACGGTGGTCTCCGTGCGGGGTGGCCGAGCCATGCCCGCGAAGCGCCCCGGACGTCGAGATCCGGCCAACGCCGCCGTGCGCCGGGGCCGTTGCCCCATCTCACCCAGCGTGGCCGCGGCCGCGGTGCCGGAATCACCGTGCACCGGCGGCACGCACGCCCGGCGAAGCCTAATGGGAACCGGTGGCCGAGTGCCGGTTCCGCTCCGGAACGCAGGGTTTTCCCTACCCTTCGGCCGGCCCTACGGTGCCCGCCCGTGCGCCCGGACCTGACGCCCGGTGAGCGGCCGGGGGAGGCACCGGCGCAACAAACAGGCCGGGCACCCCCGTGACGGAGGTGCCCGGCCTGTCGGACGGTGCGGGTGGGTCAGGCATGCTTCGCCCGGCTCGCGGCGCGGGCGCGCTCACGCTGGTCGAGGACGACCTTTCGGATGCGCACGGCCTCCGGGGTCACCTCCACGCACTCGTCGTCGCGGCAGAACTCCAGGGACTGCTCCAGGGAGAGCTTGCGCGGCGGCACGATGGACTCGGCGACGTCGGCCGTCGAGGACCGCATGTTGGTGAGCTTCTTCTCCTTGGTGATGTTGACGTCCATGTCGTCGGAGCGCGAGTTCTCGCCGACGATCATGCCCTCGTACACCTCGGTGCCCGGCTCCACGAACAGCACGCCGCGCTCCTGGAGGTTGGTCATCGCGAAGGCGGTGACGGCGCCCGCGCGGTCGGCGACCAGCGAGCCGTTGTTGCGGGTCGTCAGCGTGCCGAACCAGGGCTCGAAGCCCTCGTGGATGGAGTGGCCGATGCCGGTGCCGCGGGTCTGGGTCAGGAACTCGGTGCGGAAGCCGATCAGACCGCGGGAGGGCACGACGAACTCCATGCGCACCCAGCCCGAGCCGTGGTTGGACATGTTGTCCATCCGGCCCTTGCGCACGCCCATGAGCTGCGTGACGGCGCCCATGTGCTCCTCGGGCACGTCGACCGTCATGCGCTCGACGGGCTCGTAGACCTTGCCGTCGACCTCCTTGGTGACGACCTGCGGCTTGCCGACGGTCAGCTCGTAGCCCTCACGGCGCATGGTCTCGACGAGGATCGCGAGCGCGAGCTCGCCGCGGCCCTGGACCTCCCAGGCGTCGGGGCGCTCGGTGTCGAGGACGCGGAGCGAGACGTTGCCGATCAGCTCGCGGTCCAGACGGTCCTTGACCTGGCGGGCGGTGACCTTGCGGTCCTTGACGGCCGCCTTCGCGTCGGCGCCCTTGCCGGTGCCGCCGCGGCCGACCAGCGGGGAGGTGTTGGTGCCGATGGTCATGGAGATCGCGGGCTCGTCCACCGTGATCAGCGGCAGCGCGACCGGGTTCTCCGGGTCCGCGAGGGTCTCGCCGATCATGATGTCCGGGATGCCGGCGACGGCGCAGATGTCACCAGGGCCGGCCTTCTCCGCGGGCTTGCGGGTGAGGGCCTCGGTCATCATCAGCTCGGAGATGCGCACGCTCTGCACGGAGCCGTCGCGCTTGATCCACGCGACCGTCTGGCCCTTGCGCAGCTCGCCCTGCTCGACGCGCAGCAGCGCGATACGGCCGAGGAAGTTGTCGGCGTCCAGGTTGGTGACGTGGGCCTGGAGCGGGGCGGCCTCGTCGTAGGTCGGGGCCGGGATGTGCTCCAGGATGGTGGAGAAGAACGGCTCCAGGCTGGTGGAGTCGGCCGGGACCGTGCCGTTCTCCGGCTTGGTCAGCGAGGCGATGCCGTCACGGCCGCAGGCGTAGACGATCGGGAACTCGATCTGCTCCTCGTCCGCGTCCAGGTCGAGGAAGAGGTCGTAGGTCTCGTTGACGACCTCGTCGATGCGGGCGTCCGGGCGGTCCGTCTTGTTGATGCACAGGATGACGGGCAGCCGGGCCTGGAGCGCCTTGCGCAGCACGAACCGGGTCTGGGGCAGCGGGCCCTCGGAGGCGTCCACGAGCAGGACCACGCCGTCCACCATCGACAGACCGCGCTCGACCTCGCCGCCGAAGTCGGCGTGGCCGGGGGTGTCGATGATGTTGATCGTGATCGGGTCCCCGCCGTCCTTCGGGTGGTACTTGACCGCCGTGTTCTTGGCGAGGATCGTGATGCCCTTCTCACGCTCCAGGTCGTTCGAGTCCATGACGCGGTCGTCGACCTGGTCGAGCTGGTGGGCGGCGAAGGCACCGGCCTGCTTCAGCATGCCGTCGACGATGGTGGTCTTGCCGTGGTCGACGTGGGCGACGATGGCGACGTTACGGATGTCGTGGCGCGTGGCCATATAAGGCGTACTCCCGGGAGTGTGAGGACGGCCGTCGCGTATGTCGGTCCTACGCGGGCCCTGCCGGGCGCGTGCCACGGCCTCACCCCATGGTACGGCGTTGTGGCCGGGAGGCTTGCCCGGCCGTGGTGCGGGAGCGGCCGCCGCCCACGTCCGCGCAGCTCAGGTGCGGTGCGGAAGGTGCCCGGGCGGCCGGCGGGCGACGCGGGACGCGGCCCGGCGCCGACGGGCCGGACCCGGCGCCACGGGACTCGCCCGAGGAGGGTCCGCCGCCGCCCTCGCCGCCCGGGCGCCCCGGACCGGTACGGGTACGGGTACGGGGCCGGGCGGGCGGGCGAGGACGTACGGCGGCCGGCGGCCGGGGGTGGGCCGGGCTACTTCTTCAGGAAGCCCATGTCCTCGTAGACCGGTGTGCGGAAGCCGAAGGCGCCCACGTTGGCCAGGTTGCTGCGCACGGCCGTCAGCTGGGGGCGCTGGTAGAGGGGGATCGAGCCGGCCACCGCCCAGATGCGGGCGTCGGCCCTGCGGACCAGGTCGCGCGCCTCCTCCTCGTCCAGCGTGGTCAGCGCCTGGTCGAAGAGCTGGTCGACCTGGTCGGTGCCGACGCGCGTGTAGTTCTGCTGGACGTTCAGGGAGCCGTCGGCGCCGGGCACGGGCTTGGCGTAGATGGGACGCGCGTCGGTCGCCGGGAAGGCGGACGAGGGCCAGGAGTACAGCGCCAGGTCGTACTGCCCCGAGGCGATGTGGTCCTTGAAGTAGCCGGCGTCGGCGACCTTGGTCGTCTCGGTGCCGATCCCGACCTTGTCCAGCATCGCCGTGATGCGCTCGGCCACCTTGTGCAGGGTCTGCGAGCCGGGGCCGGAGGGGAGCACGAAGCGCAGCGTCAGCGGCTTGCCGTCCTTGGCCAGCGGCTTGGTCCCCGTCCCCGCCGGCGCCGCGGTGCCCTTGGGGGCGTACGCCCCGCTCGCACCGTCCTGCTTCACCGGCGCGTCGTGGTCCTTGCGGTCGTCGGACTTGTGGTCGTCCGGCCGCTCGCTGCCCGCCGCCGTCGCGCCCGCCGTCGGGGTGCCCGTCCGGTCGTCCTCCCCCACGATGTACGTACCGTCGTCGCCGCCCCGCGACGGGCTCTCGGAGGTGTGCGCCTCGGCGCCCGCCGCCTTCTCGCCCTTCTTGCGCTTCTCGACCGGGCCGGGCTTCCATCCGGCGTCCGCGAGCAGCGCCTTCGCCTGGGCGGCGTCCTGCCCGCCGAGCGCGTCGCTGTTGTCGGCGTACGCGGCCTGGCCGGACAGGGCGAGGTGGCTGCCCACCGGGACCGCGGGCAGGCCGAGCGGCTTCAGGGCGGTCTCGGCGAGCTCCTGGCGGTTCAGGGCCCGGGCCACCGCCCGGCGCACCCGCTCGTCGGCGAGGGGGCCGTCGGCGCCGTTGAGGGCGAGCTGGGTGTAGGCGGGTTCCAGGGACTTGCGCACCTCGATGCCGCGCAGCGCCTGCTCCCGGCGCAGGTACGTGGTCAGCGCGGCGCGCTCCGCCCGCGCCGACTTCCTGTCGGAGCCGTGCAGCACGGCCCACGACCGCAGCGCCCTGGCGGCGGTACGGCCGCCGGACCCGCGGAGAGGGGCGCTGCCCTTGGCGGCGGCCGCGGAGGTGACGCGCTCGGCCTCGGCGGGGTCGACGTCGGCGACGTCCACCGTGCCGTCGGCGAGCGCGTCCGCCCGCTTGCCGCGCGGCACGGCGTGCAGCACCAGCTGCGACAGCCTGGCCGGCCGGCCCCACCACCGCGGGTTGCGGGTGAGGACGACGTCCTTCGCGGCGGTGTCGACCTTCTGCACCGCGAACGGGCCGGCGGTGACGGTCAGCTTCCTGCGCGCCCCGTCGTTGAAGGCGTCCGGGGTGCCCGTGACGTCCTTCGGGTACAGCGGCGAGAACAGCGACCTCCAGTCGGCGTAGGGCCGGCCGAAGGTGACCTTGACCTCCAGGTCGCCGGCACCGCGCTCGATCTTCTCGATGCGCTCGTAGCCGGCGTTGCGGGCGGTCCAGTAGGCGGTGTCCTTGCCGGACAGGGCGCGCCACTGCGAGACGAAGTCGGCCGCGCCGATCTCGCGGCCGTCGCTCCAGACGGCCTGCTGGTTGAGCCGGTAGACGACGACCTGCTTCGGCTCGGTGTCGACGACCTTCGCCGAGTCCAGGTAGTCCCGGTTGGGCTGCGGGCGTCCGGCGGCGTCGAGGCGGAACATCGCGGGCAGCACGGCCTGGGCGACGCGCGTGGTGCCGGCGTCGGCGTCCGCCTGGAAGGCGTTCAGCGTCTCCGGCAGGGAGTCCACCGCCCAGCGCAGGGTGCCGCCGTCGGCGATCCGCTCGCGTGCGGCGGGCCCGATGTCCTGCCCGGCCAGCGGCTTGCTCCCGTCGTCGTCGTCGGATCCGCAGCCGGCGAGCGCGGGCACCGCGAGCGCGCCCGCCGTCAGGAAGGCGACCGAGCGCATGACCGCCCGCAGTCCGACGCCGTCGTGGGTCATCTGTGGTACCTCCGGGAGCGCGGGTTCCGGTCACGTTCGGCGGTATATGGAGCTGATCAGATCTATGCGGCCACTGAAGAGGAAAGGGTTCGGCAGCGGGCGGCGACACGGCGACGGGAGCTGCAAGCCCACCCGTGCGGCGCAACCCGTGCACACCTGTCCGCAGGCACCGGCCGGCCCGTGCGGCGCCGCTGCCACCGGCCGGTTCGTGTCGCTTCCACCGACCGGTTCGTGGGGTGTCGCCGCCACCGGCCGGCGTTCCGGGTGGGTGGGGGCTGAACGACCGTGGTCAGGAGGCGCGGGCCGGGCCTGAACGGTCGTCGTCGGGACGCGCGGCCGCCGGACCTGAACGGTCGTGGTCGGGACGGTCGTGGGCCGGGACGCGCGGCGAATGGGGTCAGGACGACGGTATCCAGCCCTCGCGGTACGCGGTCCAGTCCTCCTCCGTGGCCGCGAAGTCCACGTACAGGGCGACGCCGAAGCGCTCGCGGTCCGCGTCCGTGCGGGACAGCCCGAGGCGGACGCCGCGCACGGCCGCCGGGACGGTCTCGGCGGCCTCGCGGTGGCCGAAGCGGTTGTCGTGGAAGAAGGGCAGGCCCATCAGCAGGTCGGTCGTCGGCGGGGTGACCTCCAGGGCGAGCGAGGTCTGCTGGGCGACGTACCCGCCGTAGAGGCTCGGCAGCGGCTGCATGGTGTCGTACGACATGACCGCGATCTGGTCGACGCGGCGGGCGACCTCGGCGAAGTACGCCTGGGACCACCACTTCGGGTGGTTGGTGAGCGTGCCCCAGATGGAGTGGAACCCCGGCAGCGGGTCGATCTGGTGCGCGGCGACGGACAGGGGGACGCCCCGGGCCCGGGTGACGTCGTGGAGGGCGTCGAGGAGGGCGAGGTAGTCGCGGTCGCCCGAGTGCAGCGGCTCCAGGTCGAAGTGGGCGCCGTCGAATCCGGCGGCCAGGACCGCGCGGGTGGAGCGGACCACGGCCGCGCGGGTCGCCGCCCGCTCCAGGCGCAGGCCCTCCGGGCTCTCGGTCGCCAGCACGTCGCCGAGCCAGGCCTGCACCCGGACTCCGGGCAGCGCCCGGTGCACGGCAGGTACCAGCCAGCGGGCGTTCGCATACGCCGACGCCGGCAGCGTGCCGTCGTGCTCCAGCGGGCCGGCGTGCACGTAGAGGTCCCGGATGCCGGTCCCGCGCAGCCGCCCGGCCAGCGCCGCGACGTCGGCGTCCTTCTTCCGCCCGTCCACCCAGGCGTGCCCCAGCCAGATCGCGTCCCGGCCACGGGTGTGCGTCCCGCGGGCCGGGTCGCCCGTGTAGTTCACCCGCAGCGCGGTCTCGGCGGCGAGCAGCGGCAGGAGCACCACCAGCACGACGACGAGGACGCCCCGCCTGACCCAGCGAGACCGGCGGGCCCGGCGGGGCGCCCCGGCGCGGGTACGGGGGGCGGCTTCGGCACCGTTGTCAGAGCCGGCCTCCGCTTCGGCACCACTGTCGCAAGCGGCCTCCGCTTCGGCCCCGGTGCCAGGGCCGGCTCCGGCTTCGGCACCGCAGTCCCGGGCGGCTCGGGCAGCAGCCGCGGTCTCCGCAACGGCACCCGACACCGAGTCAGGTCCGGGGGCGGTCTGGGGGCCGACCGCTTCAGCGGCGGTGCCGGGGACGGCTCGGGGTTCCGGGGCGGCTCGGGTGACGGTGCCGGGTTTTCTCGGCACCGGGCAGCCCACGTCCGTGCCGTGCTCGTCGGGCGTGGAGCGCCCGCGCTCCACGCCCGACGGCCTCTCCGGCTGCGCGTCCGGTCCGGTGCCCGTGACGTCGTCCATCCCCGTGTCCCCTCCCGCCGCACCGCTTCTCGTCCGCCCCACCACGGACGCGGCCCCGGTCGCGGGGCCGCGACGGCGGCCCTACGCTCCCCGGTGTGACGTCTTCCGGGGGCCGGGCGGACCGGCCGCGGCAAACGCGACCGCGTACGTCCGCGCGGACGGTGCGCGTCGTGCCGGGGTGCGCGGCCGTGGTCCTGTGGTGGGTACTGACGGGGATGACGATCACTCATGGGGCGGCGGTTGCGTCGCCCGGGCCCGGCGTGCCCGCGCAGCCGCACGACGGGACGTCCGCCGTCGATCTGCTGCCGCCCCTCGCGGCCGCCGGCGCGGCGGGCGTGTTCGCCGGGTGCGCCCGCGTGCGCCGCGCCCGGCGGGCCAGGACGCGGACGACTCCCGGCCGCCCGGAGGCCCGGCAGGGGCCGTCCTGAGAAGCCCGTCCGGTGGGGCGCCTCACGCTCCGCCCCACCGCCGTGGGACACCGGACCAACACCACGGACCGGGCAGGGACACACGGCCCCCGGAACGCGGAACGCGCGTCTTCCCCCGCGTGCGGAATGCGGCCGCGCAGCCGCCCTGCCCTGCGGGGGCGGCCGTCGTCAGAACAGGCTCAGCAGCGCCTCGGCGGGATCCGTGAGGCCGTTCTCGCCGTCCGGGAGCGGGAGTTCGAACCACACCGTCTTGCCGCGCGGTGTCCGCCGGGAACCCCAGGCGGCGCTCAGCAGCCCCACGAGCTGGAGTCCCCGCCCGCCCTCGTCGGTGTCGCGGGCGCGGCGGCGCCGCGGCTGGACCAGCCCGGAGTCCCACACCTCGCACACCAGCGTGCGGTCGAGCAGCAGCCGGAGCCTGATCTCGCCCTCGCCGTACCGCAGCGCGTTGGTCACCAGTTCGCTGACGAGGAGTTCCGTCGTGTCGACCAGCGGTTCCAGGTCCCAGCCGATCAGCTGGGCGCGGGCGTACTCACGGGCGCGCCCCACGCTGCGCGGCTCGCGCGGCAGCGTCCAGTCGCCCACGGACTCGGCGGGCAGGCCCTGGACGCGTGCCATCAGCAGCGCGATGTCGTCCTCGCCGTGGTGGGTGTCGAGGGTGTGCAGGACCTGGTCGCACACGTCCTCCAGGGGCCGGGTCGGGTCGGTGAGGGCTCCGACGAACGCCTGCAGCCCCTCGTCCAGCGGGTGGTCGCGGGACTCGACCAGTCCGTCCGTGTAGAGCGCGAGCAGGGCCCCCTCGGGCAGTTCGACCTCCACCTCCTCGAACGGCTCGCCGCCCACGCCGAGCGGCATGCCCGGCGGCACGTCCAGCATGAGGGCGGCCTCGCCGGGCTCGACGAGGACGGGCGGCAGGTGCCCCGCGTTCGCGAAGGTGCAGCGGCGCGTCACCGAGTCGTAGACCGCGTAGATACAGGTCGCCAGGTACACCTCGGACAGGTCGGCCTCGCGGGGGCGGCGGGCGGCGCGTGTCGCCTGCTGGACACCGCCCGGCGCACCGAGGCCGCGGGCGATCTCGTCCAACTGGGAGAGGACCTCGGCCGGTTCGAGGTCGAGCAGGGCCAGGGTCCGTACGGCGGTGCGCAGTTCGCCCATGGCCACGGCGGCGCGCAGACCGCGTCCCATGACGTCGCCGACGACCAGCGCGGTGCGGTGGCCGGGCAGTTCGATGACGTCGAACCAGTCGCCGCCGACCTCGCTCGGCCGGCCGGTGTTGGCGTTGCCCGGCAGGTAGCGGCAGGCGATGTCGAGGCCGGAGGCCTCCGGGTCGCCGGGTGGCAGGAGGGAGCGTTGCAGTATCAGCGCCCGCTCGTGCTCGCGCCGGTACAGGCGGGCGTTGTCGATGCAGACGGCGGCGCGGGCGGCGAGTTCGACGGCCAGGTCCCGGTCGCGCTCGCCGAACGGCTCGCTGCCCTTGGTCCGGGAGAACTGCGCGAGGCCCACGACCGTGTCGTGGGCGACCATCGGGACGGCCAGCGTGGAGTGCACCAGCCCGCCGTCCTCGCCGGGGACGGCCTGCGGACGGGCGGTGCGCAGGGCGTCGGCGCACGGCGAGTTGAAGGGGTAGTGGTGCACGGCGCCGAGGGGAACGGGCGCGCCGGTGCCGGTGAAGGGCGCGTCGGAGACGGCGCTGGCGAAGGCGACCCGGCGCAGTTCGGCGCTGCCGTCGGCGAGGCCGGGCGGGGTCTCGTCGCCGGCCAGCAGGCCCTGGTACAGGTCGACGGTGGCGAGGTCGCAGAAGCCGGGGACGACGACGTCGAGGAGTTCGCGGGCGGTGGTCTCCAGGTCCAGGGAGTTGCCGATGCGGGCCCCGGCCTCGTTGAGCATGGCGAGATTGCGCCGCGCGGCGGCCGCCTCCCGGGCGGCGGCGCGGCGGGCGGTGATGTCGACGCCGAGCCAGGCGATGCCGATGGGGCGGCCGCTGCCGCTGTGCACGCGGTAGAGGTTGACCGACCAGTGGCGGCGCTCGTCCGAGTCGGGCACGTAGCCCGTGACGTGCATGTCGGTGATGGACTCGCCGGTGTCCAGCACCCGGCGCAGGGTGGCGGCGACCCGCTCGGCCTCACCGCGCGGGAGGTAGTCGTGGACTCCCTTGCCCCGGTGGTCGTCCACGGTGCCGCCGAAGATGGAGGCGAACCGCTGGTTGGCGCGGCGGACCCGCAGGTCGGCGTCGATGAGCAGGAAGCCGAAGGGAGATTGGCCGAATATCGCCTGCGAGGCGGCGAGGTCGGTCTCGATACGGCGCAGGGTGCGGACGTCGACGACGATGCAGACGGCGGCCTTCTCGCCCTCGGCGGTCCGCGTGGGCATGACGTAGACCTCGGCGAGTCCCTCCTCGCCGTGCCCGCCGCCGTCCTCACCGTCCGGGATGCGGAAGGGGACCACACCGGTCCACTCCCGTCCGTCGAGGATCTCGGCCATCTTGCGCTGGCTCTGTTCACGCAGGTCGGGGTCGACGAAGGCCTCGATGGGGTCCATGCCGACCGCCTGCGCGGCGGGAATGCCGAACAGTTGCTCGGCGCGCAGGCTCCACTGGTCGACGTGCCCGTCCGGGCCGATGGAGAAGGAGGCGACCTTGATGTAGTCGTACATGGAGCCGGGCGGACTGCTCTGCCACATGGCGCCCGCGGGCGGCGCCTCCCCGGCGGGAGTACCACCTGCGGCCTCAGCCCTCGCGCCGTCCGACGGGTCCTCGGACTCCGTGGCCTTCGCTGGTATCTCGCTCACGCGAACCGTCCCCTCCAGCTCACCGCGTCCGGCACCGGTCACCGGGGGCGGCTGCCCGCAGTATCCAGCACTACGGCGCCGCGCAACACGGTGTTCACGATCACAGGGCCGTCCCGACGGTTTTCGGTCCGGGCCTGCGACAACACAACCTGTCTTCTAACCAGGCAGGACCCGGTCCAACCCCGTCCGCGGGCATCGGCCGCCCCGGCCCCGCCCGGCCGTTCGACACCGCCGTCGCGCCTGTACAGCCCCTCAGTCGGGCAGCGCCAGCTCGAACCAGACCGTCTTGCCGGCTCCGTCGGGCCGCGTGCCCCAGCGGCGGGAGGCCGACGCGAGCAGTTGCAGGCCGCGGCCGCGCTCGTCGTCGACGCCCGCGGGACGTTCGTGGGGCGGCTCGGGCAGCGCGTCGGAGACCTCGACCAGCAGCACCGCCGGCAGGCCGGCGGGACGCAGCAGGCGCACCCCGATGGGTCCGGTGGCGTACCGCATGGCGTTGGTGACCAGCTCGCTCACCAGCAGGGCGGCGGTGTCGCCGAGGCTGTCCAGACCCCAGGAGTGCAACTGGCCGCGGACCACGGCGCGGGCGGTGCGCACGGCACCCGGGTCCTCGGCGAAGGTCCACTCGGCGCACTCGCCTACGGTGTCGATCACGCCGATCACTTCCCAGGCCGGCAAGCCCATCACGTCGGGTTTCAGGCGGTCAATGGGCCCATACCCGGTATCGGGGTGGCAGTACCGCCCGTGACGGAAGCCCGCCGCGAACGGCCCAGAGGAGCTCGGGACGTGCGGAGTGCTCAGGTCGCGCGGAGCGTGCGGGGCGTTGGGTGCCGCCGGGGTGCCGGGGGTGTCAGGCGCGTCCGAGGGGGCCGGCGGGGACGGAAGCGGCCGGAGGCATTCCGGGCGCACGAGGGCGCTCGGACCGCTCGAAGGAGCACGGGACATCCGGAGGAAGCACGGCACATCCGGAGGAGGCGCGGGACGTCCGGAGGGAGCGCGCGGCATGCCAGGATGCGCGGTGATTCCGGCCATCCCGCTTGCCCGCCGGTTCAGGCGCCGCCGCCCTCCCGCGCGCCGGTCGTGAGGTGCGCGAGCGTCTCCCGTACCGCGGGAACGTCCTGGTCGAGCCACGCCACGTCCCAGATCTCGCCGGGTCCCAGCCAGCGCAGCGCGTCGTGGTCCTGGAGGGGGGCGGGTGCGGCGGAGCCGGGGCGCAGACGCGCGGTCCACACCTGGAGTTCGTAAGGGGCCTTCAGCGGCCAGCTGCCGGGAACCCGGTCGACGGTCTCCGCGTCGACGCCCAGTTCCTCGCACAGTTCGCGCACCAGGGCCGCCTCGGGCCGCTCACCGGGCTCGACCTTGCCGCCGGGCAGCTCCCAGCGCCCGGCCAGCTCCGCGGGCGCGCTGCGCCGTGCGGCGAGAAGGCGCCCGCCGTCGAGCAGGGCGGCACCCACCACCACGATGCGTTCGGTCATACGCCGGAGCCTACGGGAGCGAGGTGGCGCGTCCGGCGGGGGAAGGGCTCAGTCGCCGACGCCCGCGGCGCCCTGCTCTCCGACGCGCTCGACCCAGTACAGCCGCTGGTGACCGCGACTGTCGAGGCTGTCGGCGATCCTCTGGGCCTCGGCGCGGGTGGCGTACTGGCCCACGCGGTAGCGGTTGCCGTTGTCGTCCTGCCGTATGACGAGCCAGGGGAGAGTGATCGTGCTGTCGTTCATCGCGCCCCTCCACTGCCCGATCCCGGCTCCCGCCGTGACCCGCCCGATAAGGAAACCGCAGTCCGCATATGCCCGAGCCTACGCCTTACCTTCACTGAGCGAATACGGCTTTTTACAAAGAGGTAGGCAACCGGCCAGTACGCAGGGGGCGCACGGAGACGAATGCGCCCTGCCGTGCGGAGGTGTTTCCGGTCAGGGGCCTGCGGCGGGTGCCGGGGCGACCTGCGAGAACGGCCGGATTGCTGCGCCTGTCGGGGACCTCGCGCGCAGGTAAGTGCCGGGTGCCGCCGCCGGGGGCGTGCGCCACCCCGGCGGGGTGACGCCCGCTCCGTCGGTTCACGCGCGGGCCAGGGCGCTGAAACGCCCCCGCGCCGGCTCGCGGGGCAGCGGGCTTCCGCCGGGGGCCGCCGGCCTCCGACACCGGCGGGGCCCCACCCGGCCGGCCACGGCACCCGCAGAGGCGGCACCCGGCCGGTCACCGCGTCGGCAGAGCAGCACGCGACCGGCCACCAGCGCTGGCAGAGACAGCACGCGACCGGTCACCGGGGCAGGCGCCAGCGGGCTGCCCGCCCGGCCGCGGGTCACCTCACGGGCAAGTGGTACGCGACCCGGTAGCGGTCGGCCGGGATGACCACGTCCGCCGTCTCGACGGGGCGGCCGGAGGCGTAGAAGGTGCGCTGGACGACGAGCACCACATGGCCGGGGACACCGCCGAGCGTGAGCAGTTCCTCCGCGAGTCCGGGGCGGGCGCCGACCTCCTCGGTGACGTTGTCGACGATGACGTCGATGGCCCGCATCCGCTCGACGACGCCCATGCCCCCGAGCGGGCCCTCCTCCGGAAGCATGACGGGCGTGCGGCCGGTGACGGCGAGCGGCTCCCAGGACGTGGACAGCATCATCGCCTCACCGCCCTCCCGGAACAGGTACCTGGTGCGCATCACGCGGTCGCCGGGCTTGATGCCGAGCCGCTCGGCGATGGCGCTGCCGGCCTCGGTCTGCTCGCTGCTGGACTCCCAGGTGCCGCGCGCCTCGGCGTCGGCCTGCTCCTGGCGGTAGGGCGTGGCCCCGCCGGCCGGCCGGTAGCCGGAGCGGGCGATCCTGCGGGGCACGGGCCGCTCCCGTACGTACGTCCCCGAGCCGGAGCGGCCCTCGACGAGCCCCTCGGCCATCAGCACCTTGCGCGCCTCCAGCGCGACCGTGTCCGAGACGCCGTACTCCTCGCGGATCCTGGCCTGGGACGGCAGACGGGTGTGCGGTGGCAGCAGACCGTCGACGATCTTCTTGCGGAGATCACCCGCGACGCGCAGATACGCCGGCTGCTCACCGAAAGTCACTGGCCGCTCCCATCAGGTTGTACAGACAGCAACAGACTGGCAACCGTGGGTTGTGCCACGCAAGTGGAGGCCAGAGAATCACCCGATGTGATGACAGGAGCGGCCCGAAGGCATTACGCAGGCGGTTTTCTCCCCGCTCCAGCCGCCGTCACACCTCCGCCGCGACACCGTCACCCCCGCCGCCACCCGCCCGCCGGTCTCCGGGGCCTGCCGTGGCAGGCCCCGGAGCCTCGCGAGCGGTGACGAACCGGCGGACGCGCCCCCGGAACTCGCGGCACGACGGGACACCGGACGCCGGACAGCGCGAAACGGGACACCGGACGCCGGACAGCACGACGGGACACCGGACGCCGGACAGCACGACGGCTCACGTCCGCCGCATCGGCGGCCACCGTCGGCCGTGTCCGGCGAACCCGCGTGAACGCGGGCTCTAACCTGCGCACATGACACCTTTGCCGGACCGCTACTGCCCCACCGACGGCGTGCGCGTCCCCAGCGACTCCCTCGCCTGGCGCTGCCCGTCCTGTCACGGCCCCCTGGATCTCGACTTCGCCCCCACTCCCGCCCCGCTGAAGTCCCTGACCGGACGGGTGAACTCGCTGTGGCGGTACGCCGAGACGCTGCCGCTGTCAGCGCCCTCGATCTCGCTCGGCGAGGGCCGGACCCCGCTGGTCGAACTGACGGACAAGGTGTCGGCGAAACTCGACTACCTGATGCCGACCCTGTCGTTCAAGGACCGGGGCGCCGTGCTGCTGGCCGGGCTGGCGCTGCGCCTCGGGCCGCGCCTGGTGGTCGCGGACAGCAGCGGCAACGCGGGCACGGCGGTCGCCGCGTACTGCGCCCGGGCGCGGCTGCCCTGCACGGTGTACGTCCCGCAGGGCACGTCCGCCAAGAAGCTGGAGCAGATCGAGGCGCACGGGGCCCGGCTGAACGTGGTCGACGGCGACCGGGAGGCGGCGGCCGAGGCCGCCCGCGCGGCGGCCGACGAGCCGGGCGTCTTCTACGCCTCCCACGTGTTCAACCCGTACTTCCTGCACGGCACCAAGACCTACGTCCACGAGCTGTGGGAGGACCTCGGCGGGCGCCTGCCCGAGGTCCTCGTCCTCCCGGTGGGCAACGGCACGCTGCTGCTGGGCGCGGCACTGGCGGTCTCCGAGCTGTACGGGGCCGGGCTCCTGGACCGCCGACCGGCGCTGTGGGCGGTGCAGTCGGCGGCGGTGGCCCCGCTGGCCCGGGCCTGGGAGCAGGGCGCGGAGGATCTGACCGAGGTGACGCCGATGGCCCCCACCTACGCGGAGGGCATCGCCATTCCCCGTCCGCCCCGCGCCCGCCAGATCCTGCGCGCGGTGCGGGAGTCGGGGGGCACCTTCCTGACCGTGACGGAGGATCAGATCCGGCACGCGCAGCTGGACCTGGCGTCCCGTGGACTGTACGTGGAGACGACGGCCGTGGCCTGCTGGGCGGCGGTGCGGGAGGGGGCGCTCGGCCAGAAGTCGGCGGTGGTGCCGCTGTGCGGGGCGGGACTGAAGTCGGGCCTGGCCCGGCCGTAGCCACCGCGCGTCCCGCGGGCGCCGCACCCCGGTGCCCCGCCCCACCCCGACGCCAGGCCGCACCCGGCGCCCGGCCGCGCACCCGGCACCTCCGGACCCGAGGACGCGGCGCCTCACGGGTGTTCGCCCCCGCTCCGACCCGGCGAGGTCGGTCAGCGTCGGGTGCCCGGCGAGGTCGGTCAGCGTCGGGTGCCCGGCGAGGTCGGTCAGCGTCGGGTGCCCGGCGAGGTCGGTCAGCGTCGGGTGCCCGGCGAGGTCGGGCAGCGTCGGGGTGTCCGGCGGTCAGTCGCCGATGGCGGTGGCGCGGGTGCGCTCCTCCCAGGCGGCGATGTCGCCGCGGATGGCGTCGAGGTGTTCGAGCACGCCCGTGACCGCGTCCTCGCCCAGGGGCAGCCGCAGCGGGGCGTCGTCCGCGTCCAGGGCGGCGAGGATGAGCGCCGCCGCCTTCGCGGGGTCACCGGGCTGGGTGCCGTCGCCCCCGGACACCCACGCGCGGCTGCGGGTCACCTTCTCGTACACGCCGCTGTCCGGGCTGGCGCCGGCCCTGCTCGCCGCGAACACCGACGTCCGGAACGCGCCCGGTTCGACGATCAGCACCCTGATGCCGTACTCGGCGACCTCGTCGGCGAGCGCCTCCGACAGCCCCTCCAGGGCGAACTTCGCCGCGCTGTAGCCCCCGAAGCCCGCGAAGGATCTCTGTCCGCCCACGCTGCTCATCTGCACGATCGCGCCCGAGCGCCGCTCACGCAGGTGCGGCAGGACCGCGCGGACGAGCGCGGCGGGCCCGAGGACGTGCACGTCGAACAGGCCGCGCAGCTCCTGGTCGGTCGTCTCCTCGACGGCGCCGACGTGCGTCCGGCCGGCGTTGTTGACCTGGACGTCGATCCTCCCGTGCCGGGCCACCACTTCCCGGACCGCCGTCTCGGCCGCGGCCGTGTCGGTGACGTCCAGGCGCAGCGCCTCCATCCGGCCGGGCCGGGCGGCCACCAGGTCCTCCAGCGCCTCGGTCCGCCGGGCCGCGCCCACCACGACGTCACCGGCGGCCAGCGCCGCCTCGCTGATCGCCCGGCCGAAGCCGCTGCTCGCGCCGGTCACCAGCCACACCCTGTCCATGACCACTCCTCGCCTCGCCACCGGCCACGCCTCCAGGCTCGCGCCGGAACCGGTGACGCGCCCGGGATCCGCCGTGCCGGCCGGCGGCCGTGACGAGGAGCGCCCGGGCCCGGGACCTGCGCCGATCGGGCACGCGTGACCGGGGAGCCGCGCTGCACCCGTACGGCCGAGCGGGTGCACGTGCCCCAGCCGGCGCCCGGCGAGCGGATCCGCGCGCCGCCGGGTCGGGGCCGGCGACCCCCTGCCGACCGGTCTCTGGGCGTGCAACGGAGGGCGGCCCCGAGAACGCTGCCTCCGGCGCCGCCGAGGCCATGACCTGGACGGGCCGGCGGCAGCCGGTCAGTAGCGGATCTCCACCAGCCGTCCCTCCGCGTCCAGTTCCGGCGTCTCCGGCACCCGGACGGCGGTTCCGAGCGCGATCCGGTGGGCCGACCAGGCGGCCGCGGCGGCGTCGAGCACGTCGTCCGCGGGCACCCGGTCGGCCTCGCCGAGCTCGTCCGGGAGCACCAGCCCCGCCCGCGACAGCAGGGAGCGGCGCAGGTTCTGCCCACGCCAGGTCTTCTTGGCGTACGCCGGCGGCACCCCGCCCGCCAGGGCCTGGAAGGACAGCTCGGGGTGCACCTCGTGGATCCGCTCGTCCACGGCCCGGCACTCCCTCGCTTCGAGCAGCTTCGGTGCCAGGGCCCACGCCTGCCGGCTCAGGCGGCTGCCGGTGAGTTCCCGGCACCGGTCTCCGGCCGCCCCGAAGTCCGTCTCCTGCCACGCCGGTCTGGGCGCCACCAGGAAGACGCTGCTGCGCCGCGCCCCGAGGAGCGTCCGGGCCTCGAGGTCCGCGGCGCGCCAGCCCCTCTCGATCAGCCCCAGCGGCATGTCGACCGCGATCACCCGCACGTCGCCGGCACGCTCGATCAGCGCACCGAGCCGCCGGTCCACGAGGCTGCCCGCGTACGAGCCGTCCGTGAGCGCGACGCCCACCCACCCCTGCTTGCCACAGGCGTCGACTCCGAGGACATCCATCCGCTCCACCCCTCACCGCAAGAACCCGTCCGGGAGCCGGGCCGGTGCCCGGGCCCCTTGCCCCGACGATGACGAGGATCCCGCTCCGGGCCCGGCCTCGCAGCATGCCCGGGCACAGGGCCGGCCCGGCGCGGCGGCCGTGACCCACCCGTACCGCCGCCCGTCGGGCCCTACTCGGCGTTGCGGGTCGTGGCGAAGCGGCGCTGGTAGGCGACGGGGCTGAGGGACAGTTCCCGTGCGAAGACGCGGCGGAGGCTTTCGTAGCTCGGGAATCCGGCCAAGGACGCCGACTGCGTCGCGGTGTACCCCTGGTCGAGCAGCGACTTGGCGATGCCGAACCGGATCGACTCGACGTACCGGGCCGGCGTGGTGCCCAGTTCCTCCCGGAACAGCCTCGTGAGGTGACGCGTGCTGAGGTTGAGACGCGCGGCCAGTTCGGCGAGGGAGTAGTGGCCGGCGGGCTGCGCCGTGACCAGGTCGACGACCCTGCGCAGGGCGGGCGACCGGGGCGGCGGGCCCTGCAGGGGAGCGGAGAACTGCGACTGGCCGCCCGCCCGCTGCAGGTAGACGACCAGGGAGCGGGCCACCTCCCGGGCGAGGCCGGGACCGTGGTCCTCCTCGACGAGGGCCAGCGCGAGGTCGATGCCCGCGGTGACACCCGCCGAGGTGTACACCGTGCCGTCGCGCACGTAGATGGCGTCGGGTTCGACGCGGGTCCTGGGGTGCCGGGCGGCGAGTCTGTCCGCGATCTTCCAGTGGGTGGTCGCCCGTCTGCCGTCCAGGAGGCCGGTCGCGCCGAGGACGAAGGCACCGGAGCACACGGAGGCGACCCGGCCGGAACGGGCTGCCAGGTCCCTGGCGGCTTCGACCAGATCACGCGTGACCGGGGTCCTGGGGTAGATGTCTCCGCCCGGCATCAGGAACGTGTCGGGGTCCGGCTGCGTGGCGGCGCTGCCGTCGGCGGCGATCCGCATCCCGATCGAGGAGGCGACGTCGGCCCCCGTCGTGGACACCAGGGTGATCCGGTAGTCGGCACCGAGCAGGTTCGCTTCCCCGAACACGTCGGCGGGGCCGGCGACGTCCAGCAGTTTGACCCCGTCGTAGACGAGGACCGCCACCCGATGCGTGCCGGAGCTCACAGGCCCATCCTGAGGTGACTGGATTCGAGTGGTTCATGGCCGGACCGAGGCGGCGCCGGGGGCCGCGTGGTCGGCACCGTGGGAAACGGACGCACGGTCCACTCGCCCCCCATCGCACCGGAAAGCACGGACACCATGACCGACATCATCGCAGGAGTGGAAATACCCGGAACCTCGGCCGTCGCGGAGGCCACGGACTTCCTCCGGGAGAGGACGAATCCCCTGATCTTCCACCACTCCCGGCGGGTATTCCTCTTCGCTTCACTGCACGCCCGCGAACTCGGCCTCCAGCCCGATCCCGAGTTGCTCTACATCTCGTCGATGTTCCACGACACGGGTCTTTCCATCCCGTTCTCGGAGACGCAGCAGCGTTTCGAGCTGGACGGCGCCGACCACGCGCGGAAGTTCCTGCTCGACCGCGGGTTCTCCGAGGACGCGGCCGAGGTGGTCTGGACGGCGATCGCCCTGCACACGACGCCGGCGATTCCCGGCCGGATGGGTCCCGAGACGGCCGCCATGAACCAGGGCGTGCTGACCGACGCGCTCGGCTGGGGGCTGGACGGACTGGACGGCGACCGGGTCGACGAGATAGTCGCCGCTCATCCGCGCGGTGACTTCAAGAAGGAGTTCCTGCAGCAATTCGTCGACGGCCTCAAGGACCGCCCGGACACCACGTACGGAACCATCAACGCGGACGTCCTGGAGCACTTCGTTCCCGGATTCCGCCGCGCGTCCATGGTCGAGCGCGTCCTCGACGCTCCCTGGCCGCGGTGACCCGGCAGCAGCCGGTGGCGGGCCGGTGCGTTCCCGGCCGTGACGTGACCGGCCGTGCGGCGCCGCGCCACGTCCTCGTCCCCCACCAGACACCGGCAGACACCGGCAGACACCAGAAGACAGCAGCAGACAGCAGCAGACAGCAGTGAAGGAGTGCTCGTGCGAGCCATCACCGTCCGGGACCGCGAGGCCGGGGTCGCGGGGCTGACCCTGGAAGACCTTCCCCATCCGCACGCCGCCGAGAACGACGTCGTCGTGCGGGTGCACGCCGCGGGCTTCACCCGGGGAGAGCTCGACTGGCCCGCGACCTGGAGCGACCGCGCCGGCCGTGACCGCATCCCGAGCGTGCCCGGCCACGAGGTCTCGGGGGTGGTGGCGGAACTCGGCTACGGAACGACCGGCCTCACCGTCGGCCAGCGGGTCTTCGGGCTGACCGACTGGGCCCGCGACGGATCGCTCGCCGAGTACGTCGCCGTGGAGGCCCGCAACCTCGCCCCGCTCCCCGCCGACGTCGCCCACACGGTGGCGGCCGCACTGCCGGTCTCCGGGCTCACCGCCTGGCAGGGCCTGTTCGACCACGCGGGTCTCACCACGGGCCAGACCGCCGTCGTCCACGGCGCCGCCGGCGCTGTCGGCTCGGTGGCCGTCCAGCTCGCCCGCGAAGCGGGGGCCCGGGTGGTCGGCACCGGCCGCGCCGCCCACCGGGACACCGTCCTGGACCTGGGCGCGCACGCGTTCCTCGACCTGGACAACGATCGCCTGGAGGACGCCGGGCAGGCCGACGTCGTGTTCGACGTGATCGGCGGCGAGATCCTCGACCGCTCGGCCGCGCTGGTGCGTCCCGGCGGCACACTCGTCACCATCGCTCACCCGCCCACCGTGCGCCCCGAGGACGGGCGGGCCGTGTTCTTCGTCGTGGAACCCGACCGCGCACGCCTCGCCGACCTCGCCCGGCGCCTCAGGGACGGCCGGCTCCAGGTGCGGGTCGGCGCGGTGCCGCCGCTGGCCGAGGCAGCCGCCTCGTTCGCCTCCCGGCAGCACGTCCCCGGCCGCACCATCATCCGCGTCGCCGAGGACGAGAGTGAGGGGGTGGGGTGAATGCCTCCTGCACGCCCCATGGCTGGATCCGAGCCGGCACGGACCAGGACCGGCGGCAGGTCCGGGCTGCGGGACGACGGGTGGGGCGGTCGTCCCGTTGACGATCTCCTGGCCCGCGCCTGGTCGAATCCCTACCGTTGAGCCATGACCGCACTGCCCGACTGGATGCGCCCGCCGCGCGAGGAAGGCTGGTTCGCGGAGGACCTGGACCGCCTCCCCGAGGCCGCCACACCGAGCTGATCGACGGAGCCCTCGTCTTCGTGAGGGCGCCGCAGAGGTGGTGGCACGGCCACCTCGTCACCATGCTCGCCGTAGCCCTCATGGAGCAGGCGCCCAGCGATGTCAGGGTCGGCTGCGGGATGACCATAAGGCTCGACGAGCGAAACCGGCCGGAACCGGATCTGCTGGTCACGACGGCCGATTACGACGGAGACCGTACCTGGTTCGCACCGGACGAGGTACGACTGGTCATCGAGGTCGTCTCACCCGGGTCCGCCCACCGGGACCGCACGGTCAAGCTCCGCAAGTACGCGGAGGCCGGCATCCCGCACTACTGGTGCGTCGAGGACGAGGACGGCGCTCCCGTCGTCCGCGTGTACGAACTCGACGAACCGACCGGCCACTACGCGCCCGCGGGCTTCTTCCGGGGCACCCTGAAGCGCCCGGTGCCGTTCGAGATCAGCCTGGATCTCGACGGGCTCACCCCGCCACGGCGCGGCTAGGGGGCCGGCACGGCGGGGCACGGGAGACGTGGAAAGGCCGGGCTCGGCAGAGCCCGGCCTTTCTCTCACCCGCACGCCCGACGCGATGCCCGGCGCCCGGCAACGCACCGATCAGACGTTGAAGCGGAACTCCACCACGTCGCCGTCCTTCATGACGTAGTCCTTGCCCTCCATGCGGGCCTTGCCCTTGGCGCGGGCCTCGGCGACCGAGCCGGCCTCGACCAGGTCCTCGAAGGAGATGACCTCGGCCTTGATGAAGCCCTTCTGGAAGTCGGTGTGGATGACACCGGCGGCCTCAGGGGCCGTCGCGCCCTTCTTGATCGTCCAGGCGCGGGACTCCTTGGGGCCGGCCGTCAGGTAGGTCTGCAGGCCGAGCGTGTCGAAGCCGACGCGGGCGAGCGTGGCGAGGCCCGGCTCCTCCTGGCCGACGGACTGCAGCAGCTCCAGGGCCTCCTCCTCGTCCAGCTCGGCGAGGTCCGCCTCCAGCTTGGCGTCGAGGAAGATCGCCTCGGCGGGGGCGACCAGGGCGCGCTGCTCGTTCTTGAAGTCCTCGTCGACCAGCTCGTCCTCGTCGACGTTGAAGACGTAGAGGAACGGCTTCGTGGTCAGCAGGTGCAGGTCGTGCAGCAGCTCGGCGCGCTCGCCGCCCTGGACGATGCCGTGCGCGAAGAGCGTGTCGCCCTTCTCCAGGATCTCCTTGGCCTCCTCGACGGCCTTCACCTTCGGGGCGACGTCCTTCTTGATCCGCGACTCCTTCTGCAGGCGCGGGAGGACCTTCTCGATGGTCTGGAGGTCGGCGAGGATCAGCTCGGTGTTGATCGTCTCGATGTCGCCCTTCGGCGAGACCTTGCCGTCGACGTGGACGACGTTCTCGTCCTTGAAGGCGCGGATGACCTGGCAGATGGCGTCCGACTCGCGGATGTTGGCGAGGAACTTGTTGCCCAGGCCCTCGCCCTCGCTGGCGCCGCGCACGATGCCGGCGATGTCGACGAAGTCGACCGTCGCGGGCAGGATCCGCTCCGACTTGAAGATCGAGGCGAGCTGGGCGAGGCGGCCGTCCGGGACGCCGACGACACCGACGTTGGGTTCGATCGTGGCGAACGGGTAGTTGGCCGCGAGCACGTCGTTCTTGGTCAGGGCGTTGAACAGGGTCGACTTGCCGACGTTCGGCAGGCCGACGATTCCGATCGTGAGCGACACGTTTGCGACTTCCCGTACGTGAGAGGACTGGGGGCCAGGGGGCCGATCCACCAGTCTACGGCGTGCCCGCGCCCGTCCCGGCGACGGATCGAGCTCGGCCAAGCTGGCCCCGACGGCGTGTCTGATGGGCTAATCGGCACATCATCAGACCTAGGTTGGTCGAGTGGAGCAACACAGGACGCGACGCCAGCAGGACGGACCGCGACCCGGCAGGCCGCCACTGCCTCCCCAGGCGGGAGGCGACCGCGCGGGCCCGGGAGGGCAGGCGCGAGCCGCCGCACGGAGGGAGCGGGGAGCGGGGGGTCCGGAGGCCGGCGCGGGGCCCGAGCGGTCCGCGTCCCGGCGTCCGCCGGCCGCCCGTGCGCCCGGCCCGCACGCCGTGCGGAGGCCGGCCCCCGGGAGGGCACCGGCTCCGGCCTTACCGCTGCCGGCCCTGCTCCGGCGGGCGCGGGAGCTGCCCAATCCACGGCTGACCGGCCTGGGCGGCGGGCTGTTCTGCATGGCCGCGATGTTCGCGCTCGGCTGCCTGGACCGGCTGCTCTTCGCCGGCTCCCTCACGGCGTACGGCGTGCTGTTCCTGCCGGTGTGCGTGCTGACCGCGGTCTGGGTGCGGGCCGGCGACCTGCTGACCGCGCCCGTCGTGGCGCCGATCGGGTTCGCCGTCGGACTGCTGCCCCTGGGCGACGGCGGCGGGGGCCTCGGCGGCAGGCTGATGTGGCTGGTCACCGGGCTCGCCACACAGGCGGGGTGGCTGTACCTGGGGACCCTGATCACGGGGGTGATCACTCTGGTGCGGCGCGTGGTGTACGTGCGCGAGACGGGCCTCGCGCGCCGGCGGCCCGTGGGGCCGCCGCGTCCGCGGGCGTGATCCGCCGCCCCGGCCGAGCGGCCCGGCCGGCCGGCCGGCCGCGATCCGGCCCGCCTCCGCGCGCGTGTGCTCCGGGCCACCGGAGCACGGGTCACCGGAGACCCCAGCGGTCCGCTCGGGGCCGCCTCCGGGCGCGCGTGCCCGTCAGGCCGCCGGCCGCCGGCGGCCCGCTCGGGGTCGCCTCCGGGCGCGTGGCCCCGGGCCACCGGCCGGCCGTCGCCCCACCGCGCCTTCGGCACGCGCGACCGGTCACCGGAGCCCTCGGCAGCCCGCTCGGGGCCATCTCCGGGCGCCTGCCGTCCAGGCCACCGGCCGGCCGTCGCCCAGCCCGACCTCCGGCCGCGTGCCCCCCAGGCCACCGGCGAGTCGTCGCCCCGCCCCGCCTCCGCGCGCAGGTGCACCGGAGCACCGGTCACCGGAGACTCCGGCGACCCGCTCGGGTTCGCCACCGGCCGCCGGCCGGCCGTCGCCCCGCCTCCGCGCGCGGGCGTGCCGGGGCGCCCGAGACCCCGGCGGCCCTCCGTCCGGGCTCCGGACGGCGGGCGTGCCGGGGCGCCGGCCCCTACTGCTCCTTCGCCGCCCGCATCGCGGCCCCGACGATCCCCGCGTTGTTCTGCAGCTGCGCCGGGACGATCTCCGCCCGGACCCCCTCGATGAGGGACAGGAACTTGTGGGACTTGCGGCTGACGCCGCCGCCGATGATGAACAGCTCCGGCGAGAACAGCATCTCGACGTGGGCGAGGTACTTCTGCACCCGGCGGGCCCACTGCTCCCAGCTCAGGTCCTGGTCCTCCTTGACCTTGCTGGAGGCCCGCTTCTCCGCCTCGTGGCCGTCCAGCTCCAGGTGGCCCAGCTCGGTGTTAGGGACGAGGACGCCGTCGACGAACACCGCGCTGCCGATGCCGGTGCCGAACGTCAGGAGTATGACCGTGCCCCTGCGGCCCCGGCCGGCGCCGAAGCTCATCTCCGCGACGCCCGCCGCGTCCGCGTCGTTGACCACCGTCACCGGCAGCCCGCCCAGCCGCTCGCCGAACAACGCCCGCGCGTCCGTGTCGATCCAGCCCTTGTCGACGTTGGCCGCCGTGCGGACGGTGGCGCCGCCGGTCACCACACCCGGGAAGGTCAGCCCGACCGGGCCGTCCCAGCCGAAGTGCTCGACGACCTGCCTGACACCGTCGGCCACGCCGTCGGGCGTCGCCGGGTGCGGGGTGAGCACCTTGAAACGCTCTTGGGCCAGATCGCCCTTGTCCAGGTCAACCGGGGCACCCTTGATCCCGGACCCACCGATGTCCACGCCGAAGATCTGCATGGCTCCACGTTACGACGTACGACGGACGGTCACGCCCGTACCCCCGGGATCGGTGCCGGGCGATCCGTGCCGTGCTCAGTCCCGGGCCGGGGCACCGGCTCCGCCGCGCTCCGCGACCAGGTCCGCCGCCTCCTCGCGCAGGTCCCGGCGGAGCTCCTTGGGCAGGGAGAAGGTGATGGACTCCTCGGCCGCCTTGACGATCTCCACGTCCTCGAAGCCGCGCTGCGCGAGCCACTCGAGGACCTGCTCGACCAAGAGCTCCGGCACCGACGCGCCCGACGTGACGCCCACCGTGGAGACGCCCTCCAGCCAGGCCTCGTCGATCTCGTCGGCGAAGTCGACCAGATACGCGGCGCGCGCGCCCGCGATCTTGGCGACCTCCACCAGCCGCTTGGAGTTGGAGGAGTTGCGGGAGCCGACCACGATCACCAGGTCCGCCTGGGCGCCCATCTGCTTGACGGCCAGCTGACGGTTCTGCGTGGCGTAGCAGATGTCGTCGCTCGGCGGGGACAGCAGCTGCGGGAACTTCCGCTGGAGCGCGTCGACGGTCTCCATGGTCTCGTCGACCGAGAGCGTGGTCTGCGACAGCCAGACGACCTTGGACGGGTCGCGCACCTCGACGCCCGCGACGTCCTCCGGCCCGTCGACGAGCTGGATGTGCTCGGGGGCCTCGCCAGTGGTGCCGATGACCTCCTCGTGGCCCTCGTGCCCGATCAGGAGGATGTCGTAGTCCTCGTTGGCGAAGCGGACCGCCTCCTTGTGCACCTTGGTGACCAGGGGGCAGGTCGCGTCGATGGTGGCGAGCCGGCCGCGCTGGGCCTCCTCGTGGACGACGGGGGCCACGCCGTGCGCCGAGAACATCACGATGTTGCCCGGCGGCACCTCCTCCGTCCGCTCGACGAAGACGGCGCCCTTCTTCTCCAGCGTCTGCACGACGTACTTGTTGTGGACGATCTCGTGCCGGACGTAGATCGGGGCCCCGTACTGCTCCAGGGCCTTCTCGACGGCGATCACGGCGCGGTCCACACCCGCGCAGTAGCCCCGGGGGGCGGCGAGCAGGACACGGCGGCCAGGCGAAGCAGTCATGGCACCCATCGTAAGGGGGTGGGCGGCCGGCCGAGATCACCTGCCACCCGCCGGAGCCGAGGGCGGTGACGGGGAGCAGCGGTGGAGGGGCGGCGGTGGCGGACGAGGTCCCGCCCGGGGCGGGATCGCGCCGGGCCGCCGCCCGGTGTGCCGGGGCGTTGTCACAGACGGCGGCTACCCTCGCGGTCATGGCTGTCACCACGTCCCCCGAAGCGCCCCTGCCCGTCGGCGAGGTCTCACGGATGATCGGGGGATGGATCGACCGGCTCGGCGCCGTGTGGGTCGAGGGGCAGATCACGCAGCTGTCGCGGCGGCCGGGCGCGGGCGTGGTCTTCCTGACGCTGCGCGACCCGTCGTACGACATCTCCGTCGGCGTGACCTGCTACCGCCAGGTGTTCGACGCGGTAGCCGACGTCGTCAGCGAGGGCGCCCGCGTCGTCGTGCACGCGAAGCCGGAGTGGTACGCCCCGCGCGGGCAGCTGTCGCTGCGGGCCGTCGAGATACGGCCCGTGGGCGTCGGCGAGCTGCTGGCGCGGCTGGAGCAGCTGAAGAAGTCGCTGGCGGCGGAGGGGCTGTTCGCGGCCGAGCGGAAGAAGGCCCTGCCGTTCCTGCCGCAGCTGATCGGCCTGGTGTGCGGCCGCGCCTCCGCGGCGGAGCGGGACGTGCTGGAGAACGCCCGGCACCGCTGGCCTGCGGTCCGCTTCGAGGTGCGCAACGTCCCGGTGCAGGGCGTGCACGCCGTTCCGCAGGTGGTGCAGGCCGTGAAGGAGCTCGACGAGATCGACGGCGTCGACGTCATCATCGTGGCGCGCGGCGGCGGAAGCGTGGAGGACCTGCTGCCGTTCTCCGACGAGCAGCTGGTGCGGGCGGTCGCCGCCTGCCGCACGCCGGTGGTGTCCGCGATCGGGCACGAGCCGGACACGCCGCTGCTCGACTACGTCGCCGACCTGCGCGCCTCGACCCCGACGGACGCCGCGAAGAAGGTCGTGCCGGACGTCGGCGAGGAGGCCGAGCGGGTGCGGCAGCTGCGCGACCGGGCCCGCCGGTGCGTGCGGGCGCTCGTCGAGCGGGAGGAGCGCGGCCTCGCGCACGCGCTGGCCCGGCCCTGCATGGAGGACCCGCACCGCATGGTCGACGAGCGGGCGGATCACGTCGCGTCCCTGCTGGACCGCGGCCGGCGGACGCTGCGGCACCTGCTGGACCGCGCGGACTCGGAGCTGACCCACACGCACGCGCGCGTGGTCGCCCTCTCCCCCGCCGCCACCCTGCGGCGCGGGTACGCCGTGCTGCAGAGGGCCGACGGGCACGTGGTCCGCGACCCGGCCGAGGTGACGGCGGGCGAGGCGCTGCGCGCGCGGGTCGCCGAGGGCGAGTTCTCCGTACGAGTCGACCGAACCGATACCTGAGGTGGGACGCATGACCAGCAACGTGAGCGGGACGGCCGAGGCCGGCGAGGCCCTCGGCTACGAGCAGGCGCGGGACGAACTGATCGAGGTGGTCCGGCGCCTGGAGGCGGGCGGCACGAGCCTGGAGGAGTCCCTCGCGCTGTGGGAGCGGGGCGAGGAACTGGCCAAGGTGTGCCGCCGCTGGCTGGAAGGGGCGCGGGCCCGGCTGGACGCGGCGCTGGCCGAGGAGGCCGAGCAGGACGAGGAAGGGGCCGCCGGGTGATCTGCCGCCCGGCCGGACGGCGCCGGGGCGCCCGCCCGCCTTCCGGCCCCCGCACAGGGGGCGCGGACGGATGCGGGCGGCCGTGCACGCGCGTCGGGGCCCGCCTGCGCCGCGGCAGCCGTGGGCGTACGCCGTCACAGCCGTACGGAGGCGCCGTGGCGCGCGTAGCCACCAGGCGCGCGCGTAGCCATTGGAGGCGTGGGCGGTGGTCCGTGCCGGGACCGTCTCAGGCCCGCGCGTCCGCCGCCGTCCGGGCGGGCACGGCCGTCAGGACCGTGCGGGCGGTCACTTCATCTCCAGCGCGTCCGCCATCGTCGTCAGCCGGGCGAACGACGCCGTGCCGGCCACCACCGTCGTCGGGGAGTCGGAGGAGCCGGTCCTCTCCAGCACGAGGGCGTCGTAGCGGCCGCCGGTGTAGCGGGTCCACGTGCGACCGTCGATCTTCTGGGTGGTCTTCGTCGCGTGCGCGCCCTGGCTGGCCTCGTCGATGAACTGCGCGCGGCTCCGGGTGGACTGCTCCACCGCCACGTACTGGCCCTCGGGGTCCTGGAAACCCAGGTGCCAGGAGTCGCCCCTGTCGCCCTGGAAGCGGACGGAGGTGGCCTTCCAGGTCTCGGGCAGGCCCACGGGCGCGGCGACCGGGTACGACGACGCCCGGCGCGCCGTCTCCAGCTCGACGCCGTAGTCCACCCGCTTGATGTCGGGGGCGTGGTCGTCGTGCGGGATGAAGAGGTAGATGACCCCTGCCGCCATCACGATCAGGCCCAGGGAGAGGACCATGTCCCAGACCGACTTCTGCTTGCCGTTCGAACCTGCCACGCCCCCTATCGTCGCAGGTGTCCCGACCGCTCATCCGTGGGGTCCCCTGCTCATTTTGTCTGCTCGGCGATAGAGTCTTGGCCAAGACCCTCATCCGGCCGTCGTCGTATCAGAAAGGTGCGCTCCGATGACCGAGCATCATCACCTGCCGTCCGAGCTCGAAGTCCCCTCCGAGGCCCCCGACCGCAACATCGCACTGGAACTGGTCCGGGTCACCGAGGCCGCGGCGATGGCCGCGGGCCGCTGGGTGGGACGCGGCGACAAGAACGGCGCCGACGGTGCCGCGGTGCGCGCCATGCGGTCCCTCGTCTCCACCGTGTCGATGAACGGCGTCGTCGTCATCGGCGAGGGCGAGAAGGACGAGGCCCCGATGCTCTTCAACGGGGAGCGTGTCGGCGACGGCACCGGCCCCGAGGTGGACATCGCGGTCGACCCGATCGACGGGACCACGCTCACCGCCAAGGGCATGCCGAACGCGATCGCCGTCCTCGCGGCCACCGAGCGCGGCGCGATGTTCGACCCGTCCGCCGTCTTCTACATGGACAAGCTGGTCACCGGCCCCGACGCCGCCGACTTCGTCGACATCAACGCGCCGGTGTCGGTGAACATCCGCCGCGTCGCCAAGGCCAAGCGGGCCACCCCCGAGGACGTCACGGTGGTCATCCTCGACCGGCCGCGGCACGAGGGCATCATCAACGAGATCCGCGAGACGGGCGCCCGCATCAAGCTGATCTCCGACGGCGACGTCGCCGGCTCCATCCTGGCGCTGCGCGAGGGGACCGGCATCGACCTGCTGCTCGGCATCGGCGGCACGCCCGAGGGCATCATCTCGGCCTGCGCCGTGAAGTGCCTGGGCGGCACCATCCAGGGCAAGCTGTGGCCGAAGGACGACGAGGAGCGGCAGCGTGCGGTCGACGCCGGCCACGACCTCGACCGGGTGCTGACCACGGACGACCTGGTCTCCGGCGAGAACGTCTTCTTCGTCGCCACCGGCATCACGGACGGTGAGCTGCTGCGGGGCGTGCGCTACCGCTCGGAGACGGCCACGACCGACTCGATCGTGATGCGCTCGAAGTCCGGGACGGTCCGCCGGATCGACTCCGAGCACCGGCTGAGCAAGCTGCGCGCCTACAGCGCGATCGACTTCGACCGGGGTCTGTAGCCGCCGGGCCGCCGGCCGCGGCCGGCGGCCCGGCATCGTCCGGGCGGCGTCCCGGTGACCCCGGCCGGCCGCGGCCGTACGACGACGGGGCGCCCCCTGTGCAGAGGGGGCGCCCCGTACGCGTGTCACGGTCGCGGCGGCACCGCGGGCCGGTGACGTGTCCGGCCTAGCCGGCCGCGGCGACCCGGCCCGTCGCGCGGGTGGCCTTCTTCAGCTCCAGGTCCCGGCGGCGGCGCCGGGCCAGGACGACCCGGCGCTCGGCGGCGGTCAGGCCGCCCCAGACGCCGTACGGCTCGGGCTGCAGCAGGGCGTGCTCGCGGCACTCGACCATCACCGGACAGCGCGCGCAGACCCGCTTCGCCGCGTCCTCGCGCGAGAGCCGGGCGGCGGTGGGTTCCTTGGACGGGGCGAAGAACAGGCCGGCCTCGTCGCGCCGGCACACCGCCTCGGTGTGCCACGGTGCGTCGTGGTCCCTGTCCCGCGCTGGCACCCGCTGTGCCGGAAGGGCAGCTACCTGCACGGACGAATGCGGCGGTTGCAGCACGGTCTTCTCCTGACGACGGCTTCGCGAGCGAGAGACGATGCGCAAGGCCTACCCGCTGTACGCGCGCCTATGCACTGAGTTCCCGTCCGCCGGCCCGCAGTGCCGCGCCGGAGCCGCCGTCGGCACGGCGGGCACGGAAGGCTTCCGTCCGCCGAGCGGCCGGGCGGCCGCCCGCCAACGGCCCGCGCTGCCGCGCCCGGTCCGGGTTCGCCGCCAGCGGTCCTGCCGGCGCGCACGCCGCTCCCCCGACGCCGGCCCACGCCGAACACCGGAAGCGCACGCCGGTACTCCGCCCCCGGGCCGCCGCCTTGCACGCCGGCACTCCGCCCCCGCGCCCCGCTGTGCAGGTCGGCACTCCGACCCCCGGACCGCCGCCCCGCACGCCGGCCTCCGGGCCGGCACCCCGCACGCCGGCACTCCGACCCCCGGACCGCCGCCCCGCACTCCGGCACTCCGGCCCCCAGCCGCGGCCCCGCACGCCGGTTCCGCGCCCGCCCGCCGGAGCCGTGCCCGAGCCGTGCCCGAGCCGTGCGGAGCCGTGCCTGGGCACGGCCCGAGGGTGCCGGCGAGGGCCGGTTCGTCAGCGCCCGAGGTGCCGGCGGGTGTGCCGGTCCACCGCGCGGTCGACCTTGCGCTGCACCCGGTCGAGGATGTCCGCGACCAGCCGGCCCCGCTTGGGCCGTGCCTCCACGTTGCCCAGCACCGCCCAGCCGTCGACGTAGACGACGGGCGCGTCGGGGTCGGCCGCGTCCAGGGTGTCCACCTCGAAGGTGCCGAGGACGCCGCCTCCGGTGCCGCGCAGCGACACGTTCTCCGGGACGCGGATCTCGACGTTGCCGAAGACCGACACCGCCTTGATCACGATCTGCTGGTACTCGAACAGCGCCTCGCTGAGGTCTATCTCGACGTTGCCGAAGACGGCGAACGCGTGCATCCGGCGCCCGACGCGCCAGCGGCCCTTGCGCACGGCCGCGCTGAACACCGCGACCACGTTCTCGTCGGCCTCCGGCGGCACGGTGCCGGCCGCCGGGCGGTGCGGGACGTGGCTGTACCCGGGGCCCGTGCGGGCCTGGTGGGCGGCGGGCAGGTCCTGGATGAAGACCTCCAGCTCACCGACCGTCTTGGCGCTCAGCACCCCCTCGACGCGCTCGGCGTGCTCGTCGGCGGTCAGGCGGCCCTCGGCGAGGGCGTCGCGCAGGATGTCGGCGATGCGGTCACGGTCGGCGTCCGAGGCGCGCAGCGCGGCGGTACGCGCTCCGGTCTGCTGGTGAAGGTCCACGGCAGCAGCCTAGCGAAACGCGATAGATCGCGACTACCCCCCGGTTGCCGCCCTGTGGAAAACCCGGCCACACCCCGGCCGTACCCGGCCGTACCCCGGCCGGGGGACTGAGCCTTACCTCACAGGTCCGCCCTCAGCGGCAGGTTCTACGCTGGTGGGCGCCCGCCGACGGAGGCGGGCCGCCGTCTGTCGAGTGAGGAATGGGCGAGATGCCGCATAGTTCCCCCCCTGTCCGCCCTGAGTTCGCGTACACCGACCTGCTCCCCATGGGAGAGGACACCACTCCGTACCGGCTGGTGACCTCCGAGGGTGTCTCCACCTTCGAGGCCGACGGGCGGACGTTCCTCAAGGTGGAGCCGGAGGCGCTGCGCAAGCTGGCCGAGGAGGCCGTCCACGACATCCAGCACTACCTGCGCCCGGCCCACCTGGCGCAGCTGCGCCGCATCATCGACGACCCGGAAGCCAGCGCGAACGACAAGTTCGTCGCCCTGGACCTGCTGAAGAACGCGAACATCGCGGCGGCGGGCGTCCTGCCGATGTGCCAGGACACCGGCACGGCGATCGTCATGGGCAAGCGCGGCCAGAACGTGCTGACGCGGGGCGCCGACGAGGAGGCCCTGTCGCGCGGCATCTTCGACGCCTACACCAAGCTCAACCTGCGCTACTCGCAGATGGCCCCGCTGACGATGTGGGAGGAGAAGAACACCGGTTCGAACCTCCCCGCGCAGATCGAGCTGTACGCGACCGACGGCGGCGCCTACAAGTTCCTGTTCATGGCCAAGGGCGGCGGCAGCGCCAACAAGTCCTTCCTGTACCAGGAGACCAAGGCCGTCCTGAACGAGTCCTCCATGATGAAGTTCCTGGAGGAGAAGATCCGCTCGCTGGGCACGGCCGCCTGCCCGCCGTACCACCTGGCGATCGTCGTCGGCGGCACCAGCGCCGAGTTCGCCCTGAAGACCGCGAAGTACGCCTCCGCGCACTACCTGGACTCGATTCCGGCCGAGGGCTCCGAGCTCGGGCACGGCTTCCGGGACAAGGAGCTGGAGGAGAAGGTCTTCGAGCTGACGCAGAAGATCGGCATCGGCGCGCAGTTCGGCGGCAAGTACTTCTGCCACGACGTGCGCGTGGTGCGTCTGCCCCGGCACGGCGCCTCCTGTCCGGTCGCGATCGCGGTCTCCTGCTCCGCCGACCGCCAGGCGCTGGCGAAGATCACCCCCGAGGGCGTCTTCCTGGAGCAGCTGGAGACCGACCCGGCCCGCTTCCTGCCGGACACGACGGACGCCCAGCTCGACGAGGGCGACGTGGTGAAGGTCGACCTGAACCAGCCGATGGACGCGATCCTCGCCGAGCTGACGAAGTACCCGGTGAAGACCCGGCTGTCGCTGACCGGCCCGCTGGTCGTGGCGCGCGACATCGCGCACGCCAAGATCAAGGAGCGGCTGGACCGCGGCGAGGAGATGCCGCAGTACCTGAAGGACCACCCGGTGTACTACGCGGGTCCGGCGAAGACGCCCGAGGGCTACGCCTCCGGTTCGTTCGGCCCGACCACGGCCGGCCGCATGGACTCCTACGTCGAGCAGTTCCAGGCGGCGGGCGGCTCGAAGGTGATGCTGGCCAAGGGCAACCGCAGCAAGCAGGTCACCGAGGCGTGCGCGGCGCACGGCGGCTTCTACCTGGGCTCCATCGGCGGCCCGGCGGCCCGCCTCGCCCAGGACTGCATCAAGAAGGTCGAGGTCGTCGAGTACGAGGAGCTCGGCATGGAGGCCGTCTGGCGGATCGAGGTCGAGGACTTCCCCGCGTTCGTCGTCGTGGACGACAAGGGCAACGACTTCTTCCAGGCCCCGGCGCAGCCGCCCACGTTCACGTCGATCCCGGTCCGCGGCCCGGGCCTGGCGTAGAGCCGGCTTCCCGGCCGCGGGCAGCACCGGCCGGACGCCGCCGTGCGGGCGGTCCCCACCTCGCCGTGGGGGCCGCCCGCCGCCGTGCCGGGGGTCTGCCGCAGCGCGGCGAGGGCACCCGGACCACCGGACACGCCAGGCCGGCGGACGGGAACAGGCCTTCCTTCCGCCGTGCTCCGACCTTCCGGAGGTACGACGACGATGACGACCGACGACGAGCGGCGCTACCGCACCGAGCACGACTCCATGGGCGAGGTGCGCGTCCCGGCACAGGCCAAGTGGCGGGCCCAGACGCAGCGGGCCGTGGAGAACTTCCCCGTGTCGGGGCAGCGCCTGGAGCGGGCCCACATCGAGGCGCTCGCCCGGATCAAGGCCGCCGCCGCCCGGGTGAACGCGCGGCTGGGCGTGCTGGACAAGGACGTCGCCGAGGCGATCCACGAGGCGGCCGAGGAGGTCGCCGAGGGCAGGTGGGACGACCACTTCCCCGTCGACGTGTTCCAGACCGGGTCCGGGACCTCGTCGAACATGAACGCCAACGAGGTCATCGCGACCCTCGCCGGCGAGCGGCTCGGCCGGGACGTGCACCCCAACGACCACGTCAACGCCTCGCAGTCGTCCAACGACGTCTTCCCCTCGTCGATCCACATCGCCGCCACCGCCGCCGTCGACCGGGAGCTGATCCCCGCCCTGGACCACCTGGCGCGGGCCCTGAGCCGCAAGGCGGAGGAGTTCGCCGACGTGGTCAAGTCCGGGCGGACGCACCTGATGGACGCCACGCCCGTGACCCTGGGCCAGGAGTTCGGCGGGTACGCGGCCCAGGTGCGGTACGGCATCGAGCGGCTGACCGCCTCCCTGCCGCGGCTGGCCGAGCTGCCGCTGGGCGGCACCGCCGTCGGCACCGGCATCAACACCCCGCCCGGCTTCTCCGCCGCCGTCATCGAGGAGGTCGCGCGCGCCACCGGCCTGCCGCTGACCGAGGCCCGCGACCACTTCGAGGCGCAGGGCGCGCGGGACGGCATCGTCGAGACCAGCGGGCAGCTGCGGACCATCGCCGTCGGCCTCACGAAGATCGCCAACGATCTGCGGTGGATGGCGTCCGGCCCGCGCACCGGCCTGTCCGAGATCGCCCTGCCCGACCTGCAGCCGGGTTCCTCGATCATGCCCGGCAAGGTCAACCCGGTCGTCCCCGAGGCCGTGCTGATGGTGTGCGCCCAGGTCATCGGCAACGACGCCACCGTCGCGACCGCCGGCGCCTCGGGCAACTTCGAGCTCAACGTGATGCTGCCCGTCATCGCCAAGAACGTCCTGGAGTCGATCCGGCTGCTCGCGAACGTCTCCCGGCTGCTGGCCGACCGGACCGTCGACGGCATCACCGCGCACCGCGAACGGGCGCGGGAGTACGCCGAGTCCTCGCCCTCCGTCGTCACGCCGCTGAACAAGTACATCGGGTACGAGGAGGCCGCGAAGGTGGCCAAGAAGGCGCTGGCCGAGCAGAAGACGATCCGTCAGGTCGTGCTGGAGAGCGGGTACGTGGACCGTGGCGACCTCACCGAGGAGCAGCTCGACGAGGCGCTGGACGTCCTGCGGATGACGCGCCCGTGAACTCCCCGTCCCGGGCGTGAACCCCCGAGGCGTGCCGCGGCGACGTGTGCCTGGGGCACCTAGTATCTGTTCATGGCAGAGGACGGAGCGGTGAGAGACGTGAAGGCGGGCGGTGCGACGGCCCACTGGGCCCCCGGAAGCCAGATCCTGTGGCGGTACCGGGAGAACGGCGGCGCGGGCTTCCACATCGCCCGGCCCGTGACCGTCGTGCGCGACGACCCCGGTCTGCTCGCCGTCTGGATGGCGCCCGGGACCGAGTGCGTCAAGCCCGTGCTCGCCGACGGCACGCCCGTCCACCTGGAGCCGCTCGCCTCGCGGTACACCAAGCCGCGGACGGTGCTGCGGGACCGCTGGTTCGGCACGGGCGTGCTGAAGCTGGCGCGGCCCGGCGAGCCCTGGTCGGTGTGGCTGTTCTGGGAGCCGGGCTGGCAGTTCAAGAACTGGTACGTGAACCTGGAGGAGCCGCTCGCCCGATGGGCCGGCGGGGTGGACTCCGAGGACCATTTCCTGGACATCTCCGTCAGCCCGGACCGCAGTTGGCACTGGCGGGACGAGGACGAGTTCGCGCAGGCCCAGCGCGACGGCCTGATGGACGCAGCACTGGCCGAGCGGGTGCGCGCGGCGGGCCGGTCCGCGGTGGAGGTGATCACCGCATGGGGCCCGCCGTTCTCGGACGGCTGGCAGCACTGGCGCCCCGATCCGTCCTGGCCGGTACCGTCGTTGCCGCGGGACTGGGACCGCACGCCGGCGCACGTGTCCCCATGAGACCCTTGTAGCACCCCCGGGCGGCAAACGTAGGATCGTCCTCCGCAACAATGGGCAAGGGCGGTGCGCAGCACGGTCGTTGAGAGCGGCCTTTCCACCACAGCACGCAAGTCCGACCGGACGTCACCGAGGGGCGGCAGGACGTGAGCGAGGGGTACGACGGCAACACCCGTGCGGGCCGTGGACGGTTCGCCGGCGGCGCGGGACCGACCCGTGACCACCCGAATCCGTTCCCGGGGCACGTATTGCGGGTATCGGGTCTTCGGCGGGACGAACTGCGCGCCCGGCGCGCGGCCCCGGACGGATGGATGCGACACGCGTGACGGAGCAGCCGACCTCCTTCGAGCGCCCCCAGGCGGGCGTCGACCCCGCGGACGACCGCGGGGCGCTCCTGCGCACCTCGGAGGACCTCCGCGCGCCCGGCTCCTCCCCCGGCAGCCCGGCCTTACCGCTGCAGCCCTCCACCGCCGCCGAGCCCCCCTCCGGCCCGCGCGCCACGCCGGCGTGCGGCCGTGACGTGGAGCCGGCGTCCTCCGGCGTGCCCGCGGCGGGCGCGCAGGCGGGCACCTCCACCGGCCCCGGGGCGCCCCTGGCCTCCGGCGAAGGCCCGGAGCACGCCCAGCCCGCGACCGCCGAGCAGGACGCGCACCGGCCGCGGCCGGCGGACGCCGTCCCGGAGCAGCCGGGCGCGGCACCCGAGCGGCCCGGCGGGGAACGGCGCACGGGGCAGCGGCTGCCGGGCAGCGGGCCGATGCCGATGCGCAGGGACGGCGACCGGCTGCGGTTCGTGGGGGCGGCCACCCGGCGCATCGCCCGCGGCATGGACCTCGACGAGATCGTCATGGGGCTGTGCCGGGCCACCGTGCCCACCTTCTCCGACGCCATCCTCGTCTACCTGCGTGAACCCCTGCCGGTGGGCGACGAGCGGCCCGTCGGCCCGCTCGTGCTGCGGCTGCGCCGCACCGACCGGATACCGGCGGACCGCGACAGCGAGAACGGCTTCATGCCCGCGCCGCAGCCCGAGCAGCCCGCCGCGCTGTCGGCGGTCACCAACGAACTGTGCGAGGTGCGGCCCGGCAGCGCGCTCGGCGAGGTGCTGCGGGGGGTGCGGCCGGTGTTCACGGAGACGCCGTCCGCCCGTGCCGCCCTGTGCGAACTGCTCGGCGAGGACACCGACCTGGCGGTGCCCGGCGGGCAGCGGGCCATCCTGGCCCCGCTGCGCGGCCGGCGCCGTGTCATCGGCGCGGCGCTCTTCCTGCGCCGCCCCGACCGCCCCGCGTTCGAGCAGGACGACCTGCTGGTCGCCGCCCAGCTCGCCACGCACAGCGCGCTCGGCGTCGACAAGGCGGTGCTGTACGGGCGCGAGGCGTACATCGCCGACGAGCTGCAGCGGACCATGCTGCCGGAGACGCTGCCCCGTCCGACGGGCGTGCGGCTGGCGTCGCGCTACCTGCCCGCCGCCGAGACCGCGCGGGTGGGCGGCGACTGGTACGACGCGATCCCGCTGCCCGGCAGCCGGGTCGCCCTCGTCGTCGGCGACGTCATGGGCCACTCGATGACCTCGGCGGCGATCATGGGCCAGCTGCGCACCACCGCGCAGACCCTGGCCGGCCTCGACCTGCCGCCGCAGGAGGTGCTGCACCACCTCGACGAGCAGGCGCAGCGCCTGGGCACCGACCGCATGGCGACCTGCCTGTACGCCGTCTACGACCCGGTCGCGCACCGCATCACCATCGCCAACGCGGGCCATCCGCCGCCCGTCCTGCTGCACCTGGGCGGCCGGGCCGAGGTGCTGCGGGTGCCGGCGGGCGCGCCGATCGGCGTGGGCGGTGTGGACTTCGAGGCGGTGGAGCTGGACGCACCGGCCGGTGCCACGCTGCTGCTGTACACCGACGGACTGGTGGAGTCGCGCCTGCGGGACGTGTGGACCGGCATAGAGCAGCTGCGCGAGAAGCTGTCCGCGACCGCGCAGCTCACCGGGCCGGACCACGCGCCGCCGCTGGAGGCGCTGTGCGACGAGGTGCTCGACATGCTCGGCCCGGGCGACCGGGACGACGACATCGCGCTGCTCGCCGCGCGCTTCGACGGGATCGCGCCGAGCGACGTGGCGTACTGGTTCCTGGAGCCGGAGGACTCCGCCCCCGGCCGGGCCCGCCGGCTGGCCCGTCGCGCCCTGGCCCGCTGGGGCCTGGAGGAGCTCACCGACTCCGTGGAGCTGCTGGTCAGCGAGGTCGTCACCAACGCCGTCCGCTACGCGTCCCGCCCGATCACCCTGCGCCTGCTGCGCACCGACGTGCTGCGCTGCGAGGTCGGCGACGACGTGCCGCAGCTGCCGAGGCTGCGGCAGGCCCGGGCCACCGACGAGGGCGGCCGCGGCCTGTACCTGGTGAACCGGCTGGCCCGGCGGTGGGGCGCCACCCGGCTGAGCACGGGGAAGGTCGTCTGGTTCGAGCTGAACCGGGGCTAGCGCCTGCCGCATGGGCGGGCGGCGCCACGGCCCGCCCGGCCCGGCGCGCCCGCCACGGAGGCCGACGGGCGCCACAGCCCACCCGGCCCGGCGCACCCGTCGCGGGGGGCGACGGGCGCCACAGCCCACCCAGCCCGGCGCACCCGCCACAGAGGCCGACGGGCGCCACAGCCCACCCGGCCCGCCGCGGCTGCACGGAGCCCGGCGGGCGCCACGACCCACCCGCCGCGGCGCACCCGTCACGGAGGGCGACGGCGCCACGGCCTGCCCGGCCCGGCGCGGCTGCCACGGAGGCCGACGGGCGCCACAGCCCACCCGGGCCCGCCGCGGCTGCCACGGAGCCCGGCGGGCGCCACAGCCGCCCGACCCGGCGCACCTGCCACCCAGGGCGACGGCGCCACGGCCCACCCGCCCCGGCACGCCTGCTACGGAGGCCGACGGCGCCACGGCCTGCCCGGCCCGGCGCGGCTGCCACGGAGGACGGCGGCGCCACGGCCCACCCGCCCCGGCGCACCCGCCACGGAGGGCGACGGCGCCACAGCCCGCCCGGCGGCGCCACGGTGCGCGCCGGCCGGGGCGGCGCGCCGTGCCGGGCGGCGGGCCGGGGCGGTTCCGTTCGGATCGGGCCGGGCTGGTGCGAACGCGTCCGCCGCGGTCCCGCCGGCCGGCCTGCCCTGCGCCGCCTCCCGCCGACGGCCCGTCAACGGCCCGTCAGGCGCCGCACACGGCCCTCACGTCCGCGCACGGACCAGGGGCGCCCGCCTTCCGCCGGGCGCCCCTGGTCCACCGGCTCCTACCGCACTCCTACCGCACGTCCGGAAGCAGCGGGCTGCGGGTGAGGCCGCCCGTGGGCTCCCTGGTCGTCGCCGACTCGGACGGCGTCTGCGACGGCGTCTGGCTGGGCGTCTGCGACGGCGTCCGGGAAGGCGTCTCGCTCGGCGACTGCGAGGGCGTCTGCGACGGCGTCTCGCTGGGGGTCTCCGACGGGGTCTCGGACGGCGTACGCGACGGCGTCCCGGAGGGCGTCTCGGGCTGGACGGCCGCGCCCTGCGTGGTCCGCAGGTCGAACGTCGCCCGGTCGGTCACGCCGAAGGTGTACGCCGCCCAGATCCGCGCCGGGTAGCCGCCGCCGTTGATGCGGCCGCTGCCCGGGACCTGGCCCGTGGCGCCCTTCAGGGTGACCTGCGCGTGGCTCTCCGGGTCCTCGCCGAACAGGCCGACCGAGGTGACCAGGTCCGGGGTGTAGCCGCTGAACCAGGCCGACTTGTCGTTGTCCGACGTACCCGTCTTGCCCGCGACCTGCTGGCCGTCGCGCAGCGGGTTGTCGCGCACGGACTCGCGGGCCGTGCCGTCGTCGACCACACCGGTCAGCACGGAGGTCACGGTGTCGGCGGCCTCCCGGCTGATCACCTGGCCGCCGACCGGGTCCGGCATCCTGACCGTGCGGTTCTTCTGCTCGGCGGTCCTGACGACGCTCGGGGTGACCTTCTTGCCGTGGTGGTCGAAGGTGGCGTAGATGCCGGCCATCTCCAGCGGGCTCGCGCCCATGGAGCCGAGGGTCTGGGCGGGCACCGCCTGCATGTCCCGGGTGTCCATGCCGAGCCGGCCGGCGGTGCTCATCACCTTGTCCATGCCCACGTCGACGCCCATCTGCGCGAAGACGGAGTTGACGGACTTGTTCATCGCCGTCTGGACGGTGATCGGCCCGTAGCCGGCCTCGTCCTCGTTCGGCGGGGCGAAGCCGACCTCGGCGCCGTGGTCGACGACCTGGCGGCGGTTCGAGCCGTCGTAGACGGTGTTCGCGTCGATCGGCTGCCCGCCCTGCGTCGTGGAGCCCTCCTCCAACGCGGCGGCGAGGATGACCGGCTTGAACGTCGACGCGGGCTGGTAGTCCCTGCGGGTGGCGTTGCTGACGTAGTGCTTGAAGTAGTCCCGGCCGCCGTACAGGGCGACGACGTGCCCGGTCTGCGGGTCGACGGACACCGCGCCGGCCTGGACGTCGGCGTCGACGTCGCGCGCCTCCGGGTCCAGCTTGCGGGTCAGCTCCGCGGTGACCGCCTTCTCCAGCGCGGCCTGCTTCTTCCGGTCGATGTTGACGGTGATGGTCCACCCGCGGTCCACGACCTCGGCCTCGGCCTGGGCCTGGCTGATGCCCTGCTCCTTCATCAGCTGCCGTTCGAGCTGCTGGTTGGCGAGCTGGACCAGGTAGCCCTTCTGCCCCTCCTCGCCCGGCGTGCCCCTGGGCGGCTGGGGCACGGGGAACCGCATGGCCCGCCGCGCGGAGGGGTCGAGCCAGTGCTGCTGGACCATGTTGTCCAGGACGTAGTTCCAGCGGTTCTGCACCAGCCGCTTGCCGGTCTCGCTCGCCACGGCCCAGTCGTACTGGCTCGGCGCCTGCAGCAGGGCCGCGAGGTACGCGCCCTGTTCGACCGTCAGGTCCTCGGCGTCGACGCGGTAGTACGCCTGCGCGGCGGCCTGGACGCCGTAGGCGCCGCGGCCGTAGTAGCTGGTGTTGACGTAGCCGGCGAGGATGTCCTCCTTGGACATCTGGCGGTCCACCTTGAGGGAGATGACCATCTCCTTCAGCTTGCGGGTGACCGTCTGGTCCTGGTTGAGGTAGTAGTTCTTGACGTACTGCTGGGTGATCGTCGAACCGCCCTGCATGCCCTTGCCGGTGAGCGTGTTCAGCAGACCGCGGGCGGTGCCCTTCAGGTCGACGCCGGAGTCGGTGTAGAAGGTCTTGTTCTCCGCCGCGACGAAGGTGCGCTGGACCTTCTTGGGCACCTTGGCCAGGTCCACGCTCTCGCGGTTGACGGTGCCGACCCGGGCCATGATCGTGCCGTCGCTGTACTTGTAGACGTTGCTCTGCTGGCGGGCGGCGGCGTTGCCCTGGGGGACGTCCACCACGAGGTACAGGACGACGAACGTGCCGATCGCGAGCAGGCACGCGCCGAGGAAGGTGCCGAGGAGCCTCCTCCAGGTGAACAGGCGTCGTATGCCGCTCCTGCCGGGCTTGCCGGCCGCTTGCGACGAGCGGCGCCTCGGCGCCGCGCGGTGCCCACCGCGCCGCCGCGCTCGTCTCTCTTCCGCTCGTCCCATCGGTCCCTGACTCCGCTTCCTTCTCGGTCGTCCTTCTCGGTCGTCAGACCGGTGCGTGGCCCGGATCAGCTCTGAAAGCTAACACCGCCCTCTATGACAAAGAGCGTCCGATCCGCTCTTTTACGGACGTGAGAATCAGCACCCATCCCAAGGAACCGACGCCCCAGGGCTGTTGGGGGTTGCCGTGGCGGGATAAAGTGCTATCACTTAGATAGATGACCGGCGGTGGTCACCGGCCCGCACGGGCGCCCGCGGCCACCGCCACGACGAGATCGGGGGACCTCCATGTCCACGCACGACAGCGCGCCCACCGCCGGCGCGCCCGACCTGCCGGAGATGCCCGCCCCGCGGGTGCGGGAGTTCCCCGCGCGCAGCATCGGCGGCGGACTGGCGCTGCTGCTCGGGCTGCTGGGACTGCTGCTCGCCGCGGCGCTGTTCGTCACCGCCTCGGCCGTCACCGCGACCGGCGTCCAGGTCGTGCTGATCCTGCTGGGCGTGCTGACCGGCCTCGCGGCGTTCCTCGGGATGTGCGGGCTGAACATGGTGGCGCCGGGCGAGGCCCGCGTCGTCCAGCTCTTCGGCCGGTACCGGGGCACGATCCGCGAGGACGGGCTGCGCTGGGTGAACCCCCTCACCTCGCGCACGAAGATCTCCACCCGCGTCCGCAACCACGAGACCGCCGTGCTGAAGGTCAACGACGCCTACGGCAACCCGATAGAACTCGCCGCGGTCGTGGTGTGGAAGGTCCAGGACACCGCGCAGGCCACCTTCGAGGTGGACGACTTCCTGGAGTTCGTCGCCACGCAGACCGAGGCGGCCGTGCGGCACATCGCCATCGAGTACCCCTACGACGCCCACGAGGCCGACGGCCTGTCGCTGCGCGGCAACGCCGAGGAGATCACCGAGAAGCTGGCCGCCGAGCTGCACGCGCGGGTGGAGGCGGCCGGCGTGCGGATCGTCGAGTCCCGCTTCACGCACCTGGCGTACGCTCCCGAGATCGCCTCGGCGATGCTCCAGCGGCAGCAGGCCGGCGCGGTCGTCGCCGCCCGGCGGGAGATCGTGGACGGAGCGGTCGGCATGGTCGAGGCGGCACTCGCCCGGATCGCCGAGCGGGACATCGTGGAACTGGACGAGGAGCGGAAGGCGGCGATGGTGTCGAACCTGATGGTGGTGCTCTGCGGGGACCGGGCGCCGCAGCCCGTGCTGAACACCGGGACGCTCTACCAGTGACGGACGCTTCCGGGGGGCCGGCCCCCGAGCGGCGGCCGCAGCGGCGCAAGCAGGTGCTGCTGCGGCTGGACCCGTCGGTGTACGAGGCGCTCGCCCGGTGGGCGTCGGACGAGCTGCGGTCGGCCAACGCCCAGATCGAGTTCCTGCTGCGGCGCGCCCTCGCGGAGGCGGGCCGGCTCCCCGGAGAGGCCGGCCCGCTCCCCCGCCGGGGCCGCCCGCCGCGCGGCGGCACCGGGTCACCGCCCCCTGCGTCCGGCGGTCCGTCCGGCCCTCCACCGGACCCTCCGCGCGGCGGCCCGTCCGCGTCCCGGTAGCGGAACTGTGACAATCGGCCCCGACCTGGGCCCTCCCACCGGCTGCCACGATCGCGGCACGCGCTGTATACACCCGGCGTATACACCGTGTGTAGAGTGCGGCCATGTCCATCGGTCACACCCTTCTGGGACTCCTGGAGTCCGGGCCCCGCCACGGCTACGACCTCAAGCGGGCCTTCGACGACAAGTTCGGTCACGACCGGCCGCTGCACTACGGCCAGGTCTACTCGACGATGTCCCGCCTGCTGAAGCACGGGCTCGTCGAAGTCGACGGCATCGAGGCGGGCGACGGCCCCGAGCGCAAGCGCTACGCCATCACCGACGCCGGCATCACGGACGTCGAGCGCTGGCTGGCCACGCCGGAGAAGCCCGAGCCGTACCTGCAGTCGACGCTCTACACCAAGGTCGTGCTCGCGCTGCTGACCCACCGCGACGCCGCCGACATCCTGGACACCCAGCGCGCCGAACACCTGCGCGGCATGCGGATCCTGACCGACCGCAAGCGCAAGGGCGACCTGGCCGACCAGCTCATCTGCGACCACGCCCTGTTCCACCTCGAGGCGGACCTGCGGTGGCTGGAACTGACCGCGGCGCGCCTGGACCGGCTCCGCGAGGCGGTGACCGCATGACGCACGCGGCCCCTCCCGCCGGCACCCTGCTGGCGGCGGAGAACCTGCACAAGGCCTACGGCCCGACCACCGCGCTCGCCGGCGCCGAGTTCTCCATCCACCCCGGGGAGGTCGTCGCCGTCATGGGACCCTCCGGCTCCGGCAAGTCGACCCTGCTGCACTGCCTCGCCGGCATCGTGACCCCCGACTCGGGCACCATCACCTACGACGGGCGGGAGCTGTCGGCGATGACCGACGCCCGGCGCAGCGCGCTGCGCCGCTCGGAGTTCGGCTTCGTGTTCCAGTTCGGCCAGCTCGTGCCCGAGCTGACCTGCGTGGAGAACGTGGCCCTGCCGCTGCGGCTGAACGGCACCCCGCGCAAGGAGGCCGAACGCGCCGCGCTGGCCTGGATGGAGCGGCTGGAGGTCGACGACCTGCGCAGGAAGCGGCCCGGCGAGGTGTCCGGCGGCCAGGGCCAGCGGGTCGCCGTCGCCCGCGCCCTGGTCACCGGCCCGCGGGTGCTGTTCGCCGACGAGCCGACCGGCGCCCTGGACTCCCTCAACGGCGAGCGGGTGATGGAGCTGCTCACCGAGGCGGCACGGACCGCCAACGCCGCCGTCGTCCTCGTCACGCACGAGGCGCGCGTGGCCGCCTACTCCGACCGCGAGATCGTCGTACGGGACGGCAGGTCGCGGGACATGGAGCGGATCGTATGAGGACGCGCCGCTGGGCCCGCGACCTCGCGATGGGGGTCCGCTTCGCCCTGGCCGGCGGGCGGGAGGGCTGGGTCAGGGCGGTGCTCACGGCCGTGGGCGTCGGCCTGGGCGTGGCGCTGCTGCTGCTCACCACCGCGCTGCCGAACGCCCTGGCCGTGCGCCACGACCGGGAGGAGGCCCGCCTCGACTACACCTACGGCCGGGAACCCGTGCCCAGGGCCGACGACACCCTGGTGATCGCCGACGTCGACACGACGTACCACCAGGCGGAGGTCCGCGGGCGGCTGGTGGAGCCCGAGGGGGCACGGGCCCCGCTCCCGCCGGGTCTGCGCCGGTATCCCGCCCCGGGCGACATGGTCGTCTCCCCCGCCCTGCGGGACCTGCTCGGCTCCGGCGACGGGAAGATGCTGCGCGAACGGCTGCCCTACCGCGTCACCGGGACGATCGGGGAGAGCGGGCTCATCGGCTCCCGCGAACTGGCCTACTACGCGGGCGCCGACGGCCTGGCCGGGCGCATCGACGGCTACCGGGTGGCCCGGATCAGCGAGTTCGGCGACCCCGACCCGACGCCCGAGCAGATGGACCCGGTGCTGATCCTGCTCGTCCTGGTCATGTTCGTGGTGCTGCTGATGCCCGTCGCGGTGTTCATCGCCGCCGCCGTGCGCTTCGGTGGCGAGCGGCGCGACCGCAGGCTCGCCGCACTGCGGCTGGTCGGCGCCGACGGCCGGACGACCCGGCGGATCGCGGCCGGCGAGGCCCTCGCCGGCTCCCTGCTCGGCCTGGTCTTCGGCACCGGCTTCTTCCTGGCCGGCCGCCAGGTGGCCGGGTCCGTGGAGATCCTCGGCATCAGCGTGTTCCCCGGCTACCTCGACCCTTCCCCGGCGCTCGCCGCCCTGGTCGCGGTCGCCGTGCCGGCGGCGGCGGTGCTGGTCACCCTGTTCGCCCTGCGCGGGGTGGTGATCGAGCCGCTCGGCGTGGTGCGCACCGCCAGGACCGCGCGGCGCCGGCTGTGGTGGCGGCTGCTGCTGCCGCTGGGCGGCCTGGCCATGCTCTACCCCATGGTCGGGCAGGGCCGCGACCACGGGAACTTCAACCAGTATCTGGTGACCGGCGGTGTCGTCCTGCTGCTCGTCGGCGTGACCGCGCTGCTGCCGTGGATCGTGGAGGCGGTCGTCGCCCGGCTCGGCTCCGGTGGCGTGGCCTGGCAACTCGCGGTCAGGCGGCTCCAGCTGAGCAGCGGCTCGGCGGCGCGCCCGGTCAACGGCATCGCCGTGGCGGTGGCGGGGGCGATCGCGCTGCAGATGCTGTTCGCGGGGGTCCAGGGCGACTACACCAGGCAGTCGCACAACGACCTGTCCCGGGCCCAGATGCAGGTGTCGCTGCCGCGCGGCGTCGAGCCCGGCGCCGCCGCCGGCGACCTCGCCGCCACCCGGGGCGTGCGCAGGGCGACCGCCCTGACGTGGGCCGACGTCGGCGACCGCACCTGGGACGACCGGGGGCCCGACCGCACCAGCCAGGTGACGATCGGCGACTGCGCGGCCCTGCGCGAGGTGGCCCGCATGCCCTCCTGCCGGAACGGCGACGTCTTCGCCCTGCGGGGCGGCGCGTACGACCAGGACACCCCGAAGCTGGCGGTGCCGGGACGCACGCTGTACTTCAGCGGTTCCCGCGGCACGGACGGCGGCCCGGAGCTGACCTGGACGGTGCCGCGGGGGCTCAGGCCGGCCCGGTCGGTGGACGACCCGACCGGGGTGCGGCGCGGTGGTCTCCTGATGACGCCGCAGGCCGTGCCGGCGGGGCTGGCCGCGCAGCTCACCGGGACGGTCTACCTGGCGCTCGACGAGTCCGTGCCGGACGTGCGCGAGCGGGTGCGGAACACCGCGAGCGCGATCGACCCGCTGGCCGGCGCGACGACCTGGGCGGCCGGCGAGCAGTCCCGCAGGTTCACCTCCATCCGCACCGGGCTGTTCATCGGCGCGTCCTGTGTCCTGGCGCTGATCGGGGCGAGCCTGCTGGTGTCCCAGCTGGAGCAGCTGCGCGAGCGGAGGAAACTGCTGTCGGCGCTGGTCGCCTTCGGCACCCGGCGGCGCACGCTGGGCCTGTCGGTGCTGTGGCAGACCGCCGTCCCGATCGTGCTCGGCCTGCTGCTGGCCTCGGCGGTGGGTCTCACGCTGGGTGCGGTGCTGCTGAAGATGACGGGGACGACGGTCGGCGTGGACTGGCCCAGCGTGCTCGCGATGACCGGTATCGGCGCGGCCGTCGTCCTGACGGTCACGCTGCTCAGCCTGCCGCCGCTGCTGCGCCTGATGCGCCCGGACGGGCTGCGCACGGAGTAGGCCGAGGGCCCGCCGCGGGTGACCCCAGGTGCCCGGGCACGCACGGCGGCCCGCGACCACCGTGCCGGGGTGCCGGCCCGCGGCGGCCGGCATCCGGGCACGGGCGCGGCGTGGACGCCCGCCCGGCGCGGACCGCCGGCCGGTGCGGACCGCCGGCCGGTGCGGACCGCCGGCCGGTGCGGACCGCCGGCCGGTGCGGACGGCCGGCCGGTGCCCCCGGCCCGCCGCACGGCCGACGGCGAGCCGGGGGCACCGGGCCCCCCTCACCGGCGCACCGTCAGTCCGCGCCCTCCAGCACCCGGACCGGCAGCGGCCGCAGTGCCTCCCGCAGTGCGGCCGCGAGCTCCCGGTACTCGGCGCCCCGGGCCGCACCGGTGCGCATGGCGAGGGCCACGCGCCGGGACGGGGCGGGTTCGGCGAAGTAGCCGGTGAGCAGCTGGTTGCTGCGGGAGATCTCGACCTTCAGGGCGGTCCGCGGCAGCAGCGTCACCCCGAGGCCGCCGGCGACGAGCTGCACCAGCGTGGACAGGCCCGCGGCCGTCGTGGTGACCGGCGCGTTCTCGCGGCCGGCCTCGCGGCAGATGTCCAAAGCCTGGTCGCGCAGGCAGTGGCCCTCGTCCAGGAGCAGCAGATTGAGCTCCCGCAGCGCCTCCCGGGGTATCCCCTCACGGCCGCCCAGCTCGTGGTCGAGTGGGGTGACCAGGACGAAGTCCTCGTCGAACAGGGGGAGTTCGACGACACCGGGCACCCCGAGGGGCACGGCGAGCAGCAGCAGGTCCAGCCGCCCGGCGCCCAGCCCCTCCAGCAGGCTGGCCGTCTGCTCCTCGTGGACCTGGAGATCGAGGTGCGGGTACCGTTGGTGCACCAGGCGCAGCACCGTGGGCAGCAGGTACGGCGCGACGGTGGGGATGACGCCGAGCCGCAGCACCCCGGTGAAGGGCGCCCGGACGGCCTCGGCCTCCTCCAGCAGCGCCCCGACCTGGGCGAGCACCGCCTTGGTCCGCACGGCCAGCCGCTCACCGGCGGGTGAGAGCAGCACCTTGCGCGTCGTACGCTCCAACAGGGTGACACCGAGTGCCTCCTCCAGCGCCGAGACCGCGCCGGAGAGCGCCGGCTGGCTCATCCCGATCGCGGCGGCGGCGTCCCGGAAGTGCAGGTGCTCGGCGACGGCGGCGAAAGCGCGCAGCTGAGCGAGGCTCGGCTGCCTCTTCCTACCAGTCACTGATAGCTACCTCCGATCAACACGACCGAGTGTAGCTATTTCCGCAATCAATGCACCCTGTGCCAACATCACCTACGTCCAACCCATGGGAAACGCCCGCAAACCAGGTGTTTCTTCGCTGCAAGGAGAGCGCGTGCTCACTGTCGGTGACAAGTTCCCCGAGTTCGAACTGGCCGCCTGCGTCTCGCTGGAGAAGGGCAAGGAGTTCGAGACGATCAACCACAAGACCTACGAGGGCAAGTGGAAGGTCATCTTCGCCTGGCCCAAGGACTTCACCTTCGTGTGCCCGACCGAGATCGCCGCCTTCGGCAAGCTGAACGACGAGTTCGCCGACCGTGACGCCCAGATCCTCGGCTTCTCGGGCGACTCCGAGTTCGTGCACCACGCCTGGCGCAAGGACCACGACGACCTGCGCGAGCTGCCGTTCCCGATGATGGCCGACTCCAAGCACGAGCTGATGCGCCAGCTGGGCATCGAGGACGAGGACGGCTTCGCCAAGCGTGCCGTCTTCATCGTCGACCAGAACAACGAGATCCAGTTCACCATGGTGACCGCGGGCTCCGTCGGCCGTAACCCGAAGGAGGTCCTGCGGGTCCTGGACGCGCTGCAGACCGACGAGCTCTGCCCCTGCAACTGGAGCAAGGGCGACGAGACCCTCGACCCGGTCGCGCTGCTGGCGGGTGAGTGACCGTGTCGCTCGACTCCCTGAAGTCCGCCGTACCGGACTACGCCAAGGACCTGAAGCTCAACCTGGGCTCGGTCATCGGCAACTCCGATCTGCCCGCGCAGCAGCTGTGGGGCACCGTGCTGGCCACGGCGATCGCCGCGCGCTCGCCGATCGTCCTGCGTGAGCTGGAGCCCGAGGCGAAGGCGAACCTCACGCCGGAGGCGTACACCGCGGCCAAGTCCGCGGCCGCCGTCATGGCGATGAACAACGTCTTCTACCGCACCCGGCACCTGCTGTCGGACCACGAGTACGGCACCCTGCGCGCCGGTCTGCGGATGAACGTCATCGGCAACCCCGGCGTCGACAAGGTCGACTTCGAGCTGTGGTCCTTCGCGGTCTCCGCCATCAACGGCTGCGGCATGTGCCTGGACTCGCACGAGCAGGTCCTGCGCAAGGCGGGCCTGGACCGTGACGTCATCCAGGAGGCGTTCAAGATCGCCGCGGTGATCCAGGCGGTCGCCACGACCCTGGACGCGGAAGCGGTCCTGTCCGAGTAGTCCGCGTCACGGGTCCGGAGGCGTCCGGATTCGAGGCCGAGCGAGGCCCCGCCCACCGGCACGGATGCTGTTGGTTTATTCGGGCCTGTGCGTGACGTCGGCCTTCAAGACCCGGTTGTGGTCTTGAGCCAGTCCTCCAGCAGGCCCGCGGCCGACTGCTCGCCGCTCGGCACCAGGTCCG
>NZ_JBEYXZ010000013.1:149412-165676 GCF_040645305.1 Streptomyces sp. NPDC046831 | reverse complement strand
TGCGGGCGGGCGCAGGTGGACGTGTACAAGCTGGCCGAGGAGGTCACCGCGGGTCTGACGGGCATGGAGGTGCCGCTGCGGGTGGCGGTGATGGGTTGCGTCGTCAACGGCCCCGGCGAGGCCCGTGAGGCCGACCTGGGCGTGGCCTCCGGCAACGGCAAGGGCCAGATCTTCGTCAAGGGCCAGGTCATCAAGACCGTGCCGGAGTCGAAGATCGTGGAGACCCTCGTCGAGGAGGCCATGAAGCTCGCCGCGCAGATGGAGGCCGACGGCACCGCCTCCGGCGCCCCGGCCGCCCCGGGGGCGCCGACGGTGACAGTGGGTTGAAGCAGACCACGGAGCGAGAGGGGGCCCAGCGTGACGATTCTGGAGACCATCCGGGGACCACGCGAGCTGAAGGCGCTGTCCGAGGCGGAACTCGGCGAACTGTCCGACGAGATACGTGAGTTCCTGGTGCACGCGGTCGCCAGGACCGGCGGTCACCTCGGGCCCAACCTGGGGGTGGTCGAACTGACCATCGCCCTGCACCGGGTCTTCGAGTCGCCGGTGGACCGGATCCTGTGGGACACCGGTCATCAGTCCTACGTCCACAAGTTGCTGACCGGGCGTCAGGACTTCTCCAAGCTGCGGGGCAAGGGCGGCCTGTCCGGCTACCCCTCGCGTGAGGAGTCCGAGCACGACGTCGTCGAGAACAGCCATGCGTCCACCGCGCTGGGCTGGGCGGACGGGCTGGCCAAGGCCCGCGAGGTGCGGGGCGGGGGCGGGCACGTCGTCGCGGTCGTCGGCGACGGGGCCCTCACCGGAGGCATGGCCTGGGAGGCGCTGAACAACATTGCGGCCGCCAGGGACCGGCCGCTGATCATCGTCGTCAACGACAACGAGCGCTCCTACGCGCCCACCATCGGCGGCCTCGCCGGCCACCTGGCCACCCTGCGCACGACCGACGGCTACGAGAAGGTCCTGGCCTGGGGCAAGGACGTGCTCCGGCGCACACCCGTCGTCGGCGGGCCCCTCTACGAGTCGCTGCACGGCGCCAAGAAAGGCCTCAAGGACGCCGTCGCACCGCAGGGCCTGTTCGAGGACCTGGGCCTGAAGTACCTCGGCCCCGTCGACGGTCACGACATCCAGGCCGTCGAGGCGGCGCTGCGCCGCGCCAAGCGCTTCCACGGGCCGGTCCTCGTCCACTGCCTGACGGTCAAGGGCCGCGGCTACGAGCCCGCCCTCGCCCACGAGGAGGACCACTTCCACACCGTCGGCGTGATGGACCCGCTCACCTGTGAGCCGCTCGCCCCGGCGAGCGGGCCGTCCTGGACCTCCGTGTTCGCCGACGAGATCGTCCGCATCGGCGAGGAGCGGGACGACGTGGTGGCCGTCACCGCCGCCATGCTTCACCCGGTCGGCCTGGGCGCGTTCGCCGAGCGCTTCCCCGACCGGGTGTGGGACGTCGGCATCGCCGAGCAGCACGCGGCCGTCTCGGCGGCCGGCCTCGCGACCGGCGGTCTGCATCCGGTCGTCGCCGTCTACGCCACCTTCCTCAACCGCGCCTTCGACCAGGTGCTGATGGACGTGGCCCTGCACCGCTGCGGGGTCACCTTCGTGCTGGACCGGGCCGGCGTGACCGGCGTCGACGGGGCCTCCCACAACGGCATGTGGGACATGTCCGTCCTCCAGGTCGTGCCCGGCCTCAGGATCGCCGCCCCCCGCGACGCCGGCCAGCTGCGCGCCCAGCTGCGGGAGGCCGTCGCGGTGGACGACGCGCCGACGCTGGTCCGCTTCCCCAAGGAGGCGGCCGGGCCCGCCGTCCCGGCCGTCGGACGGGTGGGCGGCATGGACGTGCTGCGCGCCGCCGAGCGGCCCGACGTCCTGCTCGTCGCCGTCGGTGTGATGGCGCCGGTGTGCCTGGAGGCCGCCGGGCTGCTTCAGGCCCGCGGCATCGCCTGCACCGTGGTCGACCCCCGCTGGGTCAAACCCGTCGACGCGGCGCTGCCGGGACTGGCCGCCGGGCACCGGCTGGTGGCGGTCGTCGAGGACAACAGCCGCGCGGCCGGCGTCGGCTCCGCGGTGGCGCTGGCCCTCGGCGACGCGGAGGTCGACGTGCCCGTACGGCGGTTCGGCGTACCCGAGCAGTTCCTCCCGCACGCCAAGCGCGGCGAGCTGCTGGCCGACATCGGCCTCACACCCGTCGAGATCGCGGGACGGATCAGCGCGAGCCTGGCCGTCAAGGACCGGGCCGGGGCGGACAGCGCGGCCGGCGGACCGGACCAGGCCGCCACGGCAGTCAAGGAGAGGACCGAATGACCACGGAGTTCGACCTCGGCAGGCTCCTGTCCGAGCGCGGAGGCGAGCGCTACGAACTGCACGCGCGGTACGTCAACCACCAGCTGCCGCGCATGCTGCGCACCATCGGCTTCGACAAGGTCTACGAGCGGGCCGAGGGCGCGTACTTCTGGGACGCCGAGGGCAACGACTACCTGGACATGCTGGCCGGGTTCGGCGTGATGGGCCTCGGCCGCCACCATCCGGTGGTGCGCCGGGCGCTGCACGACGTGCTCGACGCGCAGCTCGCCGACCTGACCCGGTTCGACTGCCCGCCGCTGCCGGGACTGCTGGCGGAGCGGCTGCTGGCCCACAGCCCCCACCTGGACCGGGTGTTCTTCTCCAACAGCGGCACCGAGGCGGTGGAGACGGCCCTGAAGTTCGCCCGGTACGCCACCGGCAGGCCGCGCGTGCTGTACTGCGTGCACGCCTTCCACGGACTGACCACGGGATCGCTGTCGGTCAACGGCGAGGAGGGGTTCCGCGACGGCTTCGCCCCGCTGCTGCCCGACACCGCCGTCCCCCTGGGCGACCTCGACGCGCTCGCGCGGGAGCTCGCGCAGGGCGACGTGGCCGCGCTGATCGTCGAGCCCATCCAGGGCAAGGGCGTCCACGAGGCGCCAGCCGGCTACCTGCGTGCAGCGCAGGATCTGCTGCGCCGGCACAAGGCGCTGCTCATCGCCGACGAGGTGCAGACCGGCCTGGGGCGCACCGGCGACTTCTACGCCTTCCAGCACGCCGACGGCGTCGAGCCGGACCTGGTCTGCGTGGCGAAGGCGCTGTCCGGCGGTTACGTGCCCGTCGGGGCCACGCTGGGCAAGGAGTGGATCTTCAAGAAGGTGTACTCGTCCATGGACCGGGTGCTCGTGCACTCGGCGAGCTTCGGCTCCAACGCCCAGGCCATGGCCGCCGGCCTCGCGGTGCTCTCGGTGATGGAGAACGAGCAGATCGTCGCGGGCGCCCGGGCCACGGGTGAGCAGCTCAAGGAGCGCCTGTCGGCGCTGGTCGACCGGTACGAGCTGCTGGCGGACGTCCGCGGCCGGGGCCTGATGATCGGCATCGAGTTCGGCCGGCCGACATCGTGGAAGCTGCGCAGCCGCTGGACGATGCTGCAGGCCGCGCGCAAGGGCCTCTTCGCGCAGATGGTGGTGGTCCCGCTGCTGCATCGCCACCGCATCCTCACCCAGGTCTCCGGCGACCACCTGGAGGTGATCAAGCTGATCCCCCCGCTGATCATCGGCCAGCGGGAGGTGGACCGGTTCGTCGACGCCTTCACCGCCGTGATGGACGACGCGCACGACGGCGGACTGATGTGGGACTTCGGCAAGACCCTGGTCCGGCAGGCGGTGGGCAGCCGGTAGGAGGCGTCCGCACGGCCCGGCCACGAGGTTTGCCTCACAGGCAAGGAATTTGCCTCTTGGGCAAGCCTGCGGCTCAATAGAGGTATGACCTCCCCCGAGCCGGCCGAGCCGGCCGGCGACCTGCCCGCCGTCGCGCCGCAGCTGCGTGCCCTGCGCCGCCAGGCCGCGCTCACGCTGGAGGCGGCCGCCCGCGAGGCCGGGCTGTCGCCCGCCCACCTCTCCCGCCTGGAGACCGGGCAGCGCCAGCCCTCGCTGCCGATGCTGCTCACACTGGCCCGTACCTACGGTACGACGGTCTCCGAGCTGCTCGGCGAGCGAGTGCCCGAGCAGGACGCCGTCGTCCGCTCCGCCGGCATGGAGCCCATCCGGGCCGGCGGCTGGACGTACTGGCAGGCCGGTGCGTCCGGCCGTGCGATGCAGGCCCTGCGGGTCCGCGTGCCGTACGGCTCCCAGGGCGACATCGTGCGCGTGCACCCCGGCGAGGAGTGGCTGCACGTCCTCAAGGGGCGGCTGCGGCTGCGCCTCGGCGACGCCACGCACCGGCTGGCGGCCGGGGACAGCGCCCACTTCGACTCCCTGACCCCGCACCGCATCGCGGCCGAGGACCAGGACGGGGTCGACCTCCTTTTCGTCCACACCCTGCTGCAGAGCCCCACGGCCGCACTGTGCCTGGGACCCGTGACCGGAGACACGCCATGAGCAACATGGAAGAGAAGTTCCCGCGCGCCCTGTGGGTCCGCCTGATCATCTACATCGCCGTCGGCCACCTCTTCGCGGCCTTCGTCTGGCTGCTGTTCGAGGTGGGCGCGAAGTAGGCGCCGGCGGCCCGGCCCCGGGCCCCGGGCGTCAGTCCAGCAGCCGGGTCCGCAGCCGCTCCCGCGTCCCGGGCGTCAGCCCGAGGCCCCGCTCCAGGTAGGCGTCGGTGCCGCCCCAGGTCTCCTCGATGGTCTCCAGCGCCGCGTGGAGGTACTCGGCCCGCGCGTCGAACAGCGGGCTGAGCAGCTCCATCACCTCGGGGGAGTAGGCCGACGCCGAGGTGCTGCTGCGGCGCACCCGGTAGCGGCGGTGCTTGGCGTTGGACTCCAGGTAGTCCGCCAGGATGGCGTCGTGCTCCACGCCCACCGCGAGCAGCGTCACCGCGATCGACAGACCCGCGCGGTCCTTGCCCGCCGCGCAGTGCATCAGCGCAGGGACGCTGTCCTCGGCGAGCGCGTGCAGCACGCGGGAGTGCTCGGCGGTGCGCTCCCTCACGATCATGCGGTAGGACGCGATCATGCGGTTCTCGCCCCGGCCGTCCGCGAGGAGGGTGCGCAGCTGGTCGAGGTCCCCCTCGCGGACCATCCGCCAGAACTCGGCGCCGTCCGCCGGGTCGCTCAGCGGCAGGTTCACGTTGCGCACCCCGGGCAGGGTCACGTCCGGCCCTTCCAGCTTCTGGTCGGCGGCGTTGCGGAAGTCGAAGATCGTGTGCAGGCCGAGGGAGCCGAGGAAGGCCGCGTCCTCCGCGGTCGCGTGCGCGAGGTGGCCGCTGCGGAACAGCACGCCCTGCCGCACCCGGCGCCCGTCCACGGTCGGCAGCCCGCCCACGTCGCGGAAGTTGCGCACTCCGGCCAGCTGGGGTTCGGTCGACGGGACCTGCTGCGTCACGGGGGCTCCTCCCACTCCGCCCCGCCGTCACGACTCGGCGGCGGGCGCGCCCCCCGACCATACGACATGGCTTCCCGGGGCAACGAGGTGTCCCGCGGCGTTCTCAACGGACGGGGTCCCGCGTTCCGGACAGGGGCGCCGCGTCCGCGGAGGGGGACGTGCGCGGTCCGGGGCGACGGCAGCGCCGGCCGGGACCGGCTCCTGACGCACCGCCGGGACCGGTCCAACGGCCCGCGCCGCCCGGCCTCCGGCGCGTCCCGGCCCGGGCGGCGGGTGGACGTCCCGTAGGGGAACGGGTGCCGGCGGCCGGGGCGTCAACATCCCTGCCCGGCGGGCTGTTCCGGCCCTCCGCACACCGCCGGGGTGGCTTATCTCACCGGTAGTCAACACCTGCCTACGGTCGCGTAGGTCACAGGCGAAGGTGAATCATGTGCCGACGTGGCAGACGATTCGAAGAGTGACAGCAGAACAGTGATCGGGTCGTACGTGGCGGTGGGGGACAGCTTCACCGAGGGTGTCGGCGACCCCGGCCCCGACGGGGCGTTCGTCGGCTGGGCCGACCGTTTCGCGGTCCTGCTCGCCGACCGGCGGCCCGAGGGGGACTTCCGGTACACGAACCTCGCCGTGCGCGGCAGACTGCTCGACCAGATCGTGGCGGACCAGGTCCCGCGGGCCGTGGACATGGCGGCCGACCTGGTGACGTTCTGCGCGGGCGGCAACGACATCATCCGTCCCGGCACCGACCCGGACGAGGTCGCGGAGCGCTTCGAGAAGGCGGTCGCCCGGCTGGCCTCCGCCGCCGGCACCGTCATGGTCACCACCGGGTTCGACACCCGCGGCGTCCCCGTCCTCAAGCACCTGCGCGGCAGGATCGCCACGTACAACGGGCACGTGCGGGCCATCGCCGACCGTTACGGGTGCCCGGTGCTCGACCTGTGGTCCCTGCGGGCCGTCCAGGACCGCCGCGCCTGGGACCACGACCGGCTGCACCTGTCGCCCGAGGGGCACACCCGCGTGGCGCTGCGCGCCGGCCAGGTCCTCGGCCTCGACGTCCCGGCCGACCCGGAGCAGCCGTGGCCGCCGCAGCCGCCGCGCGGCACCCTCGAGGTCCGACGCGACGACGTCCACTGGGCGCGGCAGTACCTGGTGCCGTGGATCGGCCGCCGGCTGCGCGGCCAGTCCTCGGGGGACCACGTGACCGCCAAAGGCGCCCTGTCGCCGGACGACATCAGGTCGCGCATCGCGGCGGTGGCCTGAGGCCGGGCCGGGCCGGGAGGCCGGACGCCTGCTCGGCACATCGGGGCCGCGGGGCACGGCACCGCGGGTGGCCGTGCCTACGGTGCCGGGGCCGCCTGCTGCTCGGCGCCCCGGCACGGTGGTTTCACCGGGCTGCGGCCGTCAAGTCGGCGCAATCCGGGCCGGGTTGGCGGGCGAGCGGCTGGTCCGCCCATCGGCGGGCGCGGGGCGTGGGGGATGGCCTTTCGGGTGGCCGTGCGGTGCCGGGGTCGTCTCGTCCTGGTGTCCTGGCGGGGTGGCTTTGCCGGCCTACCGGCCGTCGGGTTGGTGGGGTCCGGGCCGGGTTGGCGGGCGAGCGCCTGGTCCGCGCATCGGCGGGCGCGGGGCGTGGGGGATGGCTTTTCGGGTGGCCGTGCGGTGCCGGGGTCGTCTCGTCCTGGTGTCCTGGCGGGGTGGCTTTGCCGGCCTACCGGCCGTCAAGTCGGCGGGGTCCGGGCCGGGTTGGCGGGCGAGCGGTGGTCCGCGCATCGGGGGGCCTGGGCGCGGGGGATGGCCTTTCGGGGGCCGGCGCCTATGGTGCCGGGGCTGCCTTCTGCTCGGCGTTCCGGTGCGGTGGTTTCACCGGCCTGCGGCCGTCAGTCAGGTCGGCGGGGTCCAGGCCGAGTTCGCGGGCGAGCGCCTCGTCCACCCACCGCCGGGCCCGGGTGCGGGGCACCGCGCCGCCGTAGGCGGTCAACTGCACGGCGAGCCCGTCGAGCAGGGCCGTCAGACGCAGTGCCGCTCCGTCGGGGTCCGGGCAGGCGAACTCGCCCGCGGCCACGCCCTGCGCCACGACCTCGGCGATCGCCGCCTTCCACCGCTCGTCGAGGTCCCGCGCGACCTCCCGCAGGGCGGGCTCGCGCAGCGCGGCCGACCAGCCCTCGATCCACAGCCGCCAGCCCTTGGCCTGCCCCGTCGGCGCGTACCAGCGGACGGCGGCCCGCAGCCGCCGCAGCGCCGAGGTGCGCCGGCCCAGCAGCCTGCGCAGCTGGGCGAGGTCGTCCTCGGCCGCACGCGCGAACGCGGCGGCCACCAGCCGCTCCTTCGACGAGAAGTGGTAGAGCACCAGGGCGTTGCTCACCCCGAGCGCCGAGGCCACGTCGGCGATCCTGACCGCCGCGACACCCCGTGCCTCGATCTGCCCGATGGCGGCCCGCAGCAGTTCCTCGCGCCGCTCCGCCACGCTCAACCGCACCTTCGCCACGCGGTCACCCTATGGCCTGACCCGCGGTCACCCCATGACCCGCCGGCCGATACGGGTCCCGGGGCAGCCGCGTCGCGCGTCCGCCCGCCCGGAGGGCGGCCCGTCGTGACGGCAGCCGCGCCGCCCCGCCGGGTCCGCGGGGACCGGCCCCCCGTGCCGCGTGCGACGGGCGGTGCCCCGACGTCCCCGAGGGGCACTGGGCCGTCAGGGCACCGCCCGGCCGTCCGGGGGGCGGTGACCATAATGGAGGCCTGACCCACTCCACCTGGAGGTACCGTGGCCGGTTCCCGTCCCCTGAGCTCCGGACTCCGCGCACTGCGGCCGGCGGCCTTCGGCGCGGACCCGAGCGGTGAGCGCATGGCACGCATCCGGCGCTCGCCCCACTTCGAGAACGGCGTCTTCCGCAACCCCGGCGGCGCCGCACGGACCCGGCCCTCCGGCTCGGCGCTTGACTTCGCCAAGGTCTACTTCGACCGGGACGTGCGCCCCCGCCGAGCCCCGCGCGGCACCGTGCCCGTGCACGCCACCACGCCCGCCGACCTCGCCCGGCCCCCGGCCACGGGTCTGCGGCTGACCTGGATGGGGCACTCCAGCGTGCTGGCGGAGATGGACGGGCGGCGCGTGCTGTTCGACCCGGTGTGGGGCGAGCGCTGCTCCCCGTTCCCCTTCGCCGGTCCACGCCGGCTGCACCCGGTGCCGCTGCCGCTGGCCGCGCTCGGACCCGTCGACGTGGTCGTCATCTCGCACGACCACTACGACCACCTCGACATGCCCACCATCAGGGCGCTGGCCGGCACGGACACCGTCTTCGCCGTGCCGCTCGGCGTCGGCGCCCACCTGGAGCGCTGGGGCGTGTCCGCCGGCCGCCTGCGCGAGCTGGACTGGCACGAGTCGGCCGAGGTGGGCGGGCTGACGCTGACCGCGACCCCGGCCCGCCACTTCTGCGGCCGGGGCCTGCGCAACACGCAGCACACCCTGTGGGCGTCCTGGGCCGTCGCCGGCGAGCGGCACTGGATCTACCACAGCGGGGACACCGGCTACTTCGAGGGGTTCAGCGACATCGGCGCCGAGCACGGCCCGTTCGACGCCACGATGATCCAGATCGGGGCGTACTCGGAGTTCTGGCCGGACATTCACATGACGCCTGCCGAGGGGGTGCAGGCCCACCTCGACCTGCAGCGAGGCGGTCCGGGCGGGGTGCTGCTGCCGATCCACTGGGGGACGTTCAATCTGGCGCTGCACGCGTGGGCGGAGCCGGGGGAGTGGACGAAGGACGCGGCCGAGGAGGTCGGGCAGGCGGTGGCGTTCCCGCGGCCGGGTGAGCCGTTCGAGCCGACGGGGAAGCTTCCGGTCGAGCCGTGGTGGCGGGCGGTGTCGCAGCCGATCGCGCACCCGTGGCGTCCTCCGCGGATCGCTGAGGGTGTGGCCGGGACAGGTGAGGAGGATCTCGACCTCGCGGGGGAGCGGTGACGCCGGTCGTGTCCTTCCAGGCCGAGGACCGCTCTGGCGACTGACGTTGAACGGTTGGAGCTGGTCCCATCGACATACGCGATGACCCCGAGTCGGTCACGCGCGCTTGTCACTCGGTGATGTCGACTCCGTATCCGCGTGCGAGCGCGTCCAGGGAGTGGTCGTAGCCCTGGCCGACGGCGCGCAGGCGCCAGACCGGGCCTCTGCGGTAGATCTCCGCGAGCAGCATCGTGCGTTCGGTGGTGGCGATGTCCAGGGTGGCCCGTGCAAGGGGCGGCCCGCTGGTGCTGGGGGCCGCGCTGATCATCCCTGCCATCGACGATCCGCAGAGTCGTCATAGCCGCAGCCATCGACGGCACCGAAACGTTCGGAACAGTCGGCGCGATAAACCTGGCGGACTCGGTCCTCGGCGGAAACCGGGGAGAGGCCGCGATCAGCGACCTGACCGACGAGGAACTCGCCGACCTGGCCACCCTGCACACCACCACCGACCGGAGCAGCCGATGAGCCGCAACGGCACAGGGAAGCGCCCCGGTGATCTGGTCCTGATCCCAGGGCTACGTGCTCTCGACTCCCCCCGCAATAACAATTCGCGCAGCCTGGCCGGTCTCTACTTGCTCCCCGGTCCGTCGTCTCCCGTCCACTTGCCGTCCGCCGGGCGCACGGCTTCCCAGTGCATGCGGATCACCGCGTACGTCTCGCCGTCCCCCGGCGGCCGCGTCCAGGAACGGGTGGTGAATGTGTGCAGCCGCCCGTTCGCGATGGCATGACGCGGTAGACGGACACCGAACTCCCCAGTCACGGCTTCCAACAGCGACCGTTCCACCCCAGCGCCGTCCTCCAGGGCGCCGATGAGCCGGCTCGGGTCCAGCGCTGGCGGTATCTCCCCGTTCTGCACGATCTCTCCGTCCGCGTACGTGAAGGCGTACTGCTCGGCACCGCCTCGCGCCACCGAAAGGTGGAAGAACGGATCCCCGTGCCGTGTCCTCAGGCCGCTCCACACCACCACCGCGCGGGTGCCCGCGCTGGCGGCCGCGGCCGGGGAGACGAACCGCTGCCGGTTGAACGGGGCGGGATCGCCATCGAAGGCGAAGCTCCAGCCGGTGCCTGCCCGGCCGACTGCCATGAGAGCCCTGTCGTCGTAGGACGAGCACTCCCTCTGGTGGTGCAGCGACCTGCGGCGCGCCTCCCAGAAGGTCATGGGTCCGTTCAGCGCGGTGCCGTCCCCGTCCGCGAGACGTCCGGGCAGCTCTTCCGGCTCGACCCCTTCCACCAGAACGAACCGGTAGGACGTGCGGTTGTTGCCCGGGTCCGGCTCCGCGAACCACGCCAGGTCACCCGGGTCGAGCCCGGCCGCCGGCCTCGGTGTCCCGCCCGCCTGCCCGCCCCTTGGCGTGGAGAGCAGCTCGCGGCCCCGCTCCGGGGTCAGCAGCGGCCCGAGCACGGGGTCGGCCACCCACCCCAGCGGCGCAAGGTGGTCCGGTCCCAGCGGCTCCCACAGGGGCAGAGCGCTCATCAGTGTCCACCACGCCTCGTCGGTGTTTCCCCACCGTGCCAGGTCCCGCGCCTGCTCGACCGCCTCGCCGAACGGTCCGGCGGCCGTGTATCGGTACGTGCCGTTCCTGACCTGATCCAGCGTCGCGTAAGCGAGTGACACCAGGTCGTCGTCGGCGCCCTGCAGATGGAAGGTGAGTGTGGAGTCGTCCCGGTACGAGTGCTCCGCGTGCTCGGCGACCAGCGGCGGCAGTAGATCGGGCGCGTACCGCGGGTCCGTCACCAGGTCGTCGAAGTACACCATGTAGGTCTGTCCGAGCAGGCGGCGTATCTGGTCGCCGAGCCCGGCGGCCCGTGGTCTGCCGTACTCCTTGGCCTCGTCCAGCGCCTTCCAGGCCCGTTCCCAGCCGCCGCGCAGCGCCTCGAGCCGGGCCTCCTCCACCTGGGCGTCCAGCTTTCGCGTCGTGTCGTTGGCGAACACCGGCTCTCCGTCGCTCCGGTGCGCCCGCAGGCTGTGGAACTCCCGGTACATGTCCCGCATGAACTCAAGGAAGTTCGCGTGCCGCTCGGGCGGCGCGGCCCGCCAGCTCGCCCACGTGTACACGGCCCACTCACCGTCCTCATCCACGTCCTCGGGATCCATGAGAACGTGGGTGATGTCGGACTCGACGTCGAGCTGCAGCCCGCGCCGCCAGATGTCCGCATCCCGCCGCTCCTCGGGCCCGGCGTCGTCGTCCAGGTACTCATCGAACGTGTCCGCGAGTCCCGACTCGTTGTTGTGCCAGTGCGCGTCCTCGGCCCCCGCCAGCAGCCACACGAACCCGCCCGCGTGCCGCCACCCGTCGCTGACCTTGAGAAACTCCCGGTACGACCAGGGCATCCGTCGGCCGAGGCGCTCCTCCATGGCTGTGATCCGCTCCTCGGACGCGGGCGGGAACCCGAGCCACCTCGCCTGCCGGGCGGTCTCGTCGTCCTCGCTCCGCGTCTCGCCGTCCGGCAAGGAATCTGCCCACTCCCCGCTCCACCTGAGCAGGAAGGATCGCCAGTCGAATGCCGTGGTGTCCGTCATGCGCCCGATGCTGCCACCGGCCACTGACAGCGCTCCGTTACCTGCTGCGGCCAACGGGACCCTTTCGGACGCGACCGGACCGGCAGGTGGCCCAGGTCGTGTCTCGGACGCCGCCGCCAGAGTTCGGCGCAGCTTCAGCCGCGGCGGCCGTGTCGACCGGTGCGGCGCCGACTCCTCTGCCGAGTTCTTAGCTTGAGTTTTAACCTCGGACTCGGGTGTGTGGCCCGGCATGACATCGTGTGTCCGTGCACATCTCGACGGGTGATCAGCCAAGACCTCTGGCGACGTGCTGGCTGTCCTGGATCGCCGTACCGACCGGTGACCAAGCGGGAGTCATGACGATGTTGGGGCTCACCCGACCCATCCCCGTGACGTTCGCGGAAGCCGAGGCGATCATCGACGAAGACGCCCACGGAGAGGCGGACGGAAACCCCGACGGCCTTGCTCGGGTGTACGTGAGCCCCGAAGTCGAGGGGTGGACGTTGGTCATCGGCTGGTGGTGTGATCCGTGCGATGGTGAGCGCGGCGACGAGGTGCTGCGTCTGTGCACCGATCTGAGCGCGCAATACGGCAGGGCCCAGGCGTACTACTACGGCGCGCAGGGCGATGGTTCCGCCTGGCTCATCGCCGAGCGGGGCACTGTGGTGCGGCGGTACTGCGCCACCGGGGAGGTCGAGGACGCTCTCTATACGCTGGGTGAACCTCTGCCGCTGGAAAGGGCCCAGCGGGAGCAGTTGGGGCTGTCGCCGACGTGGGACGAGGGGGCGAGAGACGACGAGGCTGAGGATGAGTGGAAGTCGGCCGCCTTCCACCTCGCTCCCGAGATCGCCGCGGCACTGGGCACCAGTCCGCTCGCACTGACAGCAGATACACAGGTGCGCGGCGTCGGCCTACTCGCACTCACCCCGCACACCAGAGACGCAGAGGCTGGGCCCGTCTCCTGAAGGCTTCCGACATCCGGGAGTTATGGAACACCAGCGAGACGGACCGCGTGGCCGTCGGTGTTCCATAACCCGTACCAGGGCACCGAACCAGTCCTTGAGCTCGGCCAAGCCGCAGGTTGAACCCGCCCCGGAAAGTGCTGAGGTTATGGACGGCGCGTCGGGTGAGCCGGGCGGCCAGCGGGCCAGGTACCGCCTCCGAGGCAGCCTGCTCCTCCAACGTCTGTGTGCGCTGCAAGAGTTCGGGCGGTCGGTGCGCGCGATGTTCGCACACGACGGCTGGCAGCGGTCGAGGCTTGGGGCATCGGTGCATCCGCCCGCCGGTGGCTGGCCCGTGCTGGAGGCCCTGGCCGAGGGGAGGGCCAGGACCGCGGCCGAGGAGGCGGTCGGGACCCAGTCCGACACGGCGCGTGACCACGACAGGCGGGCCGCGGAGGGCCCGGGCGGCCCCCGCACCGTCCCGGCGGGCCGACCGCGGGCGGAGCAGGACGGAAGACGGGGGCCGGAAAGCCCGGGGCGTCGTGGCCCCCGCCTTCCGTTCGTGACCGCGTCTGACCAGGTGTGACCGTTGCTTTTCGTTTGGGTGCGGTGGGTCGGAACGGCGGTTCGGGCAGCCGTGCGAAGCCTCATACCAGAGCGGGACGCTCCGTGCGGGAGTTTGGCAACTGCCCACCGTACGTCGTGCGGGGGCAACTACGGTGAGTCGTCACCGGGCGACGCGGGCCGGTCCTCCCGTCCCCGCCGGCCGGTACAGCGATGGCGCACGCCCGCCCGCGCACCAGGCGCGGGCACCGGGCCCGACGGACCAGTACGGGGAACGCATGTCTCACCTCCGCGCACCGGCCGCCCGTGCGGACCGCCGTGAGGGCGGCCGGCACGGGCGGCCGGTCGCCCGCCCCGCTCCCTCGGCGCCCGACACCTCCGCACGTCCCCAGCTCCTGCGCCTGGCGGTGCTGCCGCCGGTCGCCGTCGCCCTCGGCGGCGCCGCCGCCGTGCTGTTCACCGTGCGCTCCACCGGTGCGCGTCCCGGTCCCTCCCTGTGGGCGGTGCTCGCCGGGGCGTTGTCGGTCACCCTCGCGGCCGTCGTCCTCGCCGCCGTCGCCGCGACCCGCGCCGCCGCGGCCGTGCACGACCGGATCGACGCCCTGCGCCGCGGCACCGCACGCCGCGAGGCCGAACTGCGCGCCCTCGTCGACGGGCTGCGCCAGGGCAAGGTCCCGCCGCGGCCGGCGCCGCACCGCGGTCCGCCCGCCGACGCCGACGCGTTCGAACTGCTCGCCGCCGAACTGGCCCGCGCGCACGACGGGGCGGTCGCCGCCGTCGTACGGGCGGCGCAGCTCTCCAGCCGGGCGGGCAGCGAACAGAAACTCGAGGTCTTCCTCAACCTCGCCCGGCGCCTGCAGTCCCTGGTGCACCGCGAGATCTCGATCCTCGACGAGCTGGAGAACGAGATCGAGGACCCCGACCTGCTCAAGGGCCTCTTCCACGTCGACCACCTCGCGACCCGCATCCGCCGCCACGCGGAGAACCTGGCCGTGCTCGGCGGGGCCGTCTCCCGGCGCCAGTGGAGCAACCCCGTCTCCATGACCGAGGTGCTGCGCTCCGCGATCGCCGAGGTCGAGCAGTACTCACGGGTCAAACTGGTGCCGCCGGTCGCCGGCACCCTGCGCGGCCACGCCGTCGCCGACGTCATCCACCTGCTCGCCGAACTGGTCGAGAACGCCACGGTGTTCTCCGCGCCGCAGACTCAGGTCCTGCTGCGCGCCGACCTCGTCACCTCCGGGCTCGCCGTGGAGGTCGAGGACCGCGGCCTCGGTATGCCGGTCGCCGAACAGGCCCGGATGAACGCGCTCCTCGCGGACCCCGACCAGGTCAACGTCGCGAGCCTGCTCGCGGACGGCCGCATCGGGCTGTTCGTCGTCTCGCAGCTCGCCAGGCGGCACGGCATCTCCGTCCGGCTGCAGAGCAACATCTACGGCGGTGTGCAGGCCGTTCTCGTCGTGCCTCAGCCGCTGCTGGGGGCGCCGCACGGCGACCCGGACGACGCCCGCACGCCGCAGCCGCCGTCGTCCGCGCCGGCGGGCACCCGGCGGCCGCCGGCACTGCCGCAGCCGCCGCCCGCACACCGGCCAGGTGCACCGGGCCGGGGCATGCTCCCTTCGCCGCGCCACGCGGCCGGCATGCGCACCGCCGTTCCGGATGCCGGGCTGCACACCGCCGTTCCGGACGCGGGCGGCGGCCGCCACGCCGGCCCGTACGCCCCTGGGGCGAACGGCGGCCACCCCCGGCCTCCCGCCCCGGACGCCACTCACCCCGGGGCCGAGGGCCTGTCCGGTTCCGCTGCCGCGAACGGCGGTGACCTGGGCGTCGCTGCCGTGGACGAAGGCCCGTCCGGGTCTCCTGCGGCGAGCGGCGGTCACTGGGGTGCCGCTGCCACCGGCGAAGGTTCGTCGGGGTCGCCCGCGGTGAGCGGTGGTCGGCGTGATGCCGTTGCCATGGGCGGGGGCTCGTCCGGGTCTCCCGTGGGAAGCGGTGGCCACTGGGACGCCGCAGCCACGGGCGACGGCTCGTCCGGGTCGCCTGCGGTGAGTGGTGGTCACTGGGGCGCCGCTGCCGTGGGCCAAGAGGCGTCCGGGGTGGCCGCTCCGAACGGCGGTCAGCACGGGGGCGCCGCCGTGCACGAGGCTCCGTCCGGGTTGACTGCTGTGAACGACGGGCGCCGGGGCGTCGGTACCTCCAGCGATGGGGTCCATCCTGCTGCGGGCGCGTACACCGCGGGCGCACAAGGTGTCCACGCCGACCCCGCTTCCCCGGGCGTGAGCCCCAGCCAGGTCCACGCTGCCGCCCCGGCCGCGGACTCCGCCGCCCCGGGCGGGAGCGGCAGCCCTGTCGGCCCGGCTGCGCCGGGCGCGCGCGGTGGGCAGGCCGGTCACGGCCCCGTGGGCGCCCACGCGAGTGCCGGCCACGGCGGCTCCACCTCGGCGGGGCGGGCCGGTGACGCGCGTCCCGCCCCGGCGGGGTCCGGCGGCGCGCCCGCGCCCCTGCCCCGGCGCAGTGCCCGCGGACAGCGGCCCAACCCCGCCGACGCCGCGCCCGGCATCAAGCCCGAGTACCGCCCCGTCGTCGCGACGACCACGGCCATGCCGCTCACCCCGCGCGTCGGCGTCGTGCGCGGCACCATGGGCCGGCCCCAACTGCCCCGGCGCCGCGCCCAGGAGCACATCGTGCCGCAGCTGCGTGGCGGCCCGGCGCCCCGCCACGACAGCGAGGAGCCCGTCTGCCACGACCCCGGCCTGATGGCCGCCTTCCAGCGCGGCATCGGCCTGGCCGAGGCCCGGCAGTACCTGGAACCGGGCCACCCCGAACCGCCACAAGCGGAACCGCACCAGGCGCATCCCCTCCGTGAGCGGATCAGTCCGGAGCAGTCCCGCCCGGAGCCGCCGCGCCCGGAGTGGACGAGTCCGGAGGCGCCCGGTCCGGAGCCGCTGCA
>NZ_JBEYXZ010000013.1:134667-149316 GCF_040645305.1 Streptomyces sp. NPDC046831 | reverse complement strand
TGCACTCGGAGTGGACGAGCCCGGAGTCGCCCCGTCCGGAGCCGAGCAGTTCGGAGCCGCCGCGCCCGGAGCCGCTTCACTCCGAGCCGACCAGTCCGGAGAGGCCTCACCCGGATCTGCTTCGTCCGGAGCGGACCAGTCCGGAGCAGTCCCGCCCGGAGCCGCCGCGCCCGGAGTGGACGAGTCCGGAGGCGCCCGGTCCGGAGCCGCTGCACTCGGAGTGGACGAGCCCGGAGTCGCCCCGTCCGGAGCCGAGCAGTTCGGAGCCGCCGCGCCCGGAGCCGCTTCACTCCGAGCCGACCAGTCCAGAGAGGCCTCACCCGGGACTGCTCCGTCCGGAGCGGACCAGTCCGGAGCAATCCCGCCCGGAGCCGCCGCGCCCGGAGTGGACGAGTCCGGAGGCGCCCGGTCCGGAGCCGCTGCACTCGGAGTGGACCAGTCCAGAGACGCCCCACCCGGAACCACCCCGTCCGGAACGAGCCGGCGCAGAGGTGCGCCTCCTCGAGCCGCGCCACCCGGAGTGGACCGCTCCCGAGCGGCCCCACCCGGAGCCGCTCCACCCGGAGCCGCTCCACCCGGAGTGGGGCAGTCCGGAGCCGGTCGGCCCGGAGCCGGTGCGGGAAGCCGAACCGCCGGTTGCCGCGGAGGCCTTCGCCCCGAACGCCTCGGCCACGGGCGCACCACTCCAGGACGAGACCACGGCCCCCGCCCCCGGAGGCGTGCCCGCCACCGCGTACGCCCCGCCCCGGCCGGACGGCACGCGGCACGGTGCGCCCCCGCCCGGGGACGACCTCACCGCCCGGCCCGACGGGACCGCCCCCGCCGGATGACCGGACCGCTGTCCACCGCCACCCCCGCCCGCGACCCGCTGCGCACCTCCGGCGCCGACGCGGTCCTTCGTACCCGAGGAGTCGATCCACCATGGCGAGCGATGCGCCGACCCGTCACGTGTCCGATCTCGACTGGCTGATGAGCGGCCTCGTGCAGCGCGTACCGCACACCAGAAGCGCGGTGCTCCTGTCCTGCGACGGCCTGGTCAAGTCCGTCCACGGCCTCGACCCGGACAGCGCCGACCACATGGCCGCCCTGGCCTCCGGCCTGTACTCCCTCGGGCGCAGCGCCGGCGTCCGCTTCGGTGACGGCGGCGACGTGCGGCAGGTCGTCGTCGAGCTCGACTCGACCCTGCTCTTCGTGACCACCGCCGGGTCCGGCACCTGCCTGGCCGTGCTCGCCGGCCGCGAGGCCGACGCGGCGGTGCTCGGCTACGAGATGGCGATGCTCGTCAAGAGCGTCCGCCCCTACCTCGTGACCGCGCCCCGGCAGCAAGGCGTCGAATCCACGGCGCCGAGGCCTTGAGCGCGGCCGCGGCCGGCGACGGGCCCTGGCTCGACGACGCGGCCGGACGGCTGGTGCGCCCCTTCACGGTCAGCAACGGCCGTACCCGGCCCAGCGTCGCACTCGACCTGATGTCGCAGGTGATGTCCACCGGAGCCGCCCCCCTCGGCTACCTCGGCCCCGAGCACACCCAGGCACTCGACCTGGCCCGCGCCCCCGTCCCGGTCGCCGAGGTCGCCGCCCATCTGAGGCTGCCGGCGGTGGTGACCAAGGTGCTGCTGTCCGACCTCGTCGACTGCGGAGCGCTGACCACCAAGTCCCCCGCGTACCCACACCACCCCACCGACCGGGCCCTTCTGGAGGCAGTGCTCGATGGACTACGACGCCAGCTCTGACTACGACGACGGCACCGACCCGTTCCCGACCGCGCTGAAGATCCTGGTGGCCGGCGGGTTCGGGGTGGGCAAGACGACCTTAGTCGGCGCGGTGAGCGAGATCACCCCGCTCAGCACCGAGGAGCTGCTCACCACGGCCGGCGCGGCCACCGACAGCCTCGACGGCATCGAGAACAAGGTCGAGACCACCGTGGCCATGGACTTCGGCCGCATCACCCTGGACGCGCACCACGTGCTGTACCTGTTCGGCACCCCCGGACAGGAGCGGTTCTGGTTCATGTGGGACGAGTTGGCGGAGGGCGCGCTCGGCGCCGTGGTCCTCGCCGACACACGGCGCCTGGCGGAGTGCTTCGCCGCCATCGACTTCTTCGAGCAGCGCGGCCTCGCCTTCGTCGTCGCCGTCAACGAGTTCGACGGCGCGCACCGCTACGACCCCGAGGAGGTGCGGGCCGCCCTCGACCTCGACGGCCGGATCCCCGTCGTCCGCTGCGACGCCCGCATCTCCAGTTCGGCCATCCAGACCCTGCTCACCCTCGTCCGGCACCTCATCACCCACGCACCCGCCCCCGCGCCGAGCCACGGCGCGCACAGGTGATCACCGCGGCGGGCGTCCCCCGACACCGCCGGACGATCCCCGCAGACCGCCACGGAGCCCGCACATGAGTCACGTCCCGAACGACGGAGCCCCGCCATGAGCTACGACCCGCCGCGCCCGGCCGGCCGCCTGCTGGTCACCCCGGAGGACAGGGAGGCCCCGGCCCGCACGCTGCGCCTGCGCGGGCTGGGGCTGGGGGAGCGCCCTGAGCCGGCCCTCGACGCGTTCGCCGCCCACCTCGCCGAGCGCGCCGGAGCGCCGTACGGGATGGTCAACTTCCTGGACGAGCGGGGGCAGTTCTTCGCCGGTCTGCACACCCCGGAGAGGGCGGGGCGGATGGTCCGGCCGGCCGCGGACGGCAGCGGCATCCGGGTGGCGATGGGCCGCCGCCTGCCGCGTGACCACGGCTTCTGCCCCCATGTGGTGGTCCGCCGCAAGGCGCTGGTGCTGGAGGACGTCCGCGACTATCCGCGGTTCGCGGGCAACCCGGTCGTCGACGAGTTCGGCATCCGCTCCTATCTCGGCGCGCCGCTGCTCGACAGCACGGGGATGGTGCTGGGGACGGTCTGCGTCACCGACGTCGTCCCGCGCCCCTGGGGCCGGGAGGGCCTGCGGACCATCAAGTCGGCGGCGGCGCGGCTGGTTTCGCGGATCGAGGGGCGGGAGGTGGAGGACTTCCCCGGCTGACGCGGCCCCGCGCCGCCACCGCCGGATGGGGGAGGGGCCGGTGAGGGCGTGCAGAAAAGCTGTGGCGGAGCTTAAGAAATCCTCGATGGACCCGCGCGCCCGCCTGCGGCAGATTGCTACGCGTTTCCACCCCTCTCCCTGGATCCGGGCCGCTCGGCGTGCCCGGACGCGGGGGCTGAACCACAGGAGCCGTAGCGTTGAAGGCGCTGGTCAAGCAGAAGGCGGAGCCCGGGCTGTGGCTCGCGGACGTCCCCGAGCCCGCCGTCGGTCCCGGTGACGTCCTGATCAAGGTCCTGCGGACCGGCATCTGCGGCACGGACCAGCACATCCGCGACTGGGACGGCTGGGCGCAGCAGGCCGTCAGCACCCCGCTCGTGGTGGGGCACGAGTTCGTCGGCGAGGTCGTCGAGGTCGGCCGCGACGTCACCGACGTCAAGCCCGGCGACCGGGTCAGCGGCGAGGGCCACCTGGTGTGCGGCAAGTGCCGCAACTGCCTGGCCGGGCGCCGCCACCTGTGCCGGGCCACCGTCGGGCTGGGCGTGGGCCGCGACGGCGCGTTCGCCGAGTACGTCGCCCTGCCCGCCTCCAATGTGTGGGTGCACCGCGTCCCCGTCGACCTGGACGTCGCCGCGATCTTCGACCCGTTCGGCAACGCCGTGCACACCGCCCTGTCCTTCCCGCTCGTCGGCGAGGACGTCCTCATCACCGGAGCCGGCCCGATCGGCCTGATGGCCGCCGCGGTGGCCCGGCACGCCGGGGCGCGGAACGTCATGATCACCGACGTCAGCGAGGAGCGGCTGGCCCTGGCCCGCAAGATCGGCGTGAGCCTGGCCCTGAACGTCTCGGACGCCGAGATCGCCGACGGTCAGCGCGAGCTGGGGCTCCGGGAGGGCTTCGACATCGGTCTGGAGATGTCCGGCCGGCCCGAGGCGATGCGCGACATGATCGCCAACATGACCCACGGCGGCCGGATCGCCGTGCTCGGCCTGCCCTCGCAGGAGTTCCCGGTCGACTGGTCCCGGATCGTCACCTCCATGATCACCATCAAGGGCATCTACGGCCGCGAGATGTTCGAGACCTGGTACGCCATGTCGGTGCTGCTGGAGGGCGGGCTCGACCTGGCCCCCGTCATCACCGGCCGGTACGGCCACCGCGACTTCGAGGCGGCGTTCGCCGACGCCGCGAGCGGCAGGGGCGGCAAGGTCATCCTGGACTGGACCGTCTGACGGCCGGCCGCCCGGCCCCCCGCCTCCCCGTAATCCCCCCTTCCGCGCCAGCACTTCCAGGAGCACCCCAGCATGTTCGACTCCGTGCGCGACGACCTGCGCGCCTCCCTCGACGAGATCCGCGCCGCCGGCCTGCACAAGCCCGAACGGGTCATCGGCACCCCGCAGTCCGCGACCGTGCAGGTCACCGCCGGCGGCCGCCCCGGCGAGGTCCTCAACTTCTGCGCCAACAACTACCTCGGCCTCGCCGACCACCCCGAGGTCGTCGCCGCCGCCCATGCGGCGCTGGACCGCTGGGGCTACGGCATGGCGTCCGTGCGCTTCATCTGCGGTACGCAGGAGGTGCACAAGGAGCTGGAGGCCCGCCTGTCGGCGTTCCTCGGCCAGGAGGACACGATCCTGTACTCCTCCTGCTTCGACGCCAACGGCGGCGTCTTCGAGACGCTGCTCGGCCCGGAGGACGCGGTCGTCTCCGACGCGCTGAACCACGCCTCGATCATCGACGGCATCCGCCTGTCCAAGGCCCGCCGCTTCCGCTACGCCAACCGCGACATGGCCGACCTGGAGCGGCAGCTGAAGGAGGCCACCGAGGGCGGGGCGCGCCGGAAGCTGATCGTCACCGACGGCGTCTTCTCGATGGACGGCTACGTGGCCCCGCTGCGCGAGATCTGCGACCTCGCCGACCGCTACGACGCCATGGTGATGGTCGACGACTCGCACGCGGTCGGCTTCGTCGGCCCCGGCGGCCGCGGCACCCCCGAGCTGCACGGCGTGATGGACCGCGTCGACATCATCACGGGCACGCTCGGCAAGGCGCTCGGCGGCGCCTCCGGCGGCTACGTCGCCGCCCGCGCGGAGATCGTCGCCCTGCTGCGCCAGCGCTCCCGGCCGTACCTGTTCTCGAACACGCTCGCCCCGGTGATCGCGGCGGCCTCCCTGAAGGTGCTGGACCTGCTGGAGGCGGCGGACGACCTGCGCGTCCGGCTCGCCGAGAACACCGAGCTGTTCCGGCGCCGCATGACGCGGGAGGGCTTCGACGTCCTCCCCGGCGACCACGCCATCGCGCCCGTGATGATCGGTGACGCGGCGAAGGCCGGCCGGATGGCGGAGCTGCTGCTGGAGCGCGGGGTGTACGTGATCGGCTTCTCCTACCCGGTGGTCCCGCAGGGTCAGGCCCGCATCCGCGTCCAGCTGTCCGCCGCGCACTCGGCGGACGACGTCAACCGCGCGGTCGACGCGTTCGTCGCGGCCCGGGAGGCCTGGGAGAACGAGGCCTGACCGCGGGTGCGGCGGGCGGCGCCGGCCGGGGGATTACGGCCGGCGCCGCGGTTCTGGGCCGGGAGAGCGCGCCACCGGGGGCGCGGACGTGTGCCCCGCGGGCCGAGGGGATGTCGCGCGGCCGGTGGTCGAGCGCCGACGGGATGTCACGCGGCCGGTGGTCGTGTGCCGCCGCACGCCCGGCCGCCGCGCCGCTTGCTGCCGGCGTCCACGACGGTGGGCTGCGTTCCCCGCGCCTCTGCCCGCCCGCCACGGCGTGACCGCGGGTCAGGAGAGCCAGTCGGTGTAGCGGGTGGGCGCGAGACGGGCGCCGGTGTCGGTGAGGACGTCGCCCTTGACGGCGGCGAACATGCCGGCGGTGGGGTCCGTGAGGACGGTGCGGTGGTCGCCCTTGCGGGACAGGGTGAGGCGGCCCAGTTCGTCCAGGGGGAAGACCTCGGGGCCGGCGACGTTGCGGATGCCGCCCAGCGGGGCGCCCGCGGCCACCTCCGCCACCGCGTGGGCCACGTCCTTGGCGGCGATCGGCTGGATCGGGGTGGCGGGCAGCCGGACGGTGCCGCCGTCGGAGGTCCAGGACAGGACGGCGTCCACGAACTCCATGAACTGCGTCGCCCGGACGATCGAGTAGGGGATCGGCCCGGCCGCGAGCAGCTGCTCCTGGAGCACCTTGGCACGGTAGTAGTCCAGCTCGGGCACCCGGTCCGCGCCGACGATCGACAGGATCACGAAGTGGCCGGCGCCGCCCCGGTGGGCCGCGGCCAGGAGGTTGTCCATCGAGGTCCGGAAGAACGCCAGGGAGGCCTCGTCGAAGGTGGGGGAGTTGGTCAGGTTGACGACCACCTCGGCTCCCGCCACCGCCTCGTCCAGTCCCCGGCCGCTGACGACGTCGACTCCGGTGGACAGCGAGTGCGGCAGCGCCTCGTGCCCGGCGGCGTTCAGCTCCTTGACGACCTGCGACCCGATCAGTCCGGTACCGCCGACGACTGCGATCCTCATGACATCCCTTTCGTCCGGTTCGTGCGCCGTACGACATGAAAACAGCTGTGTGGGCACGGCAAGACGCGGCACCCTGACCACAGAAGACGGAGGTGCCGGCGCCCGTCGGCGAGCGTGACGTCCCGTCGGGCGGTGCCCGGCCGTGCGGGCGTGGCCCACCGTGACGTCCTCGAACCCGATCGACACGCAGCAGAAGAACATGAGCCCGGGCCGGGGCGAGACGACCTCCGCGACGGTCTCGTGGAACTTCGCCCACGCCGTCTCCGGGCAGGTGTGCGGCCCTTCGGCGCTCCTTCGTCCCCGAGCTCACCATGGCCCCCCCGCAACCCGGCCATGTCCGCACTGGGCTCGGCCTCGGGCGACGCCACCCGGACGGCCTCGGGCACTCCACCCGGACGGGTGAGACAGCCGCCGCGGCTTGACTTCGAGCGCACTCGATTGCCTAGGGTCCGATCACGGACTCCCGCCCACGGGTACGCCCTGCCGCCCGGAACGACGATCGCGAACGGCGCCTGTGAACGCGGCGTGGAGCGCGCCCCGTCGACCCGGCCAGGCCGGCTCTCAGTGCAGAGGTGAACCGATGAACGTGCTGGTAACGGGCGGGACGAGCGGACTCGGACTCGCCATGGCCTCCGCCCTGGCCGCGACGGGAGCCACCGTCGCGCTCACCGGGCGGTCCGGCGAGCGTGCGGAGTCCGTCGCCGCGGGTCTGCCGGGGGCGATCGGCGTCGAGATGGACGTGCGGGACGAGTCGTCGGTGGCCAGGGCCGTCGACCACGCGTGGTCGCGGCTCGGCGGCATCGACATGCTGGTGAACAACGCCGGGATCGGCATGCGCACGGTCAACCCGCGCTTCATGACAGAGCCGCAGGGCTTCTGGGAGGTACCGCCCGACGCCTTCCGCGCGGTGATCGACACCAACCTGACCGGCTACTTCCTGGTCGCCCGCGAGATCACGCCACGGATGCTGGCCTCCGGCGGCGGCCGCATCGTCAACATCTCGATCAACCACTCGACCATGCGACGCGCCGGCTTCGTCCCCTATGGGCCGTCGCGTGCCGGCAGCGAGGCGCTGTCCCGCATCATGGCGGCAGACCTGCGGGGCACGGGCGTCACCGTCAATCTGCTGCTGCCCGGAGGCGCGACGGTCACCGGGATGCTGCCCCCGCACGTCGTCACCGAGGACCACGGCTTCCTGAGTCCCGCGGTGATGGGCCCGCCCATCGTCTGGCTCGCCTCCGACGACGCAACCGGCGTGCACGACGAGCGCATCGTCGCCGTCGAGTTCGCACAATGGCTGCGGGACCGGGAGAGCCGACCGTGAGGGCGTCAGCGTGCGTGTGGGCCTGGAGGCCGGGGATTACGGGCCCGGGGCCGGGCGCTGGGGCCCACCGGTCCGCGCCGGGAAGGGCGCAGGGTCGGGCCGTCTGCCGGGCAGGTCGAGCACGCCGTGCCGGGCACTGCCGGATGACCGTGCCGCCCGGCCGGACAGAGCGGTACCGGGACGCAGTCCCGGACCTGCCCGGCGAGTCCGGTGAGCGCCCGGGCGTCCTCCACGCCCTCCGCCGCTTGCGATAATCGGCGCATGATCGAAGCGCGGCGGCTGCACATCCTCCGTGCGGTGGCCGACCACCGCACCGTGACGGCGGCCGCCGCCGCGCTGTACCTGACCCCCTCGGCCGTCTCGCAGCAGCTCACGGCCCTGGAGCAGGAGACGGGCCACCGTCTGGTGGAACGCGGCGCCAAGGGTGTGCGGCTCACCCCGGCCGGCGAGATCCTGCTCAGTCACACCAACGCCGTCCTCGCCCAGCTGGAGCGGGCCGAGGCGGAGCTCGCCGCGTACGGCTCGGGCAGCGCCGGCACGGTCACCGTCGCCTCCTTCGCCACCGGGATCGCCCTGGTCGTCGCGCCCGCGGTGGCCCGCCTCGCCGGGACGGCGCCCGGCATACGCATCCGCGTCCAGGATGCCGAGGGCGACGCCAGCCTGCCGATGGTGCTGGACCGGCAGGTCGACGTCGCGGTCGCCGTGGAGTACCGCGGGGCGCCGCCCGCCGACGACCCCCGCCTGACCCACCTTCCGCTGTACGCCGAGCCCTTCGACGCCGTGGTGCCGGTCAGTCACCGCCTGGCGGGCTGCCCCGAGGTCCCGCTCGCCGAGCTGGCCAAGGACATCTGGATCGGCCCCTACCCCGGCAACCCCTGCCATGACGTCGTCGTCCTGGCCTGCGAGAACGCCGGCTTCCAGCCCCGCCTGGAACACTCCTCGGACGACTTCCGCGCGGTCGTGGCACTGGCCTCGGCGGACGCCGGAGTGGCCCTCGTGCCCCGCTCCGCGCTGCGCGGCATGGACCTCACGGGCGTCGTCGTCCGTCCCGTGGACGGCGTGGCGCCCACCCGCCGGGTGTTCGCCGCCGTCCGCAGGGGAGCCGAGGACCACCCCCTGATCCGTCCGGTGCTCGACGCCCTGGACGACGCGGCACGGGCGCAGGGACGGCCACCGGCGGCTGTGAGCCTCCGGTAACCCCGGCGTTTCCTGTCCGGGATACCTTCCCGGCCATGAAACAGGATCCGGGATCACCGGCGACCGCACCGGAACCGGTCGACGCCCGTCTCGCTGCCCGCCTCGCCGAGCCGCGCACCGCACACGGCTGGTCGCTGGGGGAACTGGCCGAACGCAGCGGCGGGAGCCGGTCGACGCTGTCGCGGGCCGAGCGGCCGGAGACCAGCCCGACCGCCTCGCCGCTCAACCGGCTGTGCCGGGTGTACGGGCGGACGATCTCCCAGCTGCTCAGCGAGGTCGAGGCGGAGCACGCGCCGCTGGTGCGGGCCGCCGAGCAGCCGGTCGGGGAGGACCGCGCCGCCGGCTTCGTGCGCCGGTCCGTGTCGCCCCCGCACGCCGGGCTGCGCGGCGAACTCGTCGGGGGAGGCCTCGCCGCCGGGACCGATCTCGCCTACGACGGCCCGCCCGTACCCGGACCGGAACAGCACATCTGGGTGCTGGAGGGCGCCCTGGAGGTGACCGCGCGGGACGTGGCTCACCGCCTGGACGCCGGGAACTGCCGGCGGCTGCGGGTGTGGGGACCGACGCGCTTCAGGTGCGCCGGCCCGGCGGACGCGCGGTACGTCCTGGCGGTGGTCCGGCCGTGACGGCGACCTTGCGCCTCCTGGACGCCCCCGGGCTGCTGGCCGGGCTGGACGGGCTGGCCGGCCTGCTCACCGACACGGTGGCGGGCGGCGCGTCGGTCGGGTTCCTCGCGCCCCTCGGCCACGCCGACGCGGCCGCCTGGTGGCGGGAGCGTGCCGCGGGCGTGGCGGCCGGCCGGCAAGCGGTGTGGGCGGCGTACGACGGGGACCGGGTGGCCGGCACCGTCGGCCTCGCCTTCGCGGGCATGCCCAACAGCCGGCACCGCGCCGAGGTCGTCAAGCTGATGGTGCACCGGGACGCCCGCGGACAGGGCCTCGGCCGCCGGCTGCTGGCCACCGCCGAGGAGGCGGCCGCCGGCGCGGGCGTCACCCTGCTCCACCTGGACACGGAGACCGGCAGCCCCGCCGAGCGCCTGTACCGCTCGGCCGGCTGGACGCGGGTCGGGACGATCCCCGACTACGCGGCCGACCCCGCCGGGCAGTTGCGGCCCACCACGATCTACTGCAAACCCGTGGGAGCGGCCGCCGGTACCGGATGAGTGTCAGTGGCGGCGGCTAGCGTACGACGCATGCCGGACGCCGAAGACGTACGCCGTGTCGCGCTGTCGCTGCCCGACACGACGGAGAAGATCGCCTGGAGCATGCCCACGTTCCGGGTCGGGGGGAAGATGTTCGCCACGCTGCCGGAGGACGAGACGTCCGTCGCCGTGCGCTGCCCCAAGGAGGAGCGGGACGAACTCGTGCTGGCCGAGCCGGAGAAGTTCTGGGTCGCCGACCACGAGGCGGGCTTCGCGTGGGTGCGGGCCCGGCTGGCCGCGCTGGAGGACGAGACGGAGCTGCGCGACATCCTCGCCGACTCCTGGCGCCAGGCCGCCCCGCCCCGGCTCCTGGAGGCCCACCCCGGCCTGGGACTGCCCACCGCCCGCTGACGAACCCTCGGGCACTTTCGGTGGCCCATGGCATGATCCCTGGTCAGGTACGGCAGCCGGGGCGGAGGGGGCTCCGGCTGCGGTCGCGCACGACGCGGAACGGCCGGGGAGGGAGTGCCGCGGAGCCTGCCGACGGGTGCGGACCCACGACGGGCGGGCGCTCCGGCACCCACGTGGCGCGCGCGGCACGTGGGACGGCCGCCGCCCGGGCGAACGTCGACGACCAGTGGAGGCCCCCGATGAGCGCTGACCCGCGACGGGCCGACCCAGGACAGCCTGACCCGCGACGAGCGGACCGGCGAGCGGTCCGGACGAGTGGTCACGGGCGACCGGGCGCCGCCGGGCCGCAGGCCGGCAGGAAGCCGGCGCGGAGGGACATGCACGGCGACCGCGCGGAAGGCGCCCCCGACGGCGTGCCGGCCTGAGGCGCCGGGGCGGCGGCACACACGGTCGGCGCGGCTTGCCGCGGCACGGCAGGGCGGCGGCCGGTCCGCAGGGGCCGGGGGCACGCCTACGCCCGTACGGTCGCCCGCCGGCTCCCGAGGAACGCCGTGATCCGCTCCCGCAGCGACCGGGCGTCGAGGCCGTGGGCGGCGGCATGCTCCTCCACCCGGCCGTAGCGCCGCAGCTCGCGGCGGCCCACACCGAGCCCGAGGACGCGATGCGGGACGTCGGCCAGCGCCTCACCGGCGGCCGCGGCCGACGTGCCCGCCAGGTACGGCTCGACCAGGACCACGTCGGTTCCGGCCGCCGCCGTGGCCCGGCGCAGCGCGGCCGCGTCGAAGGGGCGGACGGTCGTCCCGTACAGCACCGTGACGTCGAGGCCCTCCGTCGCGTCGAGCACCGCGTCCAGCAGCGGGCCGACGGCGACCACGACCCCCGAGCGGCCCTCGCGGACGGTCAGGAAGTGCGCGCCGTCCACCGCCAGACCCGCCGTGTTGGACTGGACGGACAGCCGCACGTACACCTTGTCGTCGCCCGCCGCGACCGCGTGCCGCAGCAGCGTCTCCGCCTCGTCGGGATGCCCCGGCACGTGGACGGTCCACCCGTCCAGGGTGTCGAGCAGGGCCACGTCCCCGGGAGCCATGTGCGTGTATCCGCCCGCCGGCCAGTCGAAGGAGGCGGCCGCGCTCACCAGCACCGCGCCCGCGCCCTGGTGCCCCAGGTCCAGCTTGACCTGCTCGAAGGGCCGCTCCACGAGGAAGCTGGCGAAGGTGTGCAGCACCGGCCGCATCCCGGTCAGCGCCAGCCCGGCGCCCGCCCCGACGAGGAGCTGTTCGCGGATGCCGACGTTGATCACCCGGTCGGGATGCCTGCGCCGCGCCTCGGCGAAGCCGTCCTTGCCGATCTCGGCGAGGACCACCGTCACCCGCGGATCCTCGTCGAGCAGCCGGGAGACGACGGGGGCGAAGCGGTCACGCATGGTGTCCATGACGAGCGGTCCTTTCGGGAGGTCGAGGTCGAGGTCGAGGCCGGTGACGTGGCGGAGCGGGGCGGAGGACGCCGGGACGGCCGGACGGGGAGGGTGAGGGCACGCAGCGGGACGTCACGCGCTCTTCGGCTCGACCCGCGCCACGACGGCGTGCGGGCGGCCCGGATGCGGGGCGGTGAAGGCGGCGTGCAGCGCGTCGTGGTCGCGCCCGTCGGCGGTCACCACCGACCAGCCCGCCGCCTCGAACCGGGCCGCGATCCCACCGGGGCGCGCGTGGCTGGCGGAGGAGTTGTCGACGACGACGGTGTGCAGCCGGTCGAGCCCCATGGGGCCCGCGAAGGCGATCGCCTCGTGGTTGCTGCCCTCGTCCAGTTCGGCGTCCCCGACCAGCGTCCACACGCGCGGCCGGCGCAGACCCTGGGCGCGCAGCCCGAGCGCGGCGCCGACGGCGATCGGCAGTCCGTGTCCCAGCGACCCGCTGCCGATCTCCACGCCGGGCACGAGCGTGCGGTCCGGGTGGTGCCCGAGCGGGGAGTGGAACGTGCCGAAGTCCGGCAGCCACTCCTCGGGCACGAACCCCTTCGCGGCGAGGACGGCGTAGTACGCCATGGGGCCGTGTCCCTTGGACAGCAGGAAGCGGTCCCGTTCGGGGTCGTCCCGGTGCCCGGGGCCGGTCCGCAGGACGCGGTCGTAGAGCACCCAGAGCACGTCCAGCGTGGAGGTGGCCGCGGGGCCGTGCTTCTCGTCGCCCGTCATCAGGCCCATCAGCCGGGGCAGGTCGGCGTACGTGTGCGTGCGTCCGGGTTCGTCGGTGGTCGTCATGCGGTCGATCGTGTGACCTCAAGCGGACTTGAGGTCAAGTCCCGCCTCACCCCGGCCGGCCGGGGCGGCCGACCGGGCGACCGGGCCACGGCGGAAACGGGTGCGCGACCACCGACCCGAGTGCGGTATTGTTTTCCTGCACGTCGGGTCGGGGGAAACCCCAGGTCAGACGGGCACCGGGACGTGGCGCAGCTTGGTAGCGCACTTGACTGGGGGTCAAGGGGTCGCAGGTTCAAATCCTGTCGTCCCGACGGCATCGTCGGACCGAAGGCCGCCCTCTCCGTGGAGAGGGCGGCCTTCGTCGTCCCTGGCGCCGCGGACCGCCCGGCGGCGGTCAGTACACGTGGCCGACGTGGGCGAGCGCCTGCTTCAGCAGGACCCCGTGGCCGCCCGGCATCTCGCTCTGCACCGCGGGCGAAAGGGCCTCCTGCGGGCTGAACCAGACCAGGTCCAGCGCGTCCTGCCGGGGGCGGCAGTCGCCGGCCACCGGGACGATGTAGGCGAGCGACACGGCGTGCTGCCGGGGGTCGTGGTACGGCGTCATGCCCGCCGTCGGGAAGTACTCCGCGACGGTGAAGGGCTGCAGCGAGGACGGCACCCGGGGCAGCGCCACCGGCCCGAGGTCCTTCTCCAGGTGGCGCAGCAGGGCGTCCCGCACACGCTCGTGGTGCAGCACCCGGCCGGAGACCAGGGTCCGGCTGACCGTTCCGTCCGGGCCGATACGGAGGAGCAGGCCGATGCTGGTCACTTCGCCGCTGTCGTCGACGCGCACCGGGATCGCCTCGACGTAGAGGATCGGCATGCGGGCGCGTGCCATCTCCAGCTCGTCGTGACTCAGCCAACCGGGCGTGGTCTCGGTCATGTCAGACATTGCTTGATCATACTTTCAAGGACTCCCGCTGCGTGTGTGCTCGTTGGCGTCGGCTGTGACCCCCGCCACACCGGCCGGTTCCCGGAGCGCGCGGCGTCCGCGCGGCCGCCGCGTGCGGAGACCGCCCGGCAGGATCGGCCGGTACTCGTTCCGTCTCCCCGGACTGCCGGGCGGCATGCGCCCCTGCGCGGCCCGGAAGGACCGGGCGGCAGGAACCCGGCGGTGGCACACCGACCCGGAACAGCGCGGACGGCGGGGACCCGGGTCCCGGGCCGGCCGTCAGTAGTCGCTGTTCGTGGCGGCGCGCACCTCGGCGAGGGTGGCGTCGGCCACGGCCCCGGCCGGCTCGTTGCCCTCGCGCGGCGTCCGGCGGATGCGGGCGCGGTCCCGCGCGTACTCGGCGCGGCGGGCCCGGATCGGGGCCAGGTTCTCGTTGACCGTCTCCGTCACGGTCCGCTTCAGCGCGGCGGCCCCCGGGTCCACGCCGATGGCGAGGTGGTCGAGGACCAGCTCCTCGACGTGCTCGCTCAGGTGGTCCGCCACGTCCCGATCGGTCAGGACCTGGTGGCGCGCGATGATCACGAACGGCTCCACCCCGGCCGGACAAGGGGCCCCGACCGTCGCAAACGCCGCCCGGTAGGCTGGCCGGGCCGCCGCGCGGCGGCCACGGCAACGACGACGAGAGGTGCGATGGAGACGCCCGTTCCCTCGTCGCGGAGGAGGACCGCACCGTCGGCGAGGCCGTCGGCGGCATCGGTGCGGTCGGCTCCGGACCGGCCCTGCCCGGCGGCCCCGCCGGCAGCCGTCCCGCCCCGCTCGAATCCGTCCGCGAGACGGCGCGCGCCCTCGCTCCACTGCGCCCGCCGCTCCGGCGTGCCCGATGAGGCCGCCCCGCCGCACGGCGTCCTCGCCAGCGCCCTCCGACGCGCTCGCGCCGAC